>NC_021172.1:2400000-2747500 GCF_000230975.2 Hyphomicrobium denitrificans 1NES1 | reverse complement strand
CATCGAAGCGGCGGAATTGCGCGGCCTGAACGAGATGATCGCAAAGATCCGCGACGTCTACGAGCGCTATGGGTTCCAGGCGCTCGAAACGCCGGCGATCGAATATACCGACGCGCTGGGCAAGTTCCTGCCCGACCAGGACCGGCCGAACGCCGGCGTCTTTTCGTTTCAGGACGAGGACGAGCAGTGGATGAGCCTGCGCTACGATCTGACGGCGCCGCTCGCCCGCTACGTCGCACAGAATTTTCAAACCTTGCCGAAGCCATTCCGCCGCTATGCGTTCGGCAACGTCTACCGCAACGAGAAGCCCGGTCCGGGCCGCTTCCGCCAGTTCATGCAGTTCGACGCCGATACGGTCGGCGCCGAAAGCATCGCGGCCGATGCCGAGATGTGCATGCTTGCAGCCGATACGCTGGAAGCGCTAGGCGTCAAGCGCGGCGACTACGTGATCAAGGTCAACAGCCGGAAGGTCTTGGACGGCGTTATGGAGGCTGCGGGAATTGGAGGGAACGAAAATGTTGCCCGTCGGCTGACCGTCCTTCGTGCTATTGATAAGTTTGATCGCCTTGGAATGGATGGCGTCAGAGAACTACTCGGCAAAGGTCGGCGAGATGAGAGCGGCGATTTCACAATAGGTGCCGGACTGACTGGCGAACAAGCTAAACTCGTCCTGGCATATGTTCTCTCGGCCAAGGTTGTCAGTACCGAAACGAAAACGGCTCGGCCAAGTGCCGAAACAATCGGCAATTATGTAAAATGGGGCAAGGACGAAAATGATCCGGACCCGGCCGAATACTGGTATCCCATCGACAATGCGCTGACCATCTCGGCTCTTTCAGGATTAGTCGAAAAAAGTGAACGTGCTGTCAAGGGATTGGAAGAACTTCGGCGGATTACCGAATTAACGCGAAGCGCCGGATATGGTTCTGGACAAATCCTGATAGATCCCTCCGTCGTCCGCGGCCTCGAATATTACACCGGCCCCGTGTTCGAAGCCGAGCTGACGTTCGAGGTCAAAGGCGACGACGGCAAGCCCGTGCGCTTCGGCTCGGTCGGCGGCGGCGGCCGTTACGACGATCTCGTCGCGCGCTTCACAGGCGAAAAAGTTCCCGCGACCGGCTTCTCGATCGGCGTCTCGCGCCTGCAAGCTGCATTGTCGCTCATCGGCGAAAAGAAATCCGAAGCGCTCGGCCCTGTCGTCGTGCTCGTGATGGATAAGGGCGAGGTCGCGCGCTACCAGAAAATCACGCAGGATTTGCGCAACGCCGGTGTTCGCGCCGAGATGTACCTAGGCTCGTCCGGCATGAAGGCGCAGATGAAATACGCCGACAAGCGCAACGCGCCGTGCGCGATCATTCAAGGCTCCGACGAGCGCGCCAAGGGCGAAGTGACGATCAAGGACCTGATCGAAGGCGCGAAGGCCGCCGCCGCAATCAAGGACAACAAGGAGTGGAAGGCGGCACGTCCGGCGCAGTTCTCCGTCTCCGAGTCGAGCCTGATCGACGAAGTCAAAAAACTCATCGCGCGGCATCAGGATTAATCGTAATGCCGATTGCGGAACTCTCGATTGAAACTCGCGCACTACTTCTTCCTCTCCCCCTACGCGGGGAGGGGTTAGGGGTGGGGGGAACGCCTGTGTGTGATCTCTCGGGTAGCGCATCTTTCCCCAAAGCAGATGTTTCGTATTTGGCATTGAAGCCGACCCCACCCCCGACCCCTCCCCGTCAAGGGGAGGGGACAAGTGCGGACACGAGGATCATTCGCCGGCTAACTCAATTCCCTCGCCCCGCAAGCGGGGAGAGGGTCAGGGTGAGGAGCAGCCGCGCAGTCGGTGTTTTCCGTGCGGCACCGCTTGCTCCTCCAGATCTCCGCGGAAGGCGCTAGGGTCATGGCCGCGGAAACGACACGAGATTTCGAGGCGCTCGAAGCTCAGGCGCAGACGCTGATGTCGGTTTTTACAAAGGCCGGCTACGATGCAGTTGCGCCCGCGGTCATTCAGCCTGCCGACGTTTTCCTGGACGTCATCGGCGAAAGCCTGCGCGCCCGAACCTACGTCTTCACCGATCCGGACGGCGCCGAGCTTTGCTTGCGGCCCGACCTCACGGTGCCGACATGCCGGCTGCATCTTGCACGCCACGCCGATCCGACGACGCCCGCGCGCTATTGCTATCGCGGCGCTGCGTTCCGCTTCCAGCCTCAGGGTGCCGATGCCTCCCATCCGCGCGAATTCCGGCAAGCGGGAATTGAGCGCTTCGGAGATACCGAGCGCGAGGCGGCCGAGGCAGACGTCATCGCCATCGTCATCAGGGCAATGAAAAAAGTCGGCCTGAAGGATTGGTCGCTGCGTCTCGGAGACCTCGGCCTTTTTTCGAGCATCCTCGACGTTGCCGGTATTTCGCCGCGCTGGAAGAAGCGCCTGGACGACGCGTTTCTAAAGCCGCTGGCATTTCGCGAAGCTCTGAAGGCTTTCGCAACGGGCGGCGGCGTGACACGCGTTTCCATGCCCGAAGCGCTGCTGTCGTCGCTCGATAGCGCCGATCCCGCTGCCAGCGAAGCGACCGTCGCGGCGTATCTCGAAGAGAAATCGATCGAGCTGATCGGTACGCGGCCGTTATCGGATATTACCGAGCACCTGATCGGTATCCGAGAGAGCCGCGAAGAAAAGCCGCTCGATACCACCGCCGCCGATCTGATCGGCCGTTACGTCGGCATATCCGGGCCGGCGCGCACCGCAGGCGCAAAGATTGCCGAACTCGTCAACGGAGCGCCGGCCGGTTCGAGCGAGGCGTTGGAAATGTACGATCGCCGCTTGGCGCTTCTTGCAAACGCCGGCATCGATCTCGATCGCGTGACGTTCTCTGCCGAATTCGGACGCACGCTCGCCTATTATTCCGGCCTCGTGTTCGAAGTTCGCGCCAAGACGCTCGGACCGCAGAGTCCGGTTGCGACCGGCGGCCGCTACGACGGCCTGATGCGCGCAGCGGGTGCGGACGTCGACGTTTCCGCCGTTGGCGCCGCGATTCACACCGAGCGTCTTCTGGCAGCGATACAGGGAGCGTCGTCATGGGCAGGTTGACGCTGGCCATTCCCTCGAAGGGTCGCCTGATGGAGCAGACGACCGACATGTTCGCGCGTGCCGGACTCGTCGTGCGCAAGGTCGGGCATGCGCGCGGCTATCGCGGCGAGATCGACGGCTTGCCGGACGTCGACGTCGCTTATGTATCGTCGTCGGAAATCGCGGAAGCGTTGAAGGCCGGGAGCGTTCATCTCGGCATCACCGGCGAGGATCTCATTCGCGAGAATATCTCTGATGCTGCGACGCGCATCGGCTTCGTGCATAAGCTCGGCTTCGGCTTTGCCGATGTCGTCGTGGCGGTGCCCGCTTGCTGGATCGACGTCGTGACCGTCGCCGATCTGGAAGAGATCGCGATGCCATTTCGACGGAGGCATGGCCGCTGGCCGCGCGTCGCGACGAAATACATGAACCTCACGCGCCGCTTCTTCGCATCGAAAGGCTTCGGCGACTACCGTATCGTCGAAAGCGCCGGAGCGACTGAGGGTGCGCCCGCAGCAGGCACCGCAGAGCTCATCGTCGACATCACCACGACGGGAGAAACGTTGCGCGCCAACGGGCTGCGCGTGCTCGACGACGGCGTCATTCTTAAATCCGAAGCGAACCTCTTCGCTTCGAACGTGGCCTCCTGGACGCCCGAATTGCGCGCTCTGTGCGATGGGATCGGGAGACGCCTCGCACGAGCGCCGCGCGCGTCGGATCGCGGGTAACCCTTCATTAGGCAAACAGCAGGAAGGCACACTCCCGATCGCCGGCGTGGCTCGGGTCTGGTACTCGTCTTGCCTGTCTCCCTACGACTTATCGATCCCCGAGGGCTCCCGTGTCCAATATCAGCACGCATTGCGGCAAACCGACATTCGGCAGGCGGACGTCGCTCGTCCATGCGCTGCTGGAGATCGGTGGTGTTGCGCCATTCCGGTGCACCGTTCATCAAATTGACGATGACGGTGCCGAAATCGAATTGAGCCGGCCCGTGGTTCTGCCGCAGCAGGTGCGCCTCTATTGGGAACAGTACGGCGACAGTGCCGAATGCGCAGTCGTCGGCACCGAGGGCCCGACCGTTCGCGTCGCGTTTACCTCAGGCAGAGGATCGGAAATTCTTCGCCGCTTCGAAGCCGATCGCGCTAGCCGGCGTCAGCGAGCAGGCATTTGAGAATGCCGTAATTGTAGCGCCCGTCGAGCGCTGCAAATGCAGGTCCGAGTTTTCCCGTATCCCGCGTCTCGCAGCGATCGAACGCCGCTTCGATCTCGTCGCGCTCGGCGGGATCGAGGTGAAGCGCATCCTCCGCACCGATTAATCCCGCCTCGATCGCCTCGGCGAGATGACCATAGACGGTCGCAACCTCGAGCCCGCGCTCGGATGCGATCTGCTCGGCGTCAAGCCCCCTGAGATGCGCCGCGAGCGTTGCATTCACGCTTGCCGATAGCCGGTTGGTCAAAACCGGATGCTTCTTGAATTGCGAAATGACCTGCATGAACGCCGCGCCATATCGCGCGATCTTGCTGGCGCCGAGTCCGAGGATGTCGTGCAAGGCCGTTTCCGTATCAGGCCGTTTCTCGGCAAGCTCGATCAATGTACGGTCTTGCGCCACGACGTAGGGCGGAAGTTTCGCCGCAGCCGCAAGTTTCTGCCGCAAGGCCTTCAGCGCATCGAACAAGGGCTGATTTTCCCGCGTGACCTTTGATGCCAGCGATGCTCCACGCTTCTTGGCGACCTTCGATTTCGGCCGCGTCACGCGCATCAGGAAACGCTCCTCGCCACGAAGCAGAGGCCGCGCACGCTCGGTCAGCACCAGCGAGCCCATGCCTTCATCGTCGCCGGTCAGATAGCCCTGCGCCGTCAGTTGTCGGAAAAGCCCCTTCCAGGTCGAAACCGGCACGTCTTTGCCAATGCCGAATACAGACAAACGGTCATGGCCGTTGCGCAGCACGCGCTCGTCTGCCGTTCCGATAAGGACGTCGGCAAGATAGGTCACGCCGAAACGCTGACCCGTCCTGTAAACGGCCGACAAGGCTTTCTGGGCGATAATGGTGCCATCCTCGGTATGCGGCGGGCTGAGGCAGTTGTCGCAGTTCCCGCACGGCTCCGAGCGCATCTCTCCGAAATAGGCGAGCAATGCCTGCCGGCGGCAGCCCGGCATCTCCGCAAGTCCGACGAGCGCGTCGAGCTTCTGTCGCTGCACTGTCTTGAAGGCTTCCGGGCCTTCCGATTGCCCGATCCATTGCCGAAGCTGGACGATATCCTGCAGGCCATAGGCCATCCAGGCATTCGCGGCTTCACCATCGCGGCCGGCCCGGCCCGTCTCCTGATAATAAGACTCGATCGACTTCGGCAAATTGAGATGTGCGACGAAGCGCACGTCGGGTTTGTCGATGCCCATGCCGAAGGCAATGGTCGCGACGATGATCAGCCCTTCTTCCGTCAGAAACTTCGCTTGTGCCGCCGCGCGGACGGGCGCTTCGAGGCCCGCATGATAGGCAAGTGCCTTGCGCCCCTTGGAGCATAACCACGCGGCCGTTTCCTCAACCGACTTGCGCGACAGGCAATAGACGATCCCTGCGTCCGATGAATGCTCGGCTTCGATGAATTGCCAAAGCCGCTCCCGCGCGCTGCCGCTGCCGAGTTCGGCGATCGTATAGCGGATGTTCGGCCGGTCGAAACTCGCAATGAAGCTCCGGGCATTTTCGAGCGAAAGCTCCGCAATGATGTCTTGCCGCGTTCGTTCGTCCGCGGTCGCTGTCAACGCGATTCGCGGCACGCTCGGAAAGCGCTGCGCAAGAATCTTGAGCTGCCGGTACTCGGGCCGGAAATCATGTCCCCACTGCGAGACGCAATGCGCTTCATCGATAGCAAAAAGCGCAATGTCGGCACGCTCGAACAGTGCGAGCGTGCGCTCCTGCACCAGCCGCTCCGGCGCAACGTAGAGGAGATCGAGCGCATCAGCCGCGAACTGACGCTCGATCTGATCCTGCGTGCTGCGATCCTGCGTCGAATTCAGAAATGCCGCTTTGACGCCGAGGTCGCGCAGCGCATCGACCTGATCCTGCATCAACGCGATGAGCGGCGAGACAACGATGCCGGTCCCGGGCCGGACCAGCGACGGGATCTGATAGCAAAGCGACTTGCCGCCGCCCGTCGGCATCAACGCGAGGCAATCGCCGCCACGCAGAATGGTGTCGATAATGTCGCCCTGCAGCGGGCGAAAACCCTTGTAGCCGAAAACATCCTCGAGCTTGGCGCGCGCGAGGGACATGGCGTCGTCGGTAGCGGAAGCAAACGGTAGAGAAAGCGGCGCGGCGAAGGCCGGCATCACGAAGTCCTATGCGCAAGTCATTAGGACCGGACGCTAATCTGATTCGATGCACGACTTGCCGGACGTTTCGTAAAAACCGATGGGAAACGCCGAGTTAGCCTGAATTATTTTGGCGGACTGTCAAACGTTGCGACAATTTAACGTCACGTTCAGAATGAGTTCATCTTCTTCGGCTTAAATGAGATCTCAAGGCTGGTGTCGCCTCCCCCCCGTGCACACCAGATGCTGCTGCCGCCCGGCCAAGTCCCGACTCCCCCCGTCTTCCCCTTGGCCGGGCCGCGGCGCTCCCAAATCTCCAAAATTTTTCGGAAATTGTTTCGGCCCGTTCAAACAGCCACGTTGGCCGTGATGTGAATGCGATCCGTTGCACTCGGTTCGCGAACAAGATCAGGGCCCTTGAACGCTCCGAGGTCCATCTCGCGGATTGCGCCGTCCTTCACATTCGAAATCAGGTTATTCGCGATCAGGCATTTCCCTGCATCGAGAGCATTTGTGACGGAGATGCCGACGCGCGCATCACGAACGATATTCCCGGTAACGGCGACGTCGCGCATGTATGCGCCCCACCCGATCTGAATGCCGACAGTCGGCGCATTTTCGATCGTATTGCCGGTGACGACCGCGTCGGCCTCGACGCCGATGCCTTCGCCGCGCTTGTCTTCAGGTTCCTGCTCGCGCCGGAAAAGATTGCGAATGAGATTTCCCTGAACGACGGCAAGACGGCCGCCGTCGTTGAAATTCGTCACCGAAATTCCGCAGGCGGCCGTATCGACGAGATTATTGGCAATAATCGCGCCCTGGAAACCGAACTCCGCATAGAGTGCGACCTCGCCGAGCCGCTCGCAGCTATTGCCGATGATCTGGATATTCGACGACGCATTCCCGCGTACCGCCGTGTAGGCGCAATCGGAAATACGGTTGCCTGAAACGAGCACGCTGCCGGCGCGAAAGACATTGATGCCGTTACCGTACTCGCCCGTACCTCCGGCAGCGTTGCGAATTTTCGAAATGCGATTGCCTGATACAACGCTGCCGTCCTCTTCCTGCTTGGAGCGCCAGATCAGGATGCCGTTGTTGCCGCATTCGGTGACGGTGTTGCCGGTGATGTCGAGGCCGAAAGAATCGAGGCTCTTGAACCCCGCATCGAGGACATGACTGATGAGGACACCTTCGATGCGCCCGCCGCATTCGGTTAACGACAGCCCGGTGCCGGCGCTGTTTTGGATTTCGAGATCGGCGAGATGCACGTTCTTCGAGTTGAGCAGCGCCAGCAGGCCATCTCCGCGAGCCGGATCAAAGGTTTTGTACGCACCATCGAATGTCAGTCCGGCGAGCATCAGCCCGTCGGCTTTTTCCGCAGTCACGAAGGCGGTGCCTCCTGAGAATACGAGGATAGTCGAGCGCGCCGACCCGAGCAGGCGCGTGCCCCGGCGCAGCCGCAGGTCGCTGATGATGAATTTGCCTGGCGGCAGGACGAGGGGAATGTCTCTTTCGGCTGCAGCGTCGACGGCCGCCTGCAATGCTGCCGTCTGGTCCTGGCGTTCATCGGGGATGAGAGTGGCCGAAAATTCGGAAGCATTCGGAGTTGCGGGCTCCCGTGTGGGCCGACGCTCGCTCGCGTGTGCGGCGCTCACGGCGGCGCCGAGGCCTAGGCTTGCCCCGATAAGCGAGCGGCGATTGATGGTCATGGACGTGCTCCGGTTTGCTTCGTCCAAGAAGCAAGGACCGAGCCAGCTCGCGAGGCGTTAAACCGAGGTTAAAATGGGAGCCGGGGAAAGAGCGTTCAGCGCAACCTTTAAGATTTCGACGGCGCCGGGGACGGCATATCCCACAGTATCTCGCAGCTTGGCATCTGCTGGAACGTGGATGAATCCGACCTTGCATCGCCCGCCGCGGTCACGCGCTTCGGCGAGGGAATGGTAAAGAACGGCGTTGCAGAGATAGCCGCCTGCGTCATTCGAAAGCGTGGCGTTGTAACCTTGAGCTTCGAGATGCCGGACGATGGATGTCGCTGCGATTGTTGCCGGAAGCGTCGGCGCACCGTCCTCGAATACGCGATTGAGAACCGGCAGGCTGCCAGCGGCATCCGGCGACATACGGCAGAAATTCCGAGCCTCGGTCTCGACTCGAAAGCCGCGCATATTGGTAGCGACACCAAAGTGGAGAGCCAACACAGGATCGTGCCGTTCATAGAGTTCGGCAAGGATACTCGGTGCGCGCGTCCATTCTGTTGGCAGAACGGCGGCGACGAACCGGCAGTGCGGCAGCGCAATTCGCGCTTTGAACGAGAGCCATTTGACGAGCGAGGCCGATGCGTTCCTGCGAACGCCCGGAAACGGCCCGAAGCCGGTCAACAATACAGTCGGGGGAAGGTCCGTCCATAGGGGCATGGCTCAATATAGAGCACCCCAGGCGCCAGTCGAAGTGGCGATCGGCACGGAAGCTAAAGCCCCATGAAGCCCATCAGCCGCTCGACCGCCAGTGTCGGCAGCAGGGTTCCTTCACGCACCGAAGCTTCGATCTTCGGAAGCTCGGCCGCAACTTTCGGGTTTGCTTTCAGCGCACCCATCAGCCGGTCTTCGAGCATGTCGCGCATCCACGACACAGCTTGTGCCTGGCGGCGCTTCTGGAATTCGCCCGTTCCCGACATCTTGTCTCGATGGTCGAGAACCTTGGCCCAGAGTTCTTTGAGTCCGCGATTTTCGATCCCCGAGACCGTAAGCACGGGCGGGAACCACGTCGCATTGTGCGGCGTGAAGATCTGCAGAGCGTGCCGGTAGTCGGCCGCAGCACGTTCCGCGCGCTTGACGTTATCACCGTCGGCTTTGTTGATGGCGATCATATCGGCAAGCTCGATGATGCCCTTTTTGATGCCTTGCAGATCGTCGCCGCCGCCTGCCAGCAAGAGCACCAGGAAGAAGTCGACCATATCGGAAACCGCGACCTCCGATTGTCCGACGCCGACCGTTTCGACGATGACGACATCGAACCCCGCCGCCTCGACGAGGGCCATCGTCTCGCGCGTCTTGCGCGTCACGCCGCCGAGTGTGCCAGACGATGGCGACGGCCGGATGAATGCGTTCCGCTCCTGCGCCAGTGCGCTCATGCGTGTCTTGTCGCCGAGGATAGAGCCGCCTGAACGCTTCGACGTCGGATCGATCGCGAGCACGGCCACGAGATGGCCTTCCGCGATGAGGTTCATGCCGAACTGATCGATTGTCGTCGATTTTCCAACACCCGGTACGCCGGTAATGCCGAGGCGCACGGCGTTCCCAGTTTTCGGCAGAAGCTCCTGCAACACGCTTTGCGCGAGGCGGCCGTGCTCCGGGTTCGTGCTTTCGACGAGCGTGATCGCGCGGGCGAGGAGCGCGCGGTCGCCGGCGGTAATGCCGGCCACGTAATCTGCGACGGGAATACGATGGGCGGGCAGGGTGGCAATGGCCATGATTCGCTTGGATATCCTTATCTTTCAAGGGGCCGACCATGGTCAGGAATGGGGTTGCCCGCAAGTCCGGATTTCGTCGCCCTCCAGGCACAATCCTGCTGACACAATTCGTCGGCATGCAGAGTTTGTTGCCCTAGCTGGGCCGGCCCCCTAGAATTTCCACTGGGCCAGAGGTCAAGACGGATTGCGGGGAGGGATGCGATGTTCACGCTTGCCAAGCGTCGGCTGCAGTCGCGCCGGTCGGGGGTTCTGATTGCTGCGATCGCAGCTTGCAGCGTGCTTGCCGCCTGCACGCAGGCGCCGAAGCTTGCAAAAGCGCCTGAGGCACAATCGGAGGCGGACCGGACAGCCGATGCGCGCCCGGTTCCTGCTCCGGCGCCTTCGGCAGCACCAGCTCCAAGCGCCCCATCTGAAGCAGAAGCGCCAGTCGAATCCGAAGTACCGACGGAAGCCGCAGGTGGCGCAGCCCCGCCTCTGCCACCAGTCGCTGAAGCGTCCCCGCCTGACGACATAGCCCCGGGCGCGGGTGCTCCGTCACCGGAAGCCTCGGAGCCGGCCGGAGGCGCGGCCCCGCCGTCCGAAACAGCGGAATCGCAGCTGTCCGGAGGTGCGGCCCCACCGTCCGAAACAGCGGAATCGCTGCCGCCTCCTTCTCCACCGCCTTCTGAGCAGGCGACAGCGCCTGAACCGAAGCCGCCCGCGGCCACTGCGGAGCCTCCGATGCCGTCGGCGGCGCCTGGAGCAGCGATGCGTGCAGCAGCCGAGGCTGCTGCTGCGGCAGCAGTCCGCCGTGCCGAAGAGGAAGCGCATGCGGCGGCCGCAGCCCGTCGGTCGGATGAGGCGAAAGAGGCGGCGCCAGCCAAGCCCGTCGAGGACCCGGCAAAAGCCTACGACGTCGTCCCGGTTTTTTATGGAACGGATCGCGCGATCGAACCCGATCCAGACCGGTTGCAGTTCGGCGCCGAGCGTGGACACAAGCTGCAGCTCGGCCGCGCGTTGATCACGGTGCCGCTCATTCACAAGGTGCCACATATCGAGCGGCCAGTCGTGATCGAGATCCCGTATTTCAAGGTCAAGATTTACGAGGAGAAGGAAGATCCCGAGAAGCACTTCACGGTGCAGGAAATCAAAAGCCTGACCGAAGATCAGATGCTGGCTCTCATCAAGCAGCGGCTGGCGACGTCAACGACGTTCAAGGACCATGCCTTCATCTTCGTGCACGGGTTCAACACGTCGTTCGACAACGCACTCTACCGTACGGCTCAGATCGCCTACGACCTGCGCTTCGACGGTGTTCCGTTCCTCTATAGCTGGCCGTCGGGTGGCAAGGTCGCGAGCTATACCTACGATCACGGAAGCGTCGAGCAGGCCGAGCCGACGCTGACGGAGTTTCTGAACCTCGTGATCCAGAAGAGCGGCGCAAAATCGATCAGCCTGATCGCGCATTCGATGGGGAACGAGCTTCTGTTGCGTGTGCTGGAGCGCATGAAGACGAAAGTGCCGCCTGGCGTCGTGATCAGCCAGGTCATTCTCGCCGCCCCTGACGTCGACCGCGACAAGTTCAATATCATTGCGCGCGAGATCACCAACTTCTCCAAGGGCGTGACGCTCTACGCGGCATCGAACGATCGCGCGTTGAGCTATTCGGCGCGGTTCTGGGGTGGCGTCCCGCGCGCCGGCGATGTCCCTGAGACCGGGCCCCTGATCATCCCTGGCGTCGATACGATTGACGTTACCGCCGTCTCGACGGACGCGCTGGGCCTCAATCATTCGGGCTATGCGGAAAATCCCGCGCTGCTCAATGACGTGAAGGCCCTCGTCGCATCCGGGCTTCGGCCGCCGGACAAACGCGTTAAGGACATCCTGACGGTCCAGTCGGCCGCCGGAACGTATTGGCGGTTCCAGGCGGAAACTGCGGCGAGTCCGTAAGTCTGACGCGCGTCACCCGGCGACGGTTGCTTCGCCGCCGCCGGTAGTTTGACGAGCGCTCGTAAGACTTCCTTTACGCGCATGCGGCACATTTCTTCGGAGTTTGTTCAGTATTTGAGGGTTCGTCATGCGTCCCGCTCTTGCCAAGCCGCTTGCGTCGGCAGGTGTCGCTGCCCTTCTTGCGTTGGCCTCCGCAAACGGTGCGCTCGCCGAAGATGCCCAGTTCGAAGATGTGCAAAGTGACGGCACGCAGATTGTTGCGGCGGGTGTCGCAGACGAACGGCTTCCGGCCAAAAATCTCAATTCCGTTCCGATCGACGGCTTTAGCTCTTCAGCAAGCGACGGGGCGGATGGCCCGTTGGTCCGCCGGTTGACGGCGGCGAGGCCGAACGAAGATCTGGTCATCTGCGTGGCCGGCTGCTTCGCCGACCGCGACCGTGTCGTCTATGCTCAACCCATCGATCGACAGGCAAACGCGAAAGCGGCAGCCGCCAAGCAGAACTCGAATGGCGCGTCCGACGGCACGAGCGGATCGATTGCGCAGAGCCTGCGTGGAAGCCAGTAACGACCGCTTATCATGGCCGCCAAAAAAGCGCCGCATATCGGCCACCAGCCGGGCGAAATTCGCCGCTGCAGCCTGCGTCGCCGATAATTATTTCGACGACGGATCACCTATCCGGCGTCGTTCTTGACTCCGACGGCCGGCAATACTTTGCCCCCTCGTTTTCCCGGCCGGCCGAAGGAGATGAACCACATGAACAATCTTTCGCGCGGCACTTGGCTCGCGATTGCGGCGGTTGCCGCTATTCCGGCGACCGTCGCCATTGCCAAAACCGTCGATCGCGGCGGCTGGCACAACATGACGCCGGAAACGCGATCACGCCTCGAAGAAGGCCGCATCGCGATGGTGAAAGCCGCACTGCAGCTCAACGCGGATCAGGAAAAACTTTGGTCGCCTGTCGAGTCGACGGTGCGCGACGCATTCAAGGTGCGCGAAGAAAAGCGTGCCGAGTGGGCGAAGAAACGCGAGGAGCGCCGGGCCGAGAAAGACGCGGCCGAGCCAAAGCCGCGTGACCTTTCCGAACGCTACGAGCGGATAAGTCAGCGTCTCGCCGAGCGCGCTGATCGAATGAAGGCATTTTCCACGGCTTTCAAGCCGTTCTATACATCCTTGAGTGACGAGCAGAAAGACGTATTGCGTCCGCTTATGCGTCAACTCACGCCGGGCTTCGGACACGGCAATCGTGGTCCCCGCTGGGCCTTTGGCGGCGGCTGGGGTCCCGGCGGCGGACCGGGGCATCACTATCATCATGGTCATCACGGCTGGCGTGGTGGTCCCGATGGTCAGGGCGCACCGGGAATGCAGAACGAAGCACCGGACGATGACACCGGCCCGGGCGCTCCTGCCGAGCCCGACAAGAAGGGATGACGCCGCGTAGCCATTTCACTCCAATGCACACTTTCTGCTGGCCGGGCGCGAATGCCCGGCCTTTTTTATCGTTGCGACACGGTGGAGTTCTGAGGTGCGGATCGGCGAAGCGCGCGAAGGCTACTAGAGCTTACGCAGACTGAAGAAAGCCGTGCCAGCCTCGCCGGACAGACGTACGCGTTGTGTACGGCCTGAAACCGTGATGCGGATCGAACCGCCGGTATTGTACTGCTGGTTGAAGAAGCTTCCCGAATAGCTGTTGGCACCGGTTCTATAGAGCGTCGCCGACTGATCGACTTTGGCTGACGATGTCGCACATGTTGCCGACATCGCATAGCTCGATGCGCCGGTCTTAGCAAAGTGAGCGCGGCAGCGCGCCCGCTCTTTCGAGCCGGATGCGAACGCGATCGAACCGCTGCCGCTCCATGATCCGACGAGCGAGCCGGGTTCTGCGTGTGCGCTGCCGACACCCGCGCCGCTCAATCCGGCGACAAGGGCAAATCCGCCGGCGGCAAACGCGCGTAACGTTTGCGAAAGGACACTCCGGACCATTGTCGAACTCCTATGAAGTGAACTTTTCATGTCGCATGCCATACCTTAGCGAGTATTGCAGCGGCTGTGGAGGTGGGGTTCGGAACGAATTTCGTCAATCGCAAGCTGCGGTGAACCAAGAGTTTCAGCAGCCGCGTAAACTGCTCGGCAAAAGCACCTCTGCAACGCAAATGCATGGGTCCGGGTTGCCATCCCTGACATAATTGCAAATCCCGATCCCGTCTGTGACATGGCCATGACGGCGAAATGGAAACTCGCCGATGCGCTATGTCGGTGCAGCCATCTTGCCCGCCGTAAAATTCCGTGCTCAGCAGACGGTGATGAAAACATTGCCTGAAGCCTTCCGTCCATTCGACGCGCGTATGCTGCGCGTAGGCGACGGACACTGGATCTATGTCGAGGAAGTCGGCTGCAAAGGCGGCCGCCCCATTGCCTTTCTGCACGGCGGACCTGGCAGCGGTTCTCAGCATTTGCACCGGACCCTGTTCGATCCGGCGCGCGATCACGTCTTCCTGATCGACCAGCGCGGTGCCGGCCGCAGTCATCCTTATCTTTCCCGCAACGCCAATACGACCGCACACCTCGTCGGCGACCTCGAAATCATTCGTGAACACTTCGATATCCCCAAATGGCTGCTGGTCGGCGGCTCCTGGGGTTCGACGCTGGCGCTGGCCTATGCCGAAAAGCATGCCGAGCACGTCGCGGGCCTTGTCTTACGTGCCATTTTCCTTGGCACGGCGAAGGAGGTGGAATGGGCTTTCCTCGAAGGGCCGAAGATCTTCTGCCCCGAGCTTTACGCCGACTTCCGCGATTGGCTGCCGGCCGCCGAGCGCGCCGACGTCCTTCAGGCGTATGTGAACCGCCTCTGCAATCCTGACCCGGAAGTGCACAGTCTCGCGGCGCTACGCTGGTTTGCCTACGAGCGGGCGTTGTCGGAAATGGCTTCAACACCGGCGCCGCTTCCCGTCCAGGTCGATGAGGGCACATGTCTGCCGCCCACGCCATTCGTTGAAGCGCACTACATCCGGAATGACTTCTTCCTGGAGCCCGACCAGTTGCTGCGTGATGCGCGAAATCTTGCAGGCATCCCCGGCCGCATCGTGCAAGGCCGATACGATCTGCTCTGCCCGCCGCAAACCGCCCACGCTCTGGCCGCCGCATGGCCCGACGCACGCCTCGACTTCATCGAGACGGCAGGGCACGCTATGACCGAGCCCGGGGTGATGGATGCGATGTGCCAGGCGATAGCCGAGCTTAACGCCTGACCGCGCAGCCGCACGGCGAATGCCGCGGCATCGTTGCAGAATCTTCCGAACTTCCTTGACTTGCTGAGCGAACACACCGATACACCGGCCATTGCTCTTCGATGGCGCTCGGGTCTTCGTGCCACTCCAAGCGGTTCAACTACCGCGCTCGACCCTGCATTGAGATCAATCCTTACAAGCAAGGCCACACCCCGAAAGCGCCGGTGTGGGCCATGGGACGCAGCCCGGCATGAGATGCACGGGCCTCGAAGCCCTTGGGAAATTTTCATTTTGACAGTTCAGACTTTCGAGGCATTCGGTTTCGCCGAGCCTCTTTCGCGTGCCCTTACGCAGTGCGGGTACGTAGCGCCGACGCCGATCCAGGTGCAGGCGCTGCCGCCGCAGCTCGAAGGCCGCGATCTTCTCGGCATGGCGGAAACCGGTTCGGGAAAAACCGCAACGTTCGTTCTTCCCATCCTGCAGAAGATTGCCTCCCAATCCATCGAATCCGCTCCGAAGCAGGTATTGGCGCTTGTCTTGGCGCCGACGCGAGAGCTTGCGATCCAGATCGATCAGGAGGTTGCGAGCCTGGCGCGCAACATGCGCATTCGCCGCGCAGTCGTTCTCGGCGGCGTGAGCAAGGGACCGCAAATCAACGCGCTGAAGCGCGGCGTGCATGTGCTCGTCGCGACGCCCGGGCGTCTGCTCGATCTCGTCAACATGCGCACCTGCGATCTGTCGCGCGTCGACACCCTCGTGCTCGACGAAGCCGACCGCATGTTCGACATGGGGTTCATCCGCGACATCAAAAAAATCGTCGCGCTGCTTCCGGCAGTCCGGCGCACGGCGCTCTTCTCTGCAACCATGCCGGCCGAGATCAAGAAGTTCGCCTATGAGGTCCTGAAAGACCCGTATCGTGTCGATCTCTCGCCGAAGTCGGTCGTCGTCGATCGCATCGACCAGAAGGTGATGATCGTTCGGACGCCGGAAAAGCAAAGCAGGCTTCATACGATCCTTTCAGACGAAGCCTGCAAGCGCGTCATCGTTTTCACGCGGACGAAGCGCGGCGCCGACCGTGTCGCCGACCGCCTTGGTATGGCCAGCATCAGTGCTTCGGCATTTCATGGTAACAAGGCGCAGAATGCGCGTCAGAGGGCGCTTAATGACTTCATGATGGGCCACATTCGTGTGCTCGTCGCGACCGATATCGCCGCCCGAGGCATCGACGTTTCGAACATCACGCACGTCGTCAATTTCGACATGCCGCTCGATCCGGAAACCTACGTGCATCGCGTCGGTCGCACCGCACGCAAAGGCAACAGCGGCATCGCAATCTCACTATGCGATCCGTCGGAGCGCCAGGAAATCGCGGCCATCGAACGCCTGATGAAGCAGAAGCTGGAAGTCATCGCCGATGTCGGTGGCGAAGCTCTGCCGATGCCGGAACGTCGCCCGCATCATCACGCTGAAAACGGCTCGCGCCGCGAGGGCGGTCGGCACAATGATCGCCGTCGTGACGGCGGGCATCGCGGTGACGGGCACGTAAAGCACCGCAGGGGTGACGGCCGCTCCATCCCGCCCTCGGCAGCACGGCACGCCGACAACGGGCACGAGCATCAGCGGGCCGCTATTGCTGCGGAAGGCGAGGCCATGTTCGGCGTCGGCGCACGCATGGAGCGCGATCCGCAGGAGCGTCGGCAGCACGGCAATCATTCCGGCAGGCCGCATCGCGGTGAGCGCAAGCACCATGAACGCAACGGCGGGGAGCCCCGTGCGAACGGGCATCGTCATCGCGATGATCGGCCCGCTCACCACGGCAAGCCGTCGCGCCCGGAGCATGCACATGCTGGCCACCATCGCGAAGACGGCCAGGCACCGGAGCAGCGCAAAAACGAGCATCGTCAGCCTGAGCGTCGTCAGCACGAGCGCGGTGACCGGCGGCCATCGTGGGGCAGTTCCGATGCACCGAAATTCATGAAGCGGCGGGACGACAGCCGCGGCCGCCAAAGCCGCAACCCGGCTTCATGACGCGCGAACCCACAAAAATTTTTGGATAAGAAAATGGCCGGGTTCATCCCGGCCATTTGCGTATCTACTCCGCAGCCGCCTTGTCGGCGTAGCCGAGTTGCGCGTTGAGCTTTTCGACAAGATCTGCCGCTGCCTCGGGAATGTTCGTGCCGGGACCGAACACCGCTTTCGCACCAGCCGCATAGAGCGCATCGTAGTCCGACGGCGGAATGACGCCGCCGACGACGATCATGATGTCGCCGCGCCCTTCCTTGTCCAGCGCCGCCTTGAGTTCCGGCACCAGCGTCAGATGGCCCGCCGTCATCGTGGAGACGCCGACGACGTGTACGTCGTTTTCGACAGCCTGCCGCGCCGCCTCGTCGGCCGTGGCGAACAGCGGGCCGATATCGACGTCGAAGCCCAGGTCAGCGAACGCTGACGCAATGACCTTCTGCCCGCGATCATGGCCATCCTGGCCGAGCTTGGCGATCAGAATACGTGGCCGCCGGCCGTCGTTCTTGTCGAACGCTTCGACGAGCTTCTTCACTCGATCGACGCTCGGATTCATCGCCGCTTCCTTCTTATAGACGCCGCTGATGGCGCGAATTTCGGCCTTGTGCCGTGTAAAGACTTTTTCGAGCGCGTATGAAATTTCGCCGACCGTCGCCTTGTGCCGCGCCGCCTTGACGGCAAGGTCGAGCAGGTTGGCATTGCCCTTCGCGCCCTCGGTCAGTGCATCGAGCGCAGCCTGCACGTCGGCCTCGTTGCGCTCTTCCCTCAGCCGCTTCAGCTTCGCGAGCTGGGCTTCGCGCACGGCATGATTGTCGACCTTGAGGAAGTTGATTTCCTTGTCACCCTTGATCTGGAACTTGTTGACGCCGGTGATCGTCTGGCGGCCGGAGTCGATACGCGCTTGCGTGCGTGCGGCCGCTTCCTCGATCCGAAGTTTCGGAATCCCGGCCGCAATGGCTTTCGCCATGCCGCCTTGCTCTTCGATTTCCTTGATGTGCGACAGCGCTTTCTTTGCGAGATCGTAGGTCAGACGCTCGACATAGTAGCTTCCGCCCCAGGGGTCGATGGTGCGGCAGGTGCCGGATTCCTGCTGCAACAGAAGCTGCGTGTTGCGCGCGATGCGTGCAGAAAAGTCCGTCGGCAGCGCAATTGCTTCGTCGAGGCCGTTGGTATGCAGCGACTGCGTATGGCCTTGCGTCGCCGCCATTGCTTCGAGGCAGGTGCGTGTCGCGTTGTTGAAGATGTCCTGCGCCGTCAGAGACCAGCCCGACGTCTGAGAGTGGGTACGAAGCGATAACGAGCGCTCGTTCTTCGGCTTGAATTCTTCCTTGATGAGCTTCGCCCAGAGGAGACGCGCCGCGCGCATCTTGGCGATCTCCATGAAGTAGTTCATGCCGATCGCCCAGAAAAACGACAGGCGCGGCGCGAACGCGTCGATGTCGAGGCCTGCCGCAACACCGGCGCGTGCATATTCGATGCCGTCGGCAATCGTGTAGCCGAGTTCGATGTCTGCCGTCGCACCGGCTTCCTGCATGTGATAGCCGGAAATCGAGATCGAATTGAACTTCGGCATGTTCGCGCTGGTGTAGGCGAAGATGTCCGAGACGATGCGCATCGAGGGCGCAGGCGGATAGATGTAGGTATTGCGCACCATGAACTCTTTCAGAATGTCGTTCTGAATGGTTCCGGCAAGCTTCTGAGGCGGCACGCCCTGCTCTTCGCCCGCAACGATGAACAGCGCGAGCACCGGCAGAACGGCGCCGTTCATCGTCATCGAGACGGTCATATCCTGTAGCGGAATGCCGTCGAACAGCGTGCGCATGTCGTAGATGGAATCGATCGCGACGCCCGCCATGCCGACATCGCCCTTGACGCGCGGGTGATCGGAATCGTAGCCGCGATGGGTCGCGAGATCGAAAGCGATCGAAAGACCCTTCTGTCCGGCTGCGATGTTGCGGCGGTAGAAGGCATTCGAGTCTTCGGCCGTCGAGAAGCCGGCGTACTGTCGGATCGTCCACGGCTGCAGCGCGTACATCGCCGGGTAGGGACCCCGGAGATAGGGTGCAATACCTGGCAACGTGTCGACAAAATCGAGCCCAGCGGTGTCGGCATTCGTGAACACGGGCTTTACCGGAATGCCCTCGGGTGTCTCCCAGACCGGAGCGTCAGGAGCGACCGGACGCGGACCCGCCCCCTCGGGGGCGGCCGGTTCGAGAGGCACATTTGCGAAATTCGGAATCAAGGTCATCGGGTGCAATAAATCCGGTGGAAATGAAGTCTCCAATTGACGGTACTGGAAGCGGACGGAGACGACAATCGCCGTGCGACATTCGTTCGTGGCCTGGCACAGCGGGCCGATGAGGGAGAGGGGGGAGCAAGTATCCCTTCTCCCTGCGGGAGAAGGTGGCCGAAGGCCGGATGAGGAGCCTTTTTCCGGTCAGGATCGAGCGGTTCGTTACTCCGGCGCTCCCCCCCAAGTGAAGGGAGAAGGCGCGCCGGATTTAGCCACAAACACCAGCATGATGACCGCTCTGCAGGGCATCCCTCCCGAGGTCAGATATGCAACGCAAGGTCTCGAATGGGACCCGTCAGAGAAGCGCGGCGCGGCTCTGGCAACCCTTGGCGCACTTCATCGAGCTGGAGGCCAAGCTTGGCGAAAAGGCGGAAGCCCGCGGACCGGTCGCGCACTTTGCCTATGAATTCGTCCGCTTCGGCGTTAAGCAAGCCTGGGCTTGTCTTTTCGGCGCGCTGCTGCTGGCGCTGTTGATCGCGACGCACTTTTTCTATTCTAAGTATGCCTCTCTCGCCCGGTACGATTTCCTCGTCATCGCGGCCGTTCTGATCCAAGTCTTGATGCTCGGCTTCAAGCTGGAGACGATCGAGGAAGCCAAAGTCATTTTCGTTTTTCACGTCGTCGGCACGGTCATGGAGGTGTTCAAGACCTCTGTCGGATCATGGGTCTATCCCGAACCGAGCCTGCTGCGCATCGCGGGTGTGCCGCTTTTTACCGGCTTCATGTACGCCGCCATCGGCTCCTACATCGTGCGCTGCTGGCGGCTGTTCGATTTCCGCTTTACCCACCATCCGCCCGTCTGGGCGCTCGGATTGTTAAGCGCGGCGGTCTACGTTAATTTCTTTGCCCACCACTATACGTGGGACGCACGCCCTATTCTGTTCGCGGTCGCCGTCCTCCTCATCGGACCGTGCACGATCTATTACCGGATTTGGAAGACGCATCGGCACATGCCGCTGTTGTTAGGGCTTGTCCTCGTCGCGCTGTTCATCTGGTTCGCGGAGAACATCGGCACGTTCACCGCCGCTTGGGCTTATCCGCACCAGCGGCATGGGTGGCAGATGGTCGGCATTGGCAAGCTTGGCTCATGGTTTTTGCTCATGCTGATTTCGTATACGCTCGTGGCCGCCATCAACCGGCCCCAGCCGATGCCGCCGGACGATGATCAGGATACGGAAAGTTTACCTCGATAGCCGAGCGGAAAGGCTGAATTTACTCGTTTGCCGTACGATTGGCTTGCAGCCGCAGCGGCGATCATCCGTGTACCGGCTAGGGAGTATGACTGGCATGGACAAGACGTTGCACTTGGCGATCTTCGGTTTTGCTTTCGTCGTGGGAATTGGTCCGGCCATGTCCCAGTCGGCAGATGAGCCGACGCGGGATCTGCTCGCATCCCAGATTCGCGACCAGGGCTTCACTTGCGACAAGCCAAAAGGTGCCGAGCGCGAAGTGAAGGAATCGAAGCCGAACGAAACCGTCTGGATATTGACATGCGAGAACGACACCTATCGCATGACCGTCATCCCGGACATGGCTGCCAAGGTCGAAAAACTGAAGAAGTAGAGGTCCGGGCGGACGGTGACGCCTCACATCCGCGCTGGCGGCCGGCTCCGCGCAGCGGAGTCGCCAGCGCCGGTCTATTTCCAACTGAATAAAGAAAGCCGCCTCACGGCCGCGCTGGCGGCCGGCTCCGCGCAGCGGAGTTGTCAGCGCCAATCTATTTCCAATTGAATAAAGAAAGCCGCCTCACGGCCGCGCTGGCGGCCGGCTCCGCGCAGCGGAGTCGCCAGCGCCAACCAAAGTGTATCCCCCGGAACAGCGGACCCAAATCGCTTCACGCATTCTCCCTCTCAAGACGACGGTCACAGGAGAGGAGAGCACGTTATGTCATGCTTCATCGCAGCGTCCGCCACAGCCGCAGTCGCGACCGCAGCCACCGTCGCCATCGCGACGCTCCCCGACGCGCAAGCTCTCCTCGCACCGTTGATCGACGGTAACGAATACGCTGTCTCGACCGTATCCATTTTGGCATCTGCTCCGATACTCGCCGTCATGACGGTGCTCGCAGCGTCCGGCCGCGAATAGTCCTTTCACGCATTGCTTCCCTCCCCCCGTGCCTTGGCCAGCTCTTCCACCCCCGGGAGCTGGCCACTTTTTTGGGGCACACGTGCCTTCGAGAACTCAATGCAAGCCGCGCGATTTGTCATCTGAGCGAGAAAAACGAAGCCTTTCTCTTGCCTTGTTGAGCGGTGATTTTCGGATTGGGGAACGGGGGCCATTCAACGAGCCTCTCGCCGTTTGCTTTTAGCGCTCACTGTCCCGCGTGACTGAGATCCGCGACGGAGTCGAGACAAGCTAAAGCCCGTTTGTATCGCGTTGGGGGTATGCGTTTTGAGACTGAATGCTGTCGCGCTTGTTTTTGTTGGACTCGCTTCTGCAGCGTTTCCGATCCATGCGGAACAGAAGTTCGCTTCGCAGCCTCAGGCCGGGGTTCCGAACATCGGCACGCGCACGGCGATCAAGCTCCCGGATTACGTCCCGGTGATAAATTACGATCAGTTTTTGTTGGCATCCCGCGGAGAAGATTTTGGCAGCGATGACGGACTTTCTTTCGCAACGCGCTCGGCCGCCGAAGCCTTGAGCGCAAAGTTTGCCGTGCCTTCGGACGGCTCAAAGGCGGCCAATGCTGAGGACCCTGTGAACCCGAACGTCTTGGATGCGTCTTCCGATCCAAAACGGATCATAAAGGTGGCGGAGCTATTGGAATCTGACGATTTGATAGATCCAGCGAAAGTCGCAAGCGCAGCCATGACGGCGGAAACGCAGAACGCGGAACCTTCACAATCGGTCGTGCGTGTCACCAGGCGCGCGCCTCGAAGAGCAGCCGTCTCACATTCGAGAGTTGTGAAGCGCGGCATCTCGCGTCAGCAGCGCAACCGCGTGGCGTCCGCCGCTACATCGCAGAGGTCGGGCTCCGCTTACAATGGAATCGGTGCCGATCTCGAGCGGCTTGTCGGCTTCGGAACGTTGACGCCCGACCACCGGCTAACGAACTGACTTTGGAGCCGACGAGACATCGGGCGTGCCGTGAATGCGAAAGGCCGATGCGTAGTATCCGCGGGCGAGTGCGTGATACAGCGGTTCGCTACCGATGAGGCGCGAAAGGCTTGCGGCGAAGAGGGCGGTCGCCATCAGCGGGATCACCATGTTCTTGTCACTCGTCATTTCCATCACGATGACGACGGCTGTCAGCGGCGCCTGCACGACGCCGGCAAAATAGCCGACGGTCATCAGCAGCATGAACGCGCGTGGATCGGCGAAGGTGAAGATCGGGGTGATCATAGAGCCAATGCCGGCGCCGACGGCGAGAGAGGGCGAGAACAAACCGCCGGGAATGCCGCTCGCTGACGACAAAAGCGTCGAGCCCAGTTTGGCGAGCCCGTACCACCACGGCATCGCCTGGCCATAGACGAGCGACGCCCGCGTTTCCGCGTAGCCGTTGCCGGATGCATAGCCGGCGGTCGCAATGCTCAGGACGGCGACAAGCAGCCCGCACAATCCGGCGAACACGATGGGATGGCGCTTGAGAATTGCGATAATGCCGAACGGTTTTCGCGAAATGGTTACCAGCGACATACTGAACAGACCGCCGAGAACACCACCGAATACGGCGCATATTGGGACCGCAAGCCAGTCTTTGCCGCTGACGACGTTGGTCGTCACTTCGCCAAAGTAATTGTAGTTGCCAAGGATCAGCCAGCTCACCGCGCCCGCAATGACCACCGAGCCGATGA
The DNA here is from genome assembly GCF_000230975.2 of Hyphomicrobium denitrificans 1NES1. Classification (NCBI taxonomy): domain Bacteria; kingdom Pseudomonadati; phylum Pseudomonadota; class Alphaproteobacteria; order Hyphomicrobiales; family Hyphomicrobiaceae; genus Hyphomicrobium; species Hyphomicrobium denitrificans. Next base: position 2,724,408 of record NC_021172.1, on the reverse strand, counting down.
CAATGTCGTTGATCCGTCCCGCGAATGCCTTTGCGAGTTCTTCGATTGCGAACAGAATGCCGGCGATCGGCGCGTTGAAGGCCGCCGCGATTCCCGCCGCCGAGCCTGCGAGAACGAAGCCGTTCTGACGGCCAAGACCAGCGACGGTCGCGACGGCGAACATCACGGATGCGCCGACTTGCACCGTCGGACCTTCGCGCCCGACGGATGCGCCGACGACAAGTGCCAGCGCTGTCATCACGATTTTCGCAATCGTCGTCTGCCAGCCAAGAAGCGCGCTCCGGTGCGTGTAGTCGGAACTCTTACGTGCGGCGATGACCTGCGGGATGCCGCTGCCAGCCGCAGCCGGAAACCAACGCGCGGTCGCGAAGGCCAGCGCCGCAAATCCGAGCGGCGTCAGGAACAACGGCAGAAACGGCGACCTTTTCAGGATGGCGGAATAGACATCCTGCGCGTCGTTTGAGATCTGCGCGAATCCGACAGCCGTCAGGCCGACAAACAGGGCCCCCGCAATGAACACCGCGCGGCGCATCCAGACGCGACGCGACAGACTCACGTAGCGATAACGGCGCAGGATAATGCGCCGTTTTGCGCGGTGCCTTTTCCGAGCATCGGAATCCTGACGGCTTGGAGTATGCTCCTCCATCGTCATTTCACCGCATCTTGGATCGATACATTCGAGAAAGCGAGCGTGATTTATTATCGCAAACGTTCTTGCAAGCCCTTGAGGGTCGCGACGGCATCGGCGCCCGCATACAGGAACTGATCGACGCCCGCGGCCTTGAGAGCAGCCTCGGCATCTCCCGGGCGCCCGGCCATCAGAATGAGCTTCGCACCCGCTTTCTTCAATGCGTCCGCGGTCGGCTGTGCGAGCGCCGCGTTGACGGCGTCGGAGGAACAGATGCATGCCGCGATTGCGCCTGAAGCCTGGAATGCGGCAGCAGTCTCTTCGGGCGTTTTGTAGCCATCGCTGATCAGCGCCGTGATCCCGCCCGCGGCCAGATAATTCTTGATCCACGTCGTGCGGACGTTGTGATCGACGATCTCGCCCATGCTTGCCGCGAAGATTTTGAATCCGCCGTGCGCGTCCGCAGCATCGCGCAAAGCCTCGAAAGCTTCACCGAGCCGATGCGGCTTCAGCGGCTGGACCTCGACGACCGCTTTACCCGAGGGCGCGACTGCCGCAGGCCATGGCTCGGCATGGACGCCGTCATCGCCGAGGAGCGGAAATGCATTCACCCCCGTCAGCTCTTGGCGCAAGGTCGCGACATCCTTCGCGCGCGCCTCTGCCCTCTTGGCAATCATGTCTTGGACATATCCGGAGGTCTGGGCCGCCGCCATGCCGCCGCGGGCTTCGATATCCTGGAAGATTTCCCAGGCCTTCTTCGCCAAGTCATCAGTCAAACTCTCGACATACCAAGAGCCGCCTGCAGGATCGGAGACGCGGCCGAGGTGGCTTTCTTCCTGGCATACGATCTGAATGTTGCGGGCAACGCGCCGTGCAAAGGCGTCGGGCTTGCCGAGCGCGAATGTGAACGGCAGGACGACAATCGCATCGGCGCCGCCAAGCGCCGCGCCCGTGCAGGCAATCGTCGTGCGCAGGATATTGGTCCACGGATCGCGCTTTGCCATCATGCGGTAGGACGTCGGGCAGTTGAGCGTGACGCTGGCGGCCGCTTCTCCGGCGCCTGAAGCGTCGGCAACGCGCCAGATGAGACGGCGCGCGGCGCGAAGTTTTGCGACGGTCGAAAATTCATCGATGTCGGCTGCGAGCGAAACGTTGATCTTCGGCAGAGCTTCGGCCGGCGTGAGGCCACCCTTCTCGGCAGCGCGAAGATAGGCGACGAGCGTCGAGAGCATATAGGCAAGCTCTTGCGCCTCGCTCGCGCCCGCGACGTGTGCAATGACGCCGTCGGCAGTCATCACTTGCACGCGCGGACTCGCCGCTGTGATCTTCATCAACGCGATGGCGCGCGCGAGCGCCGTATCGAGTGACTCAGGCAGCCGTCCCGTCATAGCCAGCGTGCCGAGCGGATCGGCACCGAACGAACCCTGCCTGTCTGCGGCCTTGATGCCGCGTGCGTCCCAGACCGCAATCATGGCCAGCGCCGCATCGAAGAAGTGCTCGCCCGCGGCGAGGACGATAGGACAGACATCCAGCAGCACACCGTCGAGAGCCGCACCAAGGGCGTCCTGTGTCGGCGCTAATCCATTGCCGACCTGCAGGCCGATCGACGTGACCCCGCCTTCAAGATCTTCGAGGATCGCGGCGTTCGCGGCTTTCGGGTCGCTTTCGATGTGAAAGGTGCGGATATCCCAGCCGCCGCTGACGGACTTTGTTCCGCGCGTGAACGGCGCATAACCCGGCAGCGCACCGGCCGCGTTCGCCAGCGCGTCGTTGCGCGTATAGAGCGGATTGATCTTCAACCCGTCGGCCGTCCGCCGGACGAGCCGCTTTTCGAAATCTGCACCCTTGAGAGCCTTGTCGACGAGCGCGCGCCACTGCTCGAGCTTGGCGGCGGGAAAGCCGTCGGCAAGGTGTGTTTCGTTCGTCTCGGAGGGCGAGCGGCTCATTCGATCGGGGCTCCTGGAGCGCAATGGGATGCATGAAAATATTCGCCCCGGTATACCCGGTCGAGGGCCTAGTGCGAGCCCGAAATTGCGCCTCCGGCGTGGCCCAATTGCCGCGCGCAGAAGGATCGTTAAATTCAAGGGGCTCGTTTCGGGCGCATGGGGTGGCTGCGGTTTGCGTCGCTGCGGTCTCCATGCCATCACGGAACGCTCACTCGGGCCCGAGTCGGGCAGGCGAAGCGCGAGGAGATCAAATGACCAAAACGCCCGGCGCCTCAGGGGCCGAGAATCCCGTCGCCGATCCCCGCGATTACGTGCAGGACGGCCTGATCCTGATCGGCTGTAGCCATTCGGGCCGCGAATTGGTTCCGGAATGTATCGAACTCGCCCTCGCCAACCGCCACGGTCTTGTGACCGGGGCGACCGGCACCGGCAAGACGGTGACGCTGCAGGTGCTGGCTGAAGGATTTTCGGCCGCCGGCGTCCCGGTCTTTGCGGCCGACATCAAGGGTGACCTCTCGGGCATCGCCGTCAAAGGCGACCCTTCGCCAAAGCTTGTCGCGCGTGCCGAAGAGATCGGATTGAAGCGCTACGGCAACACATCATTTCCGACAGCATTCTGGGATATCTTCGGGGTCGACGGGCATCCCGTGCGCGCGACCGTGCAGGAAATGGGGCCGCTGCTGCTCTCGCGCCTGATGGAGCTGACGGAACCGCAGGAAGGTGTTTTGAACATTGCCTTTCGCTGGGCGCAAGACGAGCGCGAAGCGGGCGACGAGAGGATGTCGATCCTCGACCTCAAGGACCTCCGCTCCGTCATCGACGAGATGGGCAAGCGCGCCGCAAGCCTCAGAAGCAAATACGGGCACGTCGCGACTTCGACGGTCGGGGTCATTCAGCGCCGCTTGCTGGTGCTCGAAGAGCAGGCCACCGACAAGTTTTTCGGCGAGCCCGCGCTCGACATCATGGATTTCCTGAAGGTCGATGCCGACGGCCACGGCGTCGTCAACGTGCTCGCCGCCGAGAAACTGATGGATACGCCGCGTCTCTACGCGACGTTCCTGCTGTGGCTCCTGACGGAGCTGTTCGAAAAGCTCCCCGAGGTCGGCGATCTCGAAAAGCCGAAGCTCGTTTTCCTCTTCGACGAAGCCCATCTTTTGTTCAACGACGCGCCGAAAGCCGTGCTTGAGCAAGTCGAGCGCGTCACGCGCCTCATTCGCTCGAAGGGCGTCGGCGTCTATTACGTGACGCAGAGCCCGGGCGACGTGCCGGACCGTGTTTCGGCCCAGCTCGGCAACCGTATTCAGCATGCGCTTCGTGCCTTCACGCCGAAGGAGCAGAAAGCCATTCGCGCCGCTGCGCAGACGTTCCGGCCCAATCCCGAGATCGATACCGAACGTGCGATCCAGGAGCTCAAGGTCGGAGAGGCGCTCGTTTCGCTCCTTCACGACAAGGGCGAGCCGTCGATGGTGCAGCGAACCCTCATTCGGCCGCCGATGTCGCGCGTCGGTCCGATCACGGCCGAGGAGCGCAAAAACCTCATCGCCAAGGATAAAGCTAACCTGGAGAAATACGGCCAGTCCTTGACCCGCGAATCGGCTTACGAACGCCTGCAGTCTCGCAATACCGTCGGCGGCCAGATCAAGGAGCGGCTGTCTAAATTCTCGAATCTCTTTGGGTTGAAGCGGTAAAGCTCCCGGTTCCGTTGAAAGTTACGGCCGGAGTCGCTAGCTTTTCGACAGATTCGCCGTCGCAACGCTTGCCGTGCCTGAACCAAAGCGACGAGGCGTGGGTTGATCGACGAGGAGAAGCACATGGGCTACTTCCGGTTCCGCAAGACATTCAGCATACTGCCTGGCGTGCGCATCAATCTCAGCAAGACCGGCGTCAGCTCGAGCATCGGCGGCCACGGCGCGACGGTGAACGTCGGCAAGAACGGCCCGATGGTTACACTGGGGGTCCCGGGAACGGGCCTCAGCTATCGCACGCCGATCAGCGTCGCCTTGATCATCGCCTTGGTGTTGATCGCCGCCGTAGCGGGCCTCGCCTATTTCTTCGCACCCGATACCGTGCGCGCGCTGCTCCACTGGTGGCAACCGCGCTGGTTCTGAGCGCCGAGGTTCTTATGGCGCCGACTGGACGGTGCTTTGCCAGCCGACGTTCGCAGCCACTTTCTTTGATTTTACTGCGGCAGGTGCAGGCTTTGCTGGCGGATTTGATACGCTCGGCACCGATGCGGGGTCCTGCGGTTTCACGGTAGGCGCCTGAGTCGCCGACTTGGGCGGAACCGCTATTGGTGCCTGCCCCGGCGGAGTCTTCAGCCAAACGCCCTTGCGTCCTTCGCGAACGCCTTCCGCATAAAGGGCAGCCTGATACTTCGGATCGTAGATCTGGTTCGTCGTGTAATTGAACGACGCAGGCACCGACATGAAGTTGAAGTCCGCGCCAGCGTCGAGAGCGATCCGATAAATATGATAGAGCTCGCCCTGGTTCTGGCTCTTGATCAGCGTCGAGATCGCGCGGGATGCAATTTGCAGCGTCGTCGGTTTGACGACTTGCTGCTCAGGCGACGCCTTGCCGTTCTTGATGATAAAGAATTTGCGGATCGGCGGCTTCGGATAAAGAGCATCGAATGCCTGCAGCGGCGCTTCTGCAGGCAGCACGAAGACTTCGCGTGTCGTTCCGCCATCGACATGCAGTTCGTCGTACATTCTCCCGTCCGCCTCGACTTCGATCTTGACCGGTGGGAAGGCTGCCGGAATGGCCGCCGACGCCAGGATCACCTTGCGGAAAAGCTCAATCGCCTGCGGTGACTTGCTGAGCGCGATTTCGCCCATGTTCCAGACTACCGGCCGTTGCGCGTCGAGGTTGGTCGTCAGCACCATCAGAATGCGGCCGCGCTTGTATTGCGCGGCAATCCTGTCGAGGAATTCCCGGTCGACGTAATGCGCGATGAGTTCGGCAAGCGGCGTCGTATCGGCAAGCGCCGGACCACCGAACAACGCGGGCAAAAGCTGCGTGGTGATGACTTCGTTCTGTTTGTACTGAGTCCAGATCACATGCAGTTTCTCGTCCTCGGAAGGTCCGAGAAAAGCAAACGGTGCAATGATGGCGCCGGCGCTGACGCCCGTGACGACTGCGAATTCCGGACGATCGCCGCGCTTGGTCCAACCGGCAAGGACGCCAGCTCCGAAGGCGCCGTCGGAGCCGCCGCCAGACAGTGCAAGCGTCTCGATGACGGGTCGGCCGTCGATGCGCTTCGCGCTGCGAGCGATCGGAGGCATGTGCGCCGTACGACGCTTGATTTCTGCAATGGGATTCTTCGGAACGTCGTCCGCCCAAAAGCGAACGCCATGCATGCCCGGTATCTCGGCTTCGGTTGCGAGCTTTGCTTCGGCGATGCCATTGCGCGGAATGGTCGCCGCGCAGCCTGCAAGGCAGAGCGTGGTCGCCAACAACAGGCCGACGCAGAGCCTTGCCCCGTACACTGCTTACCCCCGGAGTAGAAAAATCCCCCTAATAGCGCATATGTTTTAAGGCACGCTCAAGGCCGGAGCAACGCAGGAATACTCGCAGCGGCTACAACCGGATCGCTTTGTGACAGTTCGGAAGATCTAAACGGCCGACATTATCATCGGCCGCCTACGGAAATATCGGCAAACCCCGCGCTTCGATGGCCGTGCGCGTGTAAGCGTAAGCCGATTCCATCAGTTCGGAATGCCGTCTCCAGTCGAGCGCACCCATGTCCCGCGGTGTCGGGGGTACGAGAAGCCAGTCTTCTGCGGTGAGGTGCCGTTCGAAATGGCCCCGATTGGCCATCAGGCTGCGAACGAGCACGGTCGCGGCCGACGGAGCGTGCGTCCGATTTTGTGCGGCCATGGGATTGAGGGTTTGCCAGATCAGCTTGCGGCGTTCGGGGAGTGCCGCATAATCGACCGGAAAGCGCTGGCAGTCGCCGGCTTCAAAACTCACGACGACATTCGGTCCGCGCTTCAGGCGATGCATTGTGTCGACCGGTACGTTGGCAATCACGGAGCCATCGACGAGCATCTGTCCTTCCTCGGTATAAAACGGCGGAAGCAGACCCGGGATTGCCGCGCTCGCACGAATGGCGCGCCAAAGACTGCCGCTGCGATGGACTTCGGCTTCATAAGCCGAAAGATCGGCGGAGACTGCAAAGTACGGTTTCCACAAATCCTCAATGCGGATGTTTCCATATTCTTTTTCGAGGTGATGATCGAAGTGCGTGTGATCGAGCAGGCTGTAGCGCGGCAGCGTGTAGCGCGCCATCGCGCGGCCTTCGATGAACATGCGGTGCACGCCCGCGTCGATTTCGAAGGGGTCCATATCTTGCGCGAACGCCGCTGCCATCGCGGCGCCGCCGGACGTGCCGCCGACAAAATCGAAGCCGGTGCCGGCTTCGCGAAATGCGCGGTAGATTCCGACGTGTGCTGCACAGTAGGCGCCTCCGCCGCACGCGACGAATCCGAGGGCTTCTCCACTGAGGAAGCGCCAGAGGCGCGCGATGTCGTCCATATTGCCGAGCGCCACATGATGATGCATCGCCGGCTCACGGCCCGAGAGCCAGTGTCGCGTACCTTGCACAACCCCCTTCCGGCGATGGAGGACAGCCAGCCGTCGCGACTGAGGCCGATGCAGCGACAGCGCAAATTTTTCGACCGAGCCGAGCGGGACGGCGCTGCCGATGGGATCATCGGGAGAGGTCGCGACCAGCAGCAGCTCGTCGGCCTGGCGGACGGATTTTTCGCTCCACGCCGTCAAATCGCGATCGGCGATGAAAACGACCGTTGAATAGCGAGTTTCGAGCGTGTTGAGCGCCGCCGTCAGGTCGCCATCGTCGCTCGTGCGTCTGCCGAGGACGCCATCTAGTGTGTCGCTTGATATGACGATTGTACCGGAGCGCGCTCGGGCAGCTTCCGAAAAACTCCTCAAAAACTCTGCCGGAATGTACCCGTCACAAACACCGACGACGGAAACCGTCCGCGGCCGTGGACGCGCAGATGAAAAGCGCCCATTACGATGAAGATCTGCGCGGCGGCGTGTTTCGGTTGCCAGTCGTTCTGCAAGCGTCGACGTGATCGCTGCCCATATCGCAGGCGTCGTCTCGGATATCGAATTGAAATCGTCGCGGGATAGTCGGACGACGACACCGTCGCGGATCGCGCGTACGGTTGCCGTGCGCTGACCGCCCGCAAAGAATGCGATCTCGCCGATCGTCGATCCGTGCGAGATCTCCGCGACAGGCTCGTCGTTGCCATCAATCTCGACCGCAAACCGGCCCGAGACAACGACATGGAGCGCATCCGCATCCTCGCCCTGCCGAACGATGCAATCACCGCGCCGCACAGGGACCGGCTGCAGCCGATCTTCAAGCGAATGCAAAGCCTCGGGAGGCAAATCCCGGAACGCAGCAACACTGGCGAGGGAGAAGGGCTTGAACGACATCGGGGCGCCGTGTGGCAGGCCTTTTCCAGCCTTATACCATATTGGCGCCCCGGTGATGACATGCGAGTGCGCAAAACGCGGGACGGGATTAACTCGCCAGCGCCTCGACATGCTCCCAGTTAACGAGATTGTCGAACCATGCTTCGAGGTACTTCGGGCGCGCGTTGCGATAGTCGATGTAGTAGCTGTGTTCCCATACGTCGACGCCGAGGATCGGCTTCGCTCCGTGCATCAACGGGTTCTCGCCGTTCGGCGTTTTTTGAACTTCGAGTTTGCCGTCCTTGATGACGAGCCAGGCCCAGCCCGACCCGAACTGGCCTTTTCCGGCCTCAATAAAATCGGCACGTACCTTATCGTAGCCGCCATATCCGGTCGCGAGCTTTTCGATCTTGCCGGGGAGCTTCTTACCGCCGCCGCCCTTCTTCATCCACTGCCAGAAATGCAGGTGGTTCCAATGTTGACCGACGTTGTTGATGATGCCGGCATTCTTGTCGGCATAAGCGTTCTTGCAGATGTCCTCGATCGATTGGCCCTCGTATTTGGAGCCGGCAAGCAATTTATTGCCATTCTCTACGTAGGCGAGGTGGTGCTTGTCGTGGTGGAACTCGAGGGTTTCGGCGGACATGAACGGCGCCAGCGCGTCGTAAGCATAGGGAAGGTCGGGGAGTTTCAGTGTCATGAAAGGCCACTCATCCATTGGGTTAAGGTAGCGCGCCCGGAAAGTAGCTTTTGAAGGCAGTCAACACAAGCAAACGGTTAACCCGCCGCGACCGCTGCGGTTCCACACAAAAACATCGCGTTGATTTGGATCGCAGGAGGCCAAACGTCCCAAATCCTATTCGCGATTGCGGTGATAGAAATTGAGCTATTTCCGGGCATCGTTTTTGCAAAGAAAACAATGGGCGCAAACGAACAAAAGACGATTTACGGCACGCCGCGTCGATTGTTATTACGGCTGATGTGTGTTCCGACAGCGCCAATAGGCCGCGGCTTTATTTGACTAACTTTCTTGTGAGTTTAAAAGAGCTAATAATGCCGCTCGCCGTTTTCTGATAATGCAAACGGCGTAATGCCCATTTTGATGTTTAAATTGCGAAAGCAATGTTGTAATTTCCGGCAATTGCCGAAATTTCACGATCATCATCTAATGCATATTGACATCGCAACGCGTATTGGGGTTTTCTGCGCGTCTTTTCAAGCTCCACGATTGGCAGTGGATTTACCAGAGGTTTTAGTTTGTGATGCGGAAGGTAAAAAGAATGGCCGCCGTCAATGTCGACAAGCTTTCGCTCAAAGAGCTTATTGATCTTGAAGCGAAGGTGAAAAAGGCCCTCGCCTTGGCGCGTGACCGCGAGCGTATGGAAATAAAGAAAAAAGTCGCCGATCTCGCAGAAACCCATGGTTTTTCCGTCGCGGAATTGTTTGGCGGCGGACGTGGTCGGGGCCCCGGAAAAAACAAGTCTGTCGGTGTCGCGAAGTATGCCAATCCTGAAAACAAGCTCGATACCTGGACGGGCAGAGGACGCAAACCTAATTGGCTTGTCGAGCGGCTGAAGAAGGGCGCCAAGCTCTCCGACTTTGAAATCTGATTGATCGTCGCGTCCGCTTCCGTCGACCTTGTGAATGAGATCGGCGGATATAGACTTCAGACGAGTTGGGCCGATCGTCGACGCGTAAATTTCTGCGAATAACGGATCCATGATGTTAGCAATGGCACCTGAGTACCGCGCGCCATTGCACGCGCGAAAACCATGGCCCGGCGTTGGCCACCCAGAGTGCTAACCCTGTCTGGCACGGATGCCAACAAATTTAGCACTCACTTCTTGACAGTGCTAGCAGTCGATTACATATAACCGGCGCGCAGTAGCGGGGTAGTGGCCGGCCGATTTGCGGGTCGGATGATCTGCAGTCCCACGTGCAACTCCTCGCCGCTGCCTCAGGTACAGCAGAATCATCAAACAAAATCATGAGGTTAATCCCATGGCGTTCCGTCCTCTCCACGACCGCGTGGTCGTGAAACGTATTGAGGAAGAAGCAAAGACCGCGGGCGGGATCATCATCCCGGATACCGCTAAGGAAAAGCCCCAGCAGGGCGAAGTCGTCGCCGTCGGTCCGGGTGCTCGCGACGAGTCCGGCAAGGTCAACGCTCTCGACGTCAAAGTTGGCGACCGGGTTCTGTTCGGTAAGTGGTCGGGCAGCGAAGTGAAGATCGATGGTGAGGATCTCCTGATCATGAAGGAGAGCGACATCCTCGGCGTTCTCGAAGTGACTGCCAAGAAGAAGGCCGCCGCTTAATTCAATTTCCCCTCAGAAGCATTCAGCCAAACTCAGGAGTTGCTTAAATGGCAGCTAAAGACGTCAAGTTTGCTCAAGACGCTCGCGAGCGCATGCTCCGTGGTGTCGACATCCTCGCCAACGCGGTGAAGGTGACCCTCGGGCCGAAGGGTCGCAACGTCGTCATCGAAAAGTCGTTCGGCGCGCCGCGCATTACGAAGGACGGTGTGACGGTCGCCAAGGAAATCGAGCTTGAAGACAAGTTCGAGAACATGGGCGCGCAGATGCTGCGCGAAGTCGCTTCCAAAACGGCAGACCTTGCCGGCGACGGCACCACGACGGCCACCGTTCTCGCTCAGGCCATCGTCCGCGAAGGCGCGAAGTCCGTTGCGGCCGGCTCCAACCCGATGGATCTGAAGCGCGGCATCGATCTCGCCGTCCAGACGATCGTCGACGATCTCAAGACGAACTCGAAGAAAGTTACGAAGGATCAGATCGCCCAGGTCGGCACGATCTCGGCCAATGGCGACGAAGTCGTCGGCAAGAAGATCGCCGAAGCGATGGACAAGGTCGGTTCGGAAGGCGTCATCACGGTCGAGGAATCGAAGACCCTCGATTTTGAGCTCGATGTCGTCGAAGGCATGCAGTTCGACCGCGGCTATCTCTCGCCGTACTTCATCACCAACGCCGACAAGATGATCGCAGAGCTCGAGAGCCCCTACATTCTCATCCACGAGAAGAAGCTTTCGGGTCTGCAGGCGATGCTTCCGGTTCTCGAAGCCGTCGTCCAGTCGGGCAAGCCCCTCCTCATCATTGCTGAAGACGTCGAGGGCGAAGCGCTCGCAACGCTCGTCGTCAACAAGCTGCGCGGCGGCCTCAAGGTTGCAGCCGTCAAGGCTCCGGGCTTCGGCGATCGCCGCAAGGCCATGCTTGAGGACATCGCTGTCCTGACGGGCGGCACGGTGATCTCGGAAGATCTCGGCATCAAGCTTGAGACCGTTACGCTCGACATGCTCGGGCGCGCCAAGAAGGTGACGATCGACAAGGAGAACACCACGATCGTCGACGGTTCTGGCAAGAAGGCCGACATCGAAGCGCGCGTGAAGCAGATCAAGGCGCAGATCGAAGAGACGACCTCCGACTATGATCGCGAAAAGCTGCAGGAGCGTCTTGCGAAGCTCGCCGGCGGCGTGGCGGTCATCAAGGTCGGCGGCGCAACCGAAGTCGAAGTCAAGGAGCGCAAGGACCGCGTCGATGACGCGCTGCACGCGACCCGCGCGGCCGTCGAAGAAGGCATCGTTCCGGGCGGTGGTGTTGCACTGCTCCGCGCTGCGAAGTCACTCGATACGCTGAAGCCCGAAAACGACGACCAGAAGGTCGGCATCAACATCGTTCGCAAGGCCCTGCAGGCTCCGGCCCGTCAGATCGCTGCGAACGCTGGCGAGGACGGTTCGGTCATCGTCGGCAAGATCCTTGAGAACTCGAAGTACGCGTTCGGCTACAATGCTCAGTCGCACGAGTACGGCGATCTCTATTCGCAGGGCGTCATCGACCCGACGAAGGTCGTCCGTTGCGCGCTGCAGGATGCCGCTTCGGTTTCGGGCCTCCTGATCACGACGGAAGCCATGATCGCCGACGTGCCGAAGAAGGACAGCGGTCATTCGCACGCTGCTCCGGGCGGCATGGGCGGAATGGGCGGCATGGACTTCTAAGCAGCCCTTACCAATCGCGCTTTCCGGCCAGCTCGACGAAGGCGAGTCGGAAAGCGCAAACAAGAAAGCCCCGCAGCGATGCGGGGCTTTTTGCATTTGTATGCTTGCGTTCACGACTCTGCTGCCCGCGCCATCACTGAAACTCGAGGAGCAACTGCAACAGATTTATAGCTGTGTACAGTTCGCCGCGGCTGTTCGGCTGAGCCAATAATTCCTGTACATTTATTCTTGCGCATTACTGGAAAATTTGAAGACGAGCATCCGCATGAACAGTCATGTGCTGATGAAGGGGTGACTTTTTCTCAAAAACCAAAGAAGAAAGGGAAGAATAGATGTCAGAAGATATTCTGTCCAAGCTCAAGGAGTTACATCAGGGCGTTCAAGCGCGCATTGAGGCCACTTCAGACTACAAAGCCATGAAGGCCGTCGAGCGAGCGATTGGCGAGTTGGCTGCCGCGCTCGCGCCCGCCGAAACGGCGCCTGTTGAAGAACAAGCAACCGAACAGCGGGCGGCAGAAGAAACGGCGGCGGAAGCTCCGGCGGCGGCGAATGAAGATGCCGTTGAAGCAGCACCGGCAGAAAAAGAAGCAGTCGCCGAAGCAAGTGCGGAGCCGGCAGCGGCTGAGCCTGAGCCGGCTGCAGCTGCAGAGACGGCGGCGGACGAGGCTCCGGTAGCGGAAGCTACAACCGAGCCGGCAGCCGCCGAGGAAGCAGCGGCTGATGCAAGCGCTTCGGAGGCTGCGCCTGCGGAAGCCGCCGCAACGGAGGCTGCATCCGCTGAAGCCGAACCGGCGTCGGAACCCGCCGCAGAGGAGTCTGCTTCGGCAGAGTCAGCGGAAGCAGCTCCGGCGGAAGCGGCATCAACCGAGGAACCTTCGGCAGAAGCCGCCGCAGAAGAAGCCGCACCGGCAGAAGCTGCACTAGAAAGCGCAGCGGAAGCAGAGGCGGCCCCTGCCGCAGAGGCAGCAGCCGAGCCAGCTGCAGCCGACGCGCCTGCCGCTCCAGAAATCCCAGCCGAGGATAAGGCTCTCGTGGCTGAGATCGTTGCCAACGGCGCCGGAACTGCAAAGCCCGAGGCAGCGGCCGCTAAGCCCTAATAGGACGCGTCTCGTTCTGATACGACCGCCAGAAGCACTCCGAAAGCCCCACCCCTCGGGGCTTTCGACGATGATCGTCGTTCAAGCGCCTCGATCAAATATTGTTTCTAGGGCTTTGTATTGCGGGCCAGCGCCCCAACGTGAATGCTACCCGGACAACGACATAGGGAGGCGAAGCTATGGATGCCGTCGAAATTCAAGCTCACGCGCGGAAGCTCTACGAAGCGCACGGCGCGAAGGCGCTCGCCGAGGCCGCTCAGATGGTTCGCGAGCTCGAGGAACGGGGCGACAAGCGTCTTGTTGAAGACTGGCGCAGAATCCAGTCGGCGCTGCAGCTGATGCGCGGCCCGCACGTAAGCTAGCAGCCATTGGGAATGTTCGGCTGTGCGGTGCACCTGCTTCAGTGGCCGATTTTTGCAAGCGCTGCGTAGCCGAAACGGCCTTGGTGGAAAGCCGATCTAAGGCCATGTCGCTCCGCGACGGAGCGAACGACAGCCTGGAGATTGGGATGCGGCGTCACGCTGAAGTGCGTTAGCCAGGCAAGCATTGTGTGTCGCGCAAACCCCGGCATCCCGTCCATAGTTCCGAAATCGACGACGTGGAGCGTGCCTTTTGGTGCCAGCTTGCCGGCAGCCTGATCGAGGACGGCTTCCCAAGCTGGAATCATCGACAGTGCGTACGAAATGAAAATTCGGTCGAAGGACGACTGAGCGAACAGCGTTTCAGGGCAGAAGGCCGTCGCGTCCGCTTGTGCAACTTGAATGCGATTGCGAGCGTGACTTCGCGCAATCGAGGATCGCGCGGTTTTGAGCATCTCTTCCGAAACGTCGACGCCGAAGAACCGCGCGCCGGGATAACGACGCGCCGCACAAATCAGGTTGCGTGCCGTGCCGCAGCCGATTTCAAGAACCGATCCACCGGGAGGCGGCGTCAGATCGGCGATCAGTTGATCGCGCCCCAGGAGATAATGTCGCCGTGTCAGATCATAGATATAGCGCTGGTGCCGATAGATGACATCCATGGCTCCGGCAGCAGACTCCGACATCGGCGCTCCGTTAATCGCGTTTCAGATAGAGGTGGAAACCGCCGTAGATTGCCGAACGATCCTTCGCGTGGATCTCAGCGGAGCGGACGGCATCGTAAGTCCACCGATCGAGCAGCGCGCGCGAAACGCGTCCCGGCAAGATGCTGCTTTCGCCCGCAGTGCGAAAGATAACGCGCGCTCCTGGGCGTGCCGTGCGCGTGATCTCGCGCCACAATGCGTTGAGAGCGGTATCGTCCATCCAGTCCTGCGCGTCGAGCAGCGCGTAGCGATCGAGACTTTCGGCCGGTTCGTTCGCCAAAAAGCGAACCATGTTGTCGTGCACGACCGTCACGCGGTTGGTTCGCGTCTTGACCGCCAGAAAGTTCGCTTTTTCGAGATAAGGCGGACACGGGCCTTGTCCTTGCGGCGCGTAGCAGCGGCCAAACGCCTGCCAGGCGAAATAATTATCTTTGAGATCGAAACCCGTCGCGAGACGCTCCGCGCGCTCCTTCAAAACGGCGGACATGGGCCGCGCGCCGCCGTGCGATAAGGCATCGTACTGAACGGGCGGAATGCCGAGCCCGAACAGCGACGCGCGATTGGACGTGATCCAGCGCAACAACGGATGGTCGAACGCCGGCGCGATCTCACGGTCGAAAATCTGGCGTTGCTCCTCGACCGTTTGCGCATCGAGAATTCGCTTCGGGTCGGCTCCGAGAACGCGAGCCATGACATGTCCGCTCGTGATAAAGCGGCCGAGTAGCCCATAGCGGTAGAAATTGCGCGCAAAACGCGAGATACGCCGTCGCCCGGTGAAATCCCGGCCCTCCCAATAGGCCCGCGTCTCGGCATCGAGATGCGGCGAGATGAGATCGCGATAGAGATGCACGTTGCGGCGATCGGCGGCGGAGCCGAAAAAGCGATAGAACGTGGCATGGTTCGGAAGGTGCTGCGCTGCTGCGAGCTTCAGCTTCAAAAGCGCGACATGCGTTTCGTTGAGGTCGACAGCAATGATGCGCGCCGGGTTGCCGGTAAGGTAGCTCATCACGTTGCAGCCGCCGGATGCGATCGTCATGACGCGGCTTTGCGGCGCGAGTTCGAGCGCTTCCATGTCCGCGCGCGGGTCTTCCCAGATTTGCGGATAGACCATCGAGCGGAAGGCAAACGTGAAGGTTCGTTCAAGCAAGCCGGCTGTGCTCAGCGCACGGTTCTGATGCACCGCCTCGCTTAGCAGGTCGATGCTGGTCGGCTCGAAGACTTTTGCGGATACGTTCACTCCCGATCTCCATTCATCGCCACTTTTGGGTGCGGCGCTTAAGGGCTTTATGCGGCTTCGATCAGCCAGCGGCCGGATGTCGCTTGCGAGGCCCGTTGGCCGAGTTGCTCTCTCCAGCGGATGATTTCGAAATGGCCATCGAAGCGCTCGCCGATTGCGGTGCAGCTTTCCACCCAGTCGCCGCAATTCAGATAATGGATGCCGTCGATCATGCGTTCGTTCGCATGATGGATGTGGCCGCAGATAAGACCTTCCGCTTCGCGTCGGCGCGCCTCGGCCGCGAGCGCGTCCTCGAATTCGCCGATGTAGTTGACGGCGCTTTTGACTTTAAGCTTCAAAAACGCCGAAAGCGACCAGTGTCCGAGTCCGAGCATGCGGCGCGCGAAGTTCAACGGCACGTTAAGCGCCAGCGCTGCATCGTAAGAACGGTCGCCGAGGAATGCGAGCCAGCGCGCATAGCGCACCACCACATCGAATTCGTCGCCATGCAGAACGAGATAGCGCTTGCCGTTGGCGCCTTCGTGGATGGCATCGCGCCGCAGTTCCACGCCGCCGAAGTTCATTCCCGTATAATCGCGCAACCCATCATCGTGATTGCCGGGAATGAAAACGACGCGCGTGCCCTTGCGCGCCTTGCGCAAAAGCTTCTGCAGAACGTCGTTATGGCTCTGGGGCCAATGCGGTCCGCGTCGGACTTTCCAGAAGTCGACGATGTCGCCGACGAGATAGAGAGCCTCGCACTCGACGTATTTGAGGAAATCGAGAAGCGCTGGTGCTTGCGAATTGCGCATTCCGAGGTGGACATCGGAAATGAACACGGCGCGGTAGTTCAAGTTCCCAGTTGCGGTCGCGGCGCTCAAGTTCGGCCCCCAATCGCCAAGCTCTTCATGCTCAGCGAAGGACCGGATTCATGTTACACGCGTATGACGGCAGCCTGCGGCGCGTCGCAACAGCCGTGGCGACAGCTTCGAATAAGAGGTACGCGATACTCGTCGCAGCGACGGCCTCAGAACTCGATACGCTGGAAAATATGCTCCCAGACAAAGAGCAACGCCGTATCGACAACCCCGACCATCAGGAAGGCGAGTGAGATCGGGTAGATCGACGCCTCCGGCAGCCCCAAGTCGGTTCCCCTGGTGGAAACGGCAAGCGCAGCGGTGAGGCTGAAAAGGGCGAGAACGGCGAAAACGATCTGAACGTATCTTAGCGAACGTGCGCGTTCACGACGAAAATCATTCATCCGGGCATTCCCTCGACGCATTACAACAGAGACCCCGGGCCGGCACCATAAACGCGGTTATGATCAGATTGAAGTAAAATTTAATGTTTTGTTAATGAACGGCGCTTGCCGCAAGAGCTTTGAGCTTTGCCGCCTGCTCCGAGCGATCGGGGATAAAATCGCTCGCCACCCACCACGTTTCGAAGGCCTTGAGGACATCGCCGACAGCCGGTCCCGGAGGTACGCCGAGGGCAAGGACATCGCTCCCGCCGAACGGCATCTTTGGCGGGCTCCAGCGGTCCGCCAGAAGCGCTCGCCTGCGCCAGGCGGGATCGGTCGCGGCGGCTCCCGACCGCGCCCACGAGACGTAGACGGCTCGCCGAAAGGCCTCCGGACCAAGATGGTAGAGAACGGCGCGGGCAGCGGTGTCGGGCTGTGCCGGATCGATGTCCGGATTAACGATAGCGGCCGTTTTGAGTGCGGCTGCTTCGGCGTTCGAAAGACGAAGCCGTTGTGCAAGCGCGTCCACTTTTGCCGGATTGGAAACGGCGAGTGCCGCAAGCCCGCAGATCACATCCGGAGGCTGGCCGAGGTTCGCCTCGATCGCCTGTAGGCGCGCCAGCCGCCCCGGATCGGTCATGCCGGGAAGGATGAGTTTCAGGATGCCGCTCTCGTGCATCGTCAGAACGACCTCGGCGGCAAAAGGTGCCGCAAGCAACTTCAGGAATTCGGCGCGAATACGTTCGGCTGCGAGCTGAGTCAGGCCCTGTTTCAGCGCGATCGCAGCCGCCAGGCCGACCGCATCGAGCTGGCCTTTGCCGTACTGGGCGCTGAAGCGAAAAAAGCGAAGGATGCGCAGGTAATCTTCCCGAATCCGGGCTTCCGCATCTCCGATGAATCGCACGCGGCGGCGGCGAAGATCGTCGAGGCCGCCGATCGGATCGTAGATCATTCCATCGGCATCGCAATAAAGCGCGTTGATCGTGAAATCGCGGCGCTTGGCGTCATCTTCCCACGATTGGGTGAACGCGACCGTCGCATGGCGTCCATCGGTTTCGATATCGCGCCGAAGCGTCGTAACTTCGAAGCCGACACCATCCGAAACAAGCGTGACCGTGCCGTGTTCGATACCTGTAGGATGCGCGTCGAGACCGGCGTCTTTCGCAAGTCGAATGATGGTTTCGGGGGCGGCAGGTGTTGCGAGATCGACATCGGTGACAGGGCGATCGATCAGCGAATTTCGAATTGCGCCGCCGACGACGCAAACGTCGATATGTGCGGTTTCGAATGCAGCGAAGACTTTGCGAAGGGGTTTCGCATTAAGCCACTCGGCGGTGATGCGCGGACCTCTGGCGGTGATCTGGGACATGAGCTTAAGGTTTCTCGGGCTCCGGTTCTGTGGCGCGGATCGTGCGGCCCGGTTCAAGTTTGCCGTCTTGCATCGATTGCGGGACGTAGACGTCATGCGGCGCATTATAGGTCCGCGATGAAAACGCGATGAGGGTTGTCAGCATCAGGGCTGCCCCGGCGATAAAGAGGCGCAGTAACGGGGCCTCGCGGATGATCCCGGCAAGTCCTGACCATTCGTCGTCCCTGAACGCAACCCAAGCGATGTAGAAGAGGGTCGGCAGCAGGAAGAAAAAGACGTTTTCTATGACGATGCGGATCATGCGCTGAACAATCTCCGATAGAGCGCCCGGATGATTCCGGCGGTGGCACCCCAGATATAGCGTTCGCCATAGGGCATGGCATAGAAGCGCCGCTCGTTGCCACGCCAGTTCCGGCTGTCGATTCTATGGTTGGCTTCATCCATCAGAAATTGAAGCGGCACTTCGAAGATGTCGGCGACTTCGGCGGGATCGGCAACAAGCTTGAACCCCGGACGCACGAGCGCAACGGCCGGCGTTATGATGAACCCCGTGCCGGTTCGATACGTCGGAAGATAGCCGAGAGGTTCAATGAAAGTATCGTCGAGCGCGATTTCTTCGCGCGCTTCTCTGAGAGCAGTGGCCAGTGGGGTCATGTCGTGGGCTTCGACTTTACCGCCGGGGAAGGCGATCTGACCGGCATGGGCCGGAAGATGCTTGGTCCGCTCGGTCAGAACGATGCTGAGCGGCGCGCGCGAGACGATCGGAATCAACACCGCCGCAGGGCAAAGATTCGTGGCATGTCTTCCCGCATCCGGATTGAGTTCGTCATCGCCAGAAGATTGCGTTCCGTCCGGGATCGGCGGGTCCTGAAGCAGCCGCGAACGGGCCAGCTTCTCGAAAAGTTCGGCATCCAGGCCAGTTGTCGTCACATTCGAGGCGGAAAGAGAGGGCATTTTACAATTATAACCATATGTCTGGCGCGATCCGGCAGGGTGGCCGATTACCGCTGAATCACGATACCTTGAGACCGTACCGCAAACCGAAGCCCGACTGTCAGGAAAATTGGAATCGCGTGGCAACTATGAGTATGACCTGGGCGCTCCGTGCGCTGGCCCTCTCGGTGGTCGCCGGAGCCTTGTTGCTCTCCGCTAGCATCAGGCCAGCAGGCGCGGCATCGACAATCGATTTTCTCGCCGCCCTATCCGATTCCGAACTCGACGAGTTCCGTGCGTGGAAAGACGCGCGCAACGCATTCAATGATCAGACGGACGCCTACTGGGATGCCGTCGAGTCGAAGCGGCAAGTTCGGCGCAGGAAACGCGCCGCCAAGATACCCTTCGATCGCAGTGATTACGTTATGAGCTTCCCTCCACGGTACAAGGGACCGGCACTTTCCGCTGCGCTCGCGAAAAAGTATTATAATTTTGTCGAGCAGCAGAAGACGACGGAGCCCGCAAAAACACGGGAGCTTGCAACTGTCTCCGACTATCTCGATGCAGCCAAGCGCGTCTACGGCTTTACGCCCGAACGCGTCAGCGAGCGGGAGTTCAAGCTGCGCTACGCCGAAGAGGCGAATGCGTTGGGCTTGTCCAAGGAACAGGTCGTTCGCGTCTACGCGCTGGAGACGGGCGGCAACGGTACTTACGACATGCAGGCCGGCATTCACCCGGTCAAGAAAACCGGGCGCGCGATATCGAGTGCGCTTGGCTACGCCCAGCTTCTCGACGCGAATTCGATCAACGAGCTGGCGCGCAGCGGCGGCACATTCATCTTGCTTCTGAACAGGAAATTGCGCGATCCCGAGAATTCGCCGGCACGAACGGCAGCGCTGAAGCATAAGCTGACAGTGCTGAAGCGCATGTATGCGAACGTCAAACGCTTGCCGTTCGAATGGGATGTTCAGCAACGTTACGCGAAGACCGACAAAGGCATGGGAATTCACACGCTGAATATCGATGCCGACATCGGTCCAATGCTGCAGGCGATGAAGCTCAGGACGCTGAAAGATACCGCCGAGAAGCAAGGCAGGCGATCGCTCTCGGGAGCCGAACTCGAATTGATGAATCTAGCGGGTCCAATGACGGGCCTCGAGATGATGGAGGAGCCGGGCTCGTCGGCGCCGACACCGAACTTCTTTGCGCGGCGCGCTTACTACGTGAACAAGATGGTCGCCGGCCTGACCGCGGCGGAGTTGCAGGTCGAGTTGGATCGTCGTATGTCGCAGGCCATCGCGAGGCCGGGCGCGCAGGAATTCGCCGCGGCTTTTGATAGCGTTTTCGAGCGGCGCAGCACGGCGGAGCGTTGAAAACTCCGCCGCATTCCGACATCGATTTCGCCGCCGGATCGACCGGGCTCAGGTCTCCACCCGCTCCAGGAACGGATAGTCGGTATATCCGTTTGGGCCTTGTGCGTAGAACGTGCTTGAGTCCGGCGTATTGAGAGGCTCGTTGAGCTCGAAGCGCTCGGGCAGGTCGGGATTCGCGATGAAAAGCTGCCCGAACGCGACGGCATCCGCACGGCCGCAATTTATGGCGGCCTCCGCCGTCTCTTTCGTGAACTTTTCGTTGGCGATCAGAACTCCGCCGAAAATCTTCTTGAGTTGCGGGCCGATCGAGTCCGCTCCCTCGTGTTCGCGCGCGCAAAGAAACGCGATCTCGCGTCGGCGCATTTGTTCCGCGACGTAACCGAACGTCGCGAGCGGATTGCTGTCGCCCATCGTGTGCGCATCCCCGCGCGGTGCCAGATGCAGCCCGACGCGATCCGCACCCCACACGTCGATGCAGGCATCGATGACTTCCAGCATCAGCCGCGCGCGATTTTCGATCGACCCGCCATAAGCGTCGGTGCGGAGATTGGCGCTGTCCTGCAGGAACTGATCGAGAAGGTAGCCGTTGGCGCCGTGAACCTCGACGCCGTCGAAACCCGCGCGCTTGGCGTTTTCGGCGCCGCGCCGGTATTCCGCGACGATGCCGGGAATTTCACTAAGCTCAAGCGCCCGCGGCACGACGTAGTCGCGCATGGGGCGCAGCAGGCTGACGTGACCCTTCGGAGCAAGGGCACTTGGAGCTACCGGCAGTGCGCCTCCGAGATAATCGGGATGCGAGACGCGCCCGACATGCCAAAGCTGCAGAAGCATGGTGGCACCCGCCGCATGCACGGCGCCGGTGATGCGCTTCCAGGCGGCGACTTGTTCTTCCGACCAGATACCGGGCGTATCCGGATAACCGACGCCCATCGCAGAAACGGAGGTCGCCTCTGAAAGGATCAGCCCCGCCGAGGCACGCTGAACGTAGTATTCCCGCATCAAGTCGTTTGGGACGCGTCCAGCGCTCGAGCGGCAGCGCGTCAGCGGCGCAAGGACAACGCGATTTTTCAACGTAAAGGCACCGGCGCGAAGCGGGTCGAAGAGCGATGTCATATGAGAAGCCTTGATAATTGGAAGGATCTGGTGGGCAGCGCGAGCAGATGATGAACTCGCGGCAGACCATCATGTGGCACGCGCTTGCCGACGAACAACTGCGGCGATGCATCGCTCCAATCAGAGAGCTCGCAGGGGCCGATGCACCCGCAGACATCACGCCACTTCGGCAGCAGAATTCTCCGATTCCGTCACATCGCCCGCCGACGGCGAGACGACGGCAGAAAGACTCCCCGGCTGGTAAAGAATGTCTTGCACGGATCGGCCGCGCGCCTCGCGGACCGTCTGGCCGAACCGCACCAAAGCACTCTCGTGTATCGTCTCGTTGAGCGAAATCAATTCCCGATCGAGTTTGCCTGTTCGCCAAGTCCGGAACCATCGGCGGCGGCTCTTCGAGAGGGCGTCGGGATTCTGCTCTATCAGACGGATGAATGGCACCAGCCGCGAGACCGCATAGACCCAGCCCGTTGCGGAATAGTGCTGCAAACCAAGCGGATTGGGGGCGGCGGACCGTTTCAATTTGCGAATATCGATCGCGAGGCCGGTCAAGGCCGCAACGCGCTCCGCCATCCAGAGAAGCGCGATGTCTGACAACTCGCACTCGGGCCACCCGCCGCCGATGTCCGCATGCGTGCCTGCAAACCATGTCTGCTCGACATGCTGATGCGCTGCGAGCGCCGCTCCTTCGGGAAGGGTGAACAACGTCGGCCGGAACGGCCCGCGGGTTTCGTCGATCGATAACGCGTGAAGCGCCACGTCGATCGTGTCGTGCAATCGCATGTCGTGGAACGCAAGCAGGCGGCTGATCCGCGCCGCACCCGAGAACGGATTTCCGATATTGCCGACAGTATCCCACACGCCGATGCAGCGAATAGGAACAGGATAGTGGCAGGCAGCGCTCAACCGCGCCAGCGTATCGACGTCGCGTTTATGATCGGATTGGCGATAGAGTTTCCAGGCTTCATCGAAAGAGAAATCGCCGTCTGTCCGCGCAATGCCGAATAGCGTCACGAAGCTCGCGAGGCTGCGTGCTTCATAGGCGCCGCGCGAAAATCCGAAAAGATAGATTTCATCACCCGGCTCATAGATGTCGCGGAGGAACTGGTACGCGAGCTTGATCCTCGTGCCGACTTCAAGGCCCACGGCGCCCCTGAGAAACGAGAAGCGCAAGTCCTCGGTTGTCGCGATGCCCGCAATGTAGCGGACGAGCTGGCGAACACCCTTCTTGTCTCTCGGCAGAATGGCATTATGAAGTTTAGCGACGTTCGTCTGCGGCCACGGACCATCCTCGTCGTTCCAAGTGCCGTCGAGCGAGCAGACAAGACGTTTCATTCTGCCTCCCCGGGAAAGGCCGTTGCCGGCGCACGCTAGACAAGGCGGGGGTACGCACACCCACGCGGCGCCATCCCGGTCGCGGGGAGGGCGAAGAGCTATTTCTAACGTGCGTTATAAGCGTCTGGCCGAAACGGTCCAGAATGGGCGCGCGTACGCTCCTGCCGTTGCGAGCCACGACTGGCCAAATGGCAACAGGAGCAGGGGTCGTGCCTGAGAGGAATCCCCGGTGCTAGGGCCACTTCACGACGGGCGGCATCGAGGAAAGAATGCTCTCGACATTGCCGCCGGTCTTGAGGCCGAACATCGTACCCCGGTCGTAAAGGAGATTATATTCGACATAGCGCCCACGCCGGATGAGCTGTTCTTCGCGTTGCTCATCCGAGTAAGGCATCGAATAATTCCCGCGCACGAGCATCGGATAGACGCTTGCGAACGCTTTGCCGACGTCCTGCGTGAACGCGAAAGCTGCGTCCCATCCACCCTCCGCGTCCGACGGCGTCAGGTTATCATAGAAAATGCCGCCGACGCCGCGCATTTCGTTCCGGTGCGGCAGGAAGAAATAGTCATCGCACCACGCCTTGTATTTCTGATAGTCGGCGATGGAATGCGGCGCGCAGGCACCATACATCGCCGCATGAAACGCCAGCGTATCGGCGTCCGATTGCGTCCGGCGTTTTTCGAGCACGGGCGTCAGGTCGGCTCCGCCGCCGAACCACCACTTGCTAGTGACGATCATGCGCGTGTTCATGTGAACAGCGGGCACATTCGGGTTCCGGGGGTGCACGATAAGAGAGATACCCGACGCCCAGAAGGCCGGCGACTCCTCGGCACCCGGAATTTGCTTGCGGAACTCAGGCGAAAATTCGCCGTAGACCGTCGAAGTATGAACGCCGGCCTTTTCGAAGACGCGGCCGTGCAGCATGCTCATGACGCCGCCCCCGCCGTCGTTTCCGGCTGCATCTTTCCGCGTCCACGGCGTCGCGACGAACCTGCCCGGAACATCGCCACCGTGCGGCGCGGTTTCCGGCAAACTCGCTTCGAGCTTTTCGTAGGCGGCTACGATATCGTTGCGAAGGTGCTCGAACCAGGCGCGCGCCCGCGCCTTCTGCTGTTCTAAGGGCAAATTGGGTGTGTTCATCAGCTATTCTGCATAAGGTCTTGTTTTTGACTGAAAGGACCCTTAGCCCTAACGGGCATCCACGATCAACATCCGGTCGCCGTCGCCAGTCGGAATTCCGCACTTGCGACTACGCGCCGCTTTTGCGTTTGCGATAGTCATTATGTTTCGCCGCCTTCTGCATTGGGGGGAGAACCGCATAAAGCCGTTTGCCGAGCGCAACATCACGCGCCCGCCGGAACGGCTATGGGAATTTTATTGGTTTTTCATCAAGCCGCTTTGGCCGTTCTTCGTGATGCTGCTGATCGCGGGCTGCCTTGGTTCGACGATCGAGGTGGCACTGATGGGTTTCGTCGGCACCATCGTCGACAAGATGCGCGCCCACGGCGACCCGGCGACATTCGTCTCCACGCACGCGACAATGCTGGCGCTGATGGCCGTCGTCGCGCTGATCCTGCGGCCGCTCGTGTCGACCGCGCATGATTTCATCAAGAACCAGATGATCTCGGCGGGAACGACGTCGCGTATTCGCTGGCAGACGCATCGTTATGTGCTGCGCCAGAGCCTCGGTTTCTTCCAGAACGATTTCGCCGGCCGCGTCGCCAACAAGATCATGCAGACCGGGACGGCGCTTCGCGAAAGCGTTGTGCAGCTCATCGATGCACTCTGGTACGCATCCGTGCAGTTCATCGGGTCGGCCTTGCTCTTCGCAGCATCCGATTGGCGACTGACGGTGCCGCTCATCGTCTGGCTTGTGGCCTACATTGTGGCGCTCCGGTACTTCGTGCCCCGCATCAAGGAACGCTCGACGAAATCGTCGGAAGCGCGCTCGATGCTCGTCGGCCGTATCGTCGACAGCTATACGAATATCATGACGGTGAAGCTCTTCGCGCACGCCGAGCGCGAGGATACCTATGCGCGCGAAGCCCTGACCGAGCAGATGCAGGCGTGGCAGGCATCTCTCCGCCTGATCACGGCGATGGAGCTGGTGCTCTACACGCTGAACGGCATCCTTCTTGTTGCCACCACCGGAACCGCAATCGTTTTGTGGACGATGGGCCACGTATCAATCGGCGACATTGCCGTCGTGAGCGGCTTGGTCATCCGCATCGTCACGATGTCGGGCTGGGTGATGTGGACGATTGCCGACGTCTTCGAGAACATCGGCGTCGTGCACGAGGGCATGGAAACGATCTCACTCCCGAACCTGTTGCGGGATGCTCCCGACGCGACGCCGCTCGCCGTGCCGCGCGGCGAAATCCGCTTCGATCATATCCACTTCCACTACGGTGCCGGACGTGCGGCGTCGGAGGATGAGCCGCCGCGTGTCATCGAAAACCTTTCGCTTCTCGTGCGGCCGGGGGAGAAAGTCGGGCTTGTCGGCCGTTCAGGCGCCGGCAAATCGACCCTCGTCAACTTGCTGTTGCGATTCTACGACCTCGAAGGCGGCCGCATCCTGATCGACGGCCAGGACATTGCACATGTTACGCAGGATAGCCTCCGCGCCGAGATCGGCATGGTCACGCAGGATACCTCGCTGCTCCACCGCTCGGTGCGCGACAACATTCTTTATGGCCGACCGAACGCATCCGACGCCGAGGTCGTTGCCGCAGCCCAGCGTGCCGAAGCGCACGACTTCATCCTCCATCTCGAGGATATGAAAGGTCGCAAGGGTTACGATGCACACGTCGGCGAGCGTGGCGTGAAACTGTCCGGCGGACAGCGCCAGCGCATCGCGATCGCGCGCGTGCTTTTGAAGGATGCGCCGATCCTCGTCCTCGATGAGGCGACGAGCGCGCTCGATTCCGAGGTCGAGTCGGAAATTCAGTCGAGCCTCGAAAAGCTGATGCGCGGCAAGACGGTCATCGCGATCGCACACCGCCTTTCGACGATTGCCGCGATGGACCGGCTCGTCGTGATGGAGGAAGGCCGCATCATCGAAGAAGGCACGCACGCCGAGCTGCTGCTTCGCGACGGGCTTTATTCTCAGCTCTGGCAGCGGCAGTCGGGCGGCTTCCTGGCGCGCGAGGCGGCCGAATAACTATCGGCCGTCGCGGCGCTGTTAGGTGAGCGGCTGAGATTTGCGGGCAGCCAGGGCCGCAAGCTCGCTTACGGCATGTCGGAAATTGAAAAAGCGAGGCACATCGGCCCGGTAATCGGCGTAGGCACGTCCGTAGCGCGCCTCCAGCCAGGGTTCCTCCGCAACCGCCATCAGCGCGTAGACGAGGACAAGGGCAGCGGCCAGCGGCGTCGCTTCCGGGGACCAGGCGGCAAGCCCGAGCGCCGAGAATGCTGCAATGGCCGTCGCGTACTGCGGATTGCGCGTCCATCGATAGACGCCCCCTGTCGCAAGTCCGCTTGCCCGGCAGTAGGTCGCCTCGCGGCCGAGCGCCCAGAGTGCATAGAGGTAGGCTGCAAAGGCGATGACGGCGATTGCCGCCAAGACAAGCCGAAAAGGTGCCCACGCGTCAGCGGTCGTGAGCATCAGCACGCGTTCGCCAGCCAGCACCAGAACGACGACATTCAATGTCCGGAAGAGCGTCCAAAAAGTGAAGCTCTTGAGCGATCCGGCAGGCGGCGCTGGCCAGATGCGCCAAGCGCTCTGATCATCGCGTGCCGCAAGACCGGCGATGAGGCCTGCGGTCAGGAGCAAGGCAGAAACGGCGCCGGCAATGATGAGATAGATATCGAAGGCCATGCTGCGCGGGAGGGCCTGGTTGAAAATGGCCCCCAGAACTGCCGGACTCGCATGTCATGTCTGCGACAGTGAAATAAAATCCTACCTATGGACTCAGAAATCCGTTGGTCTGACGCAGCGCTTCGCCGAGCGCGATCGCTGCCGTAACGGCGATATTGAGTGAGCGAAGTCCTGGGCGCATCGGGATCGTGATCCGCGCGTTGGCCTTCGCGTGGACCGATTCAGGACATCCCGCGCTCTCGCGCCCGAGCATCAAAGTGTCATTTGGTTCAAAGGCAAAACCGACGTGAGGCGTCTCGGCGTGTGCGGTCAGTAGGATAAGCCGGCCTCGCCCGACTCCCGGCGATGCCTGCCGGTCCATGAACTCCGCAAAACTCGCATGCCGAGTAAGGTCGACATGATCAAGGTAGTCGAGCGCCGCACGTTTCAAGGCGCGGTCGCTCATGTCGAAACCCGTCGGCCCGATGACGTCGACAGGAATGCCAAGGCAGGCGCACAGACGCAGAATCGTCCCGGTATTTTGCGCGATATCAGGTTGGTAGAGCGCTAAGCGCATATTGAAAAAAGCTCTCGAAAAGTGTGAATAGAGGTGCCTAGCTTCAACGATTTTCCGCGATGCGCCAAATTGCCTCTTTCACTGTTGCTCGGCCGAGCTTGAGGGCGAAGCCAAACGCTGTCAGAACGAGCGCCAAGGGATGAAGAAGACTGGGGTTTGACGCAGACGGTGAGAAGCGGGGGACGAAAGTTCCGCCCCCAGCCCGTGCGTCTTGCCTCCAGTGGTTCCTAACGCTTCAAACTGGAGGCACCCGTGACCACTGACGCAGTAGAACCAAACCGCCGCGATTTTCTGGTGGTTGCGGGTAATGCGTTTGCCGCTGTCGGCGCCGCTTCTTTGCTCTGGCCGTTCATCCAGCAGATGAATCCGGACGCAAGTACCATGGCACTGTCGTCTGTCGACGTTGACCTGTCGCCCGTCAAAGAGGGGCAGGCCATCACCGTGTTGTGGCGTGGCAAGCCTATCTTCATCCGGAACCGGACGAAAACCGAAGTCGAATCGGCCGTGGACGTCGACGTGAAGACGCTCCCCGATACCCTCGCCCGCAACGACGCTCTTCCTGTCGACGATCCGGCAACCGACGCGAACCGCACAATCAAGGGCCACGAGAACTGGATCATCCTCGTCGGCATCTGCACCCACCTTGGCTGCATCCCGAAAGGCCAGGCGATGGGCGATGAGCGCGGCGAATACGGCGGTTGGTTCTGTCCCTGCCACGGCTCCCAGTACGATACATCGGGCCGTATCCGAAAAGGTCCCGCGCCGCGCAACCTGGAGGTGCCGCCTTATGCGTTCACCTCGGACACGAAAATCAAGATCGGCTAGGGAGCAGAACGATGAGTGGTCACACTTCGACCTATGAGCCGACTTCCCGTTGGGGCAAATGGTTCGATGAGCGCTTGCCAATAGCGCGCATGATGCACGCGCAGTTCGTCGACTTTCCGACGCCGCGCAATCTCAACTATCTCTGGACGTTTGGCGGCATTCTGACGTTCTGCCTCGTCGCGCAGATCGTCACCGGCGTCGTGCTGGCGATGCACTATCAGCCGAGTGCTGCCGGTGCCTTCGATTCGATCGAGCACATCCGTCGTGATGTGAACTACGGCTGGATGATGCGGAGCTTCCACGCCGTCGGCGCGTCGATGTTCTTCTTCGCGGTCTATATCCACATCTTCCGCGGCTTCTATTATGGCTCTTACAAAGCGCCGCGCGAAGTTCTCTGGATTCTCGGCGTCATCATCATGCTGTTGATGATGGCGACGGCCTTCATGGGCTACACGCTGCCTTGGGGCCAAATGAGCTTCTGGGGCGTGACCGTCATCACGAACCTCTTCTCCGCGCTCGATACGATCATCAACGGTCTTGGGACCGCGATCGTCGAGTGGCTGTGGGGCGGCTTTTCGGTGTCGGGCGTAACGCTCAACCGTTTCTTCTCGCTGCACTATCTGCTGCCGTTCGTGCTGGCTGGCGTCGTCGGCTTGCACCTTTGGGCGCTGCACGTGGCGGGTCAGAACAACCCGACAGGACTCGACCTGAAGCAGCCGAGCGACTCGGTTCCGATGCACCCTTACGCGACGTCGAAGGATGCGGTCGGCCTCTTCGCCTTCTTGATCCTTTTCGCCTGGTTCGTGTTCTTCGTGCCGGACTACCTCGGCCACGCCGATAACTATATCGAGGCGAACCCGCTGGTCACGCCGCCACACATTGTGCCGGAGTGGTACTTCCTGCCGTTCTACGCAATTCTGCGGGCCTTCACGAACTCGTTCCTCGGCATCCCGCTCGGCCAGTATGCCAAGCTCTGCGGCGTCGTTGCAATGTTCTCTGCCGTGCTGATCATTGCGTTCGCTCCGTGGCTCGATACCTCGCGCGTGCGTTCGGCGAAGTATCGGCCGATCTTCAAGTGGTTCTTCTGGTTCTTCCTCTTCACGTGCGTCGCCCTCGGCTATCTTGGCTCGAAGCCGGCCGAAGGTGTCTACGTGACGTGGGCCCAGATCTTCACCGTCTGCTATTTCCTGTTCTTCCTTGTTGTCATGCCGATCGTCGGCTTGATCGAGACGCCAAGGAAGTTGCCACGGTCGATTACCGACGCCGTGCTCGGCGGCAGTGCGACGCTGCCCAAGGGCGCTACCGCCGCCCCTGAGACGCGCTGAGAGGAGAGGGACAGATGAACAAACGTTTCTCTCAAGCTCTGGCCGGTATCGTTGCGGCCCTCGTCGTGGTTCCAGCCGCCGCGCTTGGCGAAGAATCCGGACATCAGGAGATTGCGCGTCAGGCCTGGGCATTTTCAGGCTTTACGGGACAGTTCGACCGGGCTCAGCTGCAGCGCGGATTTCAGGTCTACAAGGAAGTCTGCTCGAACTGCCATGGTCTGAAGCGGGTCGCATTCCGCAACCTCGTTCAGCCGGGCGGTCCGGAATTTCCAGAAGCGTCTGTAAAGGCTCTGGCTGCCGAATGGCCGAATAAGATTACCGACGGCCCCAATGACGAAGGCAAGATGTTCGAGCGTCCGGCGCTGCTGTCGGACCCGATCCTCGGACCGTACAAGAACGATCAGGAAGCCCGCGCTGCCCAGAACGGAGCCTTGCCTCCCGATCTTTCGCTGATCACGCGTGCTCGCGGTATCGAGCGTAATCCGCCCTGGTACATCCATCCGTTCCTGATGCTCGGCGACATATTCAAGAGCTATCAGGAAGGCGGCGCGGACTACCTGTACGCGCTTCTGACGGGTTTCAGCGATCCGCCCGCAAGCTTTCATCTGGTAGACGGCAAGTTCTACAACAAGGCCTTCGCCGGTCATCAGATCAGCATGCCGCCGCCGCTGTCGGAAGGCGCCGTGACCTATCAGGACGGAACGCCGTCGACCGTCGACAACTATGCACGCGACGTCACGGCCTTTCTGTCATGGACGGCAGACCCGAGCTTCGATCAGCGCAAGCGCATCGGCTGGCAGGTCATCCTCTACCTGGTCGTGACAACGATCCTGCTGTACGTCGGCAAAAAACGCATCTGGTCGGCGATCAAGCACTAGGATCGCCCAAGCCGGCGATACGAGATTCCGAAAAGGCCTCGCTTGCGGGGCCTTTTTTCTTTTAAGTGGCGCCCGGCATATCGGGTCAGGAGCAGGGACAATGGTGCAATCGGTTCTCGGCATCGTCGGCGGCAGCGGCTTCTACAACCTGCCGGGACTGGCTCACGCGGAGTGGCGGCATATTGAAAGCCCGTGGGGAACGCCATCAGACGCCATTCTGTTCGCCGATATCGACGGCCTGCCGATCCGCTTTCTGCCGCGCCACGGCCGTGGCCATAAACTGTCGCCGAGCGACATCGATTACCGCGCCAACGTCGACGCCCTGAAGCGCGCCGGCGTCACCGATCTCGTTTCGGTCTCGGCGTGCGGCTCACTCAAGAAGAAATATAAGCCTGGCGATTTCGTGCTACCGGACCAGTTCATCGACCGGACGTTCGCCCGCAAGACGTCGTTCTTCGGAAAGGGCTGCGTCGCGCACGTCGCGATGGGCGACCCGACGAGCCCTCTGTTGCATAAGGCGCTTGAGAACGCCGCCAAGTCCGAAAAGATTAAGATGCATCGTGGCGGAACCTATCTCGCGATGGAAGGACCGCAGTTCTCGACGCGCGCCGAGAGCAATCTCTATCGTTCGTGGGATTGCGACGTGATCGGCATGACGAACATGCCGGAAGCCAAGCTCGCCCGCGAAGCCGAGCTTTGCTACGCGAGCGTCGCGATGGTGACCGATTACGACTGCTGGCACGACGATCACGCTCATGTCGACGTCGCCGCGATCATCAAGGTGATGCAGGAGAATACAGGAAAGGCGCAGCGTCTGGTCGCACGTCTCGCACGCGATTTCCCGCGTGAGCATCCGGCCTGTCCGATCGGCTCCGACAAAGCGCTCGAAGTGGCGATCATCACGCCGCCGGAGGCGCGCGATCCCGAGCTGCTGAAGAAGCTCGACGCCGTCGCTGGCCGCGTCCTCGGCTAGTGTTTAGTTCGAGAAGCCGATCAAGATTTTCATCTTGATGAGCTGCGGGAACACCATTTCAAGGCCCGTGCCCATGAACCATAGAATGATCCCAAGAAGCAGCATCGCCGGAATAGCCGCGATAACCGCCTTCAGAAAGAACGTGACGAGGCGTGGGAACGGAACGTCGAAAGCGCGCACCGTGGCCGCAATAGGCGCGTTGCCGATGCACGGCTCATCTTCGGCCGAGCGATAGATCTGCGGCTGTGCCCTGGAGTAATCGTCGATACCTGTCGAAAGACTGGGAGCTGCCGCACGTTCCCGCGCGGCACGCTCTCGCGCCTCGCGAGCACGGGCTTCCTTTTCGCGCCTGAGTGTCCGGGGAAGGTCGTCGGTGTCGTCCGAGAACGAGCCAAAGTCCGGGCCGGCCATCGCAGGCGAGCCTTGTGCTACCATCTCATTGTCCCTCAGCAAACATCATTCAGCCACGCGACCGAACAATCGGCTGTACGGGCCTACGCTGCTTCTACCTAGACGCCAGCGATATTGCTATTTTGCGCCGTCAATTGGGCGGGAGTGCAGCACGTGCAAGACTTCGAAAACCTCATCCGGACCATCCCCGATTATCCTAAACCTGGAATTATGTTCCGGGACATCACCACGCTCCTCGCCGATCCCAAGGGATTGAAGAAGGCGATCAAGCATATGGCGAAGCCTTTCGAGGACGAAAAAGTCGAGGCCGTCGCGGGCATCGAGGCGCGCGGATTTATTCTCGGAGGTGCGATAGCTGACCGCCTCGAATGCGGTTTCATCCCGATCCGCAAGAAGGGCAAGCTGCCGTGGAAGACCATCGGGCAGGAGTACACGCTCGAATACGGGGTCGACGTGATCGAGGTGCACGAGGATGCGATCGCGAAAGGCACGCGCGTGCTCATCGTCGATGATTTGATCGCGACGGGCGGCACGGCGGAAGCGGCTGCGAAGCTCGTGCAACGGTCCGGCGGGACAATTGTCGGCGCAACGTTCATCGTCGACCTGCCGGACCTCGGCGGCATGCAGCGGTTGTCGGATCTTGGCGTCGTAAGCCACGCGCTGGTATCGTTCGGAGGACATTAGTCGCGGCCGTGAACCTGGTGGGCGAGCAACTGAAGCACGCGTTGGCTTGCATCGCCGCCTGGCGTGCCGAGCCCGACGCACCTTATCATTGCCCCATATGCGGCAGGTTGGGTCTTTCCATTTGTGATCGCTCCGCGCGTCCCTACGCGGAATGGTACGTGCTGACCTGCGAAAGCTGCGGTCTCGACGCGACTCTGTGCATCCCGATGTCCGGCGTGCCGGAGACGTGACGATGGCCGCCACCGCACGGGAAATCGTCTTGCTGCCCGGCCTCGATGGCACCGGAGACTTGTTCGATCGCTTGGCCGCCGGTCTCGCCGAGGAATTCACGGTAAAAGTCGTGCGCTATCCGAACGATCCGAGCCTGGGATATGCCGGATACGCCGAGCTCGTGCGCAACGTGATCGGACGGCGCGAGGTTTTCCTTCTCGGCGAGTCGTTTTCCGGCCCGGTTGCGGTTCGCGTTGCAGCCCAGCTTGGATCACAGATCAAGGGCCTGGTACTTGCTGCAACATTCTTGAAGAACCCGTGGCCCAGTTGGCTTATTCGCTGGGCATCGCACGCAGAACCCGACGCGACACCAAAGAAGATCAGGGATGCGATATTAATGGGTTCCTACGGGGACGATGAACTGAGAAACAAGGTCGATCAGATTGTCCGTAGCCTGTCGCGCCCCGTCCGCACGGCGCGCCTTAGGGCTATCGCTGAGGTCGACGTGAGAGATGACTTCGCCAAGCTCAGTTGCCCCATCCTGGTGCTCCATGGACGCAAGGATTGGCTTGTTTCGATGACAGCGATGCAGAAAGCCGTCTGCAACAAGGGTGGAGCGCGGATCGTCGCTTTCTCTGCCGCGCACATGCTGCTGCAGACATGTGCGGACGAGGCTGCGAAGGAAATCCGCGCGTTTGCGAAATCGAAGACGTTGTGGGAGGCGCAGTATGAAGATTGACGGCGTCGCATCGCGCACCATCTGGCTGCAGCCCGACGGGTGGTCGGTCGGCATCCTCGACCAGACGATGCTGCCGCATACCATCGTCCGCCATACGCTAAGGACGATCGAAGATGCGGCGCACGCAATCAAGTCGATGCAGGTGCGCGGCGCACCGCTGATCGGCGTCACGGCAGCCTACGGTGTGGCACTTGCAATGCGTTCTGATCCATCCGATGCCGCTCTCAAACAAGCTCTAGGGTTTCTTGCCGAGCAGCGTCCGACCGCGGTCAATCTGCGCTGGGCCCTGAACGATCTGGAGATCACTCTTGCTCCACTCGCTCCGAAGGCGCGCGCTGCGGCCGCTTATGCCCGCGCCGGCGAGATTGCGGAGGACGATGTCGAGACGTGCCGGAGCATCGGCGCCCACGGACTGCGCCTGATCCGGGAGCTCGCGAGGGACAAATCCGGCGAACCCGTCAACATCCTCACCCACTGCAATGCCGGCTGGCTCGCGTGCGTCGATTGGGGGACCGCGACCTCTCCGATCTACCAGGCGCACGATTCCGGAATTCTCGTGCATGTCTGGGTCGATGAAACGCGGCCGCGCTGCCAGGGCTCGGCTTTGACCGCGTTCGAGCTGGCGCAGCACGGCGTCCCCTATACGCTGATCGCGGACAACGCCGGCGGGCATTTCATGCAGCGGGATTGCGTCGATATGGTCATCGTCGGCACCGACCGCGTTACGGCTTGCGGTGACGTCGCAAACAAGATCGGCACATATCTGAAAGCACTTGCAGCCTATGATAACGGCGTGCCGTTTTATGTCGCTTTGCCCTATTCGACGATCGACTGGAGCATCGAAAGAGGCACCGACATACCGATCGAGGAACGCGGAGCCGACGAAGTTCTGCGCGTACAGGGCCGTCTCCCCGACGGCGCGGTCGCCTCCGTTGCGATATCGGCCGACGGAACGCCCGTGCGCAATCCGGCGTTCGATGTCACGCCCGCGAAGCTCGTGACGGGTTTCATTACCGAGCGTGGCATTTGCGAGGCATCCCGCGATGGGCTGTTGTCGCTTTATCCCGAAAGGAAAAGCGCCGCCGCATGAGCAAAGCCAGACGCCCCAGCGAAAAAAGTCTCAGAAAAGCGGTGCTCGACACAGCACTCGCGATGAGCCGTTCAGGCCTTTCGCCGGGACGCTCCGGAAACGTCTCGTGCCGCTTCGAGGACGGCATGCTGATTACTCCGTCCGGCAAGCGCTACGACGAGACGGATGTTGAGGATATCGTATTTGTTTCGAGCGATGGCAGCGTACACGACCGCCGACAAACGCCTTCGACCGAATGGCACTTTCATCTGGCAGCCTATAGAGCGCGGCCGGATCGTTTCGCTGTCGTGCATACCCATTCGATGCATGCAACGGTTCTTGCCTGCGCGCACCGGGCTATTCCGGCTTTTCATTACATGGTCGGTGTTGCGGGCGGAATAGATATCCCGTGCGTTCCCTATGCGACCTTCGGCACCGAGGAACTGGCGCGTCACGTCGCGACCGGCTTGAAAGAGCGCGATGCTTGCCTGATGGCGAACCACGGTCAGATCGCGCTTGGTGCAACGCTCGATCAAGCGCTCGAGCTTGCAGCGGAGGTCGAAGTGCTGGCCGAGCAATATTACAAGGTTCTGACGCTCGGACCCGCGAATGTCCTGAATGACGATGAAATGGCCATGCTGCTCGACAAATTCAAAACATACGGACGCAACGCAGCCACGGATTAACTTTCCGGCGCCTCTTCTATTGATGTGAACCTTGTGCGGTTGCCCATCCTGGATGGCTGAGAAGCCGGGCGCCAGTCACAAGCGCATTCGATGCCGCGAAACTTATGATCTCTCCGCGCGTTGCTTCGGCAGCACAACAAAATCATTCAGGAGGCTCCGGATGCCACGAGGCGATAAATCCAGTTATTCCGACAAGCAGAAGCGAAAAGCCGAGCACATTGAGGAAGGCTACGAAAAACGCGGCGTAAAGAAGAGCGAAGCTGAACGTCGGGCTTGGGCGACCGTCAACAAGGAGAGCGGCGGCGGCAAAAAGAGCGGTTCAGGTCGAGGAAAGAAGGGTACGCACGTGTCATCGAAGCGCGGCGGTCGGATCGGCGGCAGGGCAGCGGCATCTCGCCCGGCAGCAGCGCGCAGCGCCTCAGCCCGTAAAGCCGCCGCAACACGCAGGCGGCGCGCTGTGCGATAGTTCTGCTCTCGCCGATTATTCGGCCGATCTGAAGTACGGCTCGACCTTGCCTTTAAGCTTCAACGTCATTGGCCGGCCGGCGCGATCCTTGGCGTTGCCGGCGGCGACACGAATCCAGCCTTCGCTGACGCAGTATTCTTCGACGTTGGTCTTCTCGACGTCATTGAAGCGGATGCCGATATCGCGCTTCAGCAGTTCTTCATTGAAGAACGGGCTTTTGGGGTCGTTGGACAGGCGATCGGGCAGCGTGTCGGTCATCGTCGGGCGTCCTAGTTGGCGAACCTGAAGTGCATGACGTCGCCATCCTGAACGACGTAGTCCTTGCCTTCGAGCCGCATTTTCCCGGCCTCCTTGGCACCGGTTTCCCCGTTGCCGGACACGTAGTCGTTGTAGGCAATGGTTTCGGCGCGGATGAAGCCCTTTTCGAAATCCGTATGAATGACGCCCGCAGCCTGCGGAGCTTTCGTTCCGCGCGTAATGGTCCAGGCTCGCGCCTCCTTTGGACCGACCGTGAAATAGGTCACAAGATCGAGAAGGGAATACCCGGCGCGGATCAGGCGATTGAGGCCCGGCTCCTCAAGGCCCATCTCGGCAAGAAAGGCATCGCGGTCATCCGGTGCGAGACCTGCGAATTCGCTCTCGATCTTGGCCGAAATGACGACCACCGCGGCGCCTTCCGCCTTCGCACGTTCTTCGACCTTCTTGGAATAAGCGTTGCCTTCGGCCGCAGCGCTTTCTTCGACATTGCAGACATAGACGACAGGCTTCGACGTCAAAAGCTGGAGCGCTCGGAAGGCCGGCATTTCTTCCGGCGTCATCGCGGCGAGGCGTGCGGGCTTTCCTTCGCGCAAAAGATTGAGCGGCTTCTCCATGATGGCGAATTGCGCCTTCGCTTCCTTGTCGCCGGACTTGGCCTTCTTCTCGATCTGCGAGATCCGTTTTTCGAGACTTTCGAGATCGGAGAGCATCAACTCCGTTTCGACGACATCGGCGTCGGCCAGCGGATCAATGCGGTTTTCGACGTGCGTGATGTCCTCGTCGACGAAGCAGCGCAGCACGTATGCAACCGCGTCGACTTCGCGGATGTGGGAGAGAAACTTGTTGCCGAGCCCTTCGCCCTTCGATGCCCCGCGCACGAGGCCTGCGATATCGACGAACGTCAATCGCGTCGGAATGATCTCTTTGCTGCCCGCGATCTTTGTCAGCGTTTCGAGGCGGGCATCTGGAACCGCGACCTCACCGACGTTCGGCTCGATCGTGCAGAACGGATAGTTGGCTGCCTCCGCAGCAGCCGTCTGCGTCAGCGCATTGAAGAGGGTCGACTTGCCGACATTCGGCAGGCCGACGATACCGCATTTGAAGCCCATTGGTCGGGGAAATCCGATTTTGTTGATGGCCGTGGGTTAAGCGAGACGCGCCGCGTTGTGAAGCGAAATCGGCCGCGTCTGCGGCCCTTTGGCTCACTTCGTAAACTTCGAGAACGCGAACGTCGAATAGCGGTCCGGACTGGGCAGGTTGATGGTGTCCGACATCGCGTCGGCGAGCGCTTCCGAGATGTGGGTGCCGTCGTCCGCTTTACGCACCGCGATGACAATGAACGGCCGCTGCCAGCTCGTGTCGGCGTCTTCGCACTCGATGCAGGGCTCGACGTAGCGCCCGAGATTCAGCGTCCACATCGGGATGTCGTCGCCGAGCGCCTCCTGCACCCACTGCGCAATTCGAACCGCCCTGAGCCCTCCGCGCTGCTCCTCGCGCTCGATGGCGCCTTCTTGGCTGGCGAGGCCAACCGAGATCAGCCCACGCGCCGACCCCAAGCCTTGCCGAAGCTGCGGCGCCAGGACTTCCGCCTGAATGTCAGCTGGCGAGAGGCGGCGATCATATTTCTCAAGTTCGGTCGTCGAGCCGCGCACCCACCCGTAATCCTTTGTCAGCACGACGACATCGAACAGGGCGCGCCGCCCCGCCTTGTCGGCGCCTTCGATCGGAAAGACGAGCGTACGTTCGTTCCAGCGCTTTGCGATGATCCGCTTTACGCCGCTTTTGTCTTTGCTGTTTGAAAGATACGCGTCCCACGCCGCGGTGCCGAAGACGCCAAGCGTAAACAGCATCGCGAGCGCGCCGACCACCACATTGAAGCTGCCGCCGAAAAGAGACGCCAGCCAGCCTGGACGAGCCTCCGCTTGGTAATCGGTCATCGGCAAACCCCAACGCTCGAACTACGCCCCCGGCGAAACGCGTCACGCGTCATCGTCGCTGGACTTTCGCGCACCGAGCCATTTTTTCAAGTTCTCGGCAAGCGCCGATTGGCGTTTGGAAGCTCGTTCTCCGGACGGGTGTGACGTAGACGCCGGCTTTTTAGCTGGCCGCGGAGCATCATCCTCGGCGGCGTCTTTGCTCTTGCGCGCGGCCGCCTCCGAACGTGGTTCCGAGTAGAGCGTCTTCGCGATGTCGCTCAGGAATCGCGCGTCGTCGCCTTTCGCAAGAAAAGGTGCTGCATCTGAGACCGCATCGAGGAGATCGGAGAGCCAGCCGCGCTCCGACTTCGCAAAATCGTTGAGCACATAATAGACGACGGCATCCTTCGAGCCCGGGTGGCCAATGCCGAGACGTACGCGCTTGTAGTCGTTGTCGAGGTGGGCGGAGATCGAGCGCAAGCCGTTGTGACCGGCGTTGCCGCCTCCGGCCTTCACCTTGACCTTGCCGGGAGCAAGATCGAGTTCGTCGTGGAAGACGTAAACGTCGGATATGGGGATCTTGAGAAAGCGCTGCGCTTCGCCGACCGAGCGGCCGCTTTCGTTCATGTAGGTTTCGGGCTTCAGCAGCAGAACACGGTTCGAGCCGATCGTGCCTTCGGAAACGAGGCCCTGGAATTTCTTTCGCCAGGGTCCGAAGCCGTGACGTTCCGCGATGCGGTCAAGCGCCAGGAAACCGATGTTGTGGCGGTTGGCGCTGTGCTTCTCACCGGGATTTCCGAGACCGACGAAGAGCTTCATTTTTCATGCGCCTTCCGACGCGTCTCCGGCGAGCCGGCCGGAAGTTGGCCCGGCGGCCAGCCCCCGCGGGGGAGGTCGCCGGGCTCAACTAGAGTGCGTTACTTCTTCGCGGCGGGCTTCGCAGCGGCAGGCACTGCGGCCTTGGCTGCGGGAGCAGCGGCCTTGCCACCGGCAGCAGCGGCAGGCGCAGCGCCTTTCGCGTCTGCAGGCGCAGCTGCTGCAGCGTCCGTCGCCGCTGCCGCCGTCGTCGTCTCTTCTTCACCTTTCAGCGCGCCGGCAATCGTCGCGATCGTGAAGTCGCGGTTTTTGATCACCGGTGTGACACCCTCTGGAAGGTGTACGGCCGAGATGTGAATCGAGCGGCCGATTTCGAGACCTTCGAGGCTGACCTCGAAGAAACGCGGCAGCTTATCGTAGGGTGCCAGGACCTCGACGTCGTGGCGCACGATGTTGAGAACACCGCCGCGCTTGAGGCCGGGAGAGAGAGCTTCGTGAACGAAGTGAACTGGGATCGAGACCCGGATCATGCCGTCCTTGCCGACGCGCTGAAAATCGACGTGCAGCGGCGTGTCGCGGATGGGATCGACCTGCACGTCGCGGGCAAGCACGATGTGCTTCTTGCCCTCGACATCGAGCTCGATTGCGGTCGAGGTAAAGTGACCTCTGAGGACTTGCTTCCACAGCTCGTTGTATTCGAGGTTGATCGTTTCCGGGGTTTCGTGATTGCCGTAAATGACGGCGGGCACATTTCCATCGCGGCGAGCTTGGCGTGCGGCCCCCTTGCCGGCACGCGGGCGCGCCGTAGCCTTGAGCGAGATCAGCTCAGACATGGCATCGTCTCCGAGTGTTACGCTCCCCCGCCCATCGGAAGAGCCAAAAGCCGCGAACCGGCCTCCAAGGGTGCCGTGCGGCGTCTCAGGAATGTCTTCTTGAGATGGCGGGTGTATAACCGGGGTTCGCTGGACGTGCAATGCTTGCTGGCCGAGGACTTGGGGCGGCCTATACTTCCAGCAGACTGGAAAGTTACCCCGAAAATCAGCATATTAGGGCCAGCGCCGTAGAAATGCGGACGATTCGACCCACAAATGGGGGGTCCGGAGATGCCTCAAAGTATGGTTCGAAAGCCTTCCAAACGCCGCAGCGCGGCCGATCAGGACAAAATCATCGTTGAAGCGCTGCGTGACGTCGGCCGTCCCCTGAGCGCCTATGAGCTGATCGAAAAGGTCCGCGTCAAAGGGGTAAGCGCCCCGCCGACCGTCTACAGGGCACTACAACGCTTGATCGACGATGGCCTCGCGCATCGCCTCGAAAGTCTTAACGCCTTCGTTGCTTGCGAGCATCCGCACCATCACGGCAAGGCCGTATTCGCGATCTGCGATGCCTGCGGAACGGTGAAGGAGTTCGACAGCCCCGCGGCCGTAAAAAGCCTCCAGGGCTGGGCAAGCAAAAACGACTTCAAGGTCCGCTCGATGACGATGGAGCTGCGAGGCCGTTGCGCAGCGTGCACGTCGGGCGGCATTGACTGAACACGGCCCGAATAGCCTGCTTCGTCCGGCCAAGCCTTACATATCGAGCACAATCCGATAGCGCGCTTTGCCGTCGAGCAAGTACCGAATCGTATCGTTGATCTTCGCGAGCGGGAAGTGCTCCGTCTGCGGCAGGCAGGATATTGTGGCGCGCAGCGAAGCTCAGCATCCGCGCGACCGTCGAAGCCGCGCCGTTCGGCGAGCCCGATACGCTTCGTTGCCTCATAATGAGGTCGAAGGGATGCGCCGGAAGGGGTTTCGCAATAGCCCTCGCGTAGCGCGACCGGCGGCGCGCACCGCTTCAGTAGAAGAGGCTGGAAACGCTCTCTTCGCGGCTCGTGCGCAGGATCGCTTCGCCAATCAGCGGCGCGATTGAAATGACGCGGATGTTCTTGGCGGCTTTGACGGCTTCTGTCGGAAGGATCGAGTCGGTGATGACGAGCGACTTGAGCCGCGAATTCTGAATCCGGCTGACGGCGCCGCCCGAAAGCACCGCGTGCGAAATGTAGGCGGAAACTTCCGTTGCGCCGTTTTTGAGTAAGGCTTCGGCAGCATTCACCAGCGTTCCGCCGGAATCTACGATGTCGTCGATCAGGATGCAGCGGTTGCCGTCGACATCGCCGATGACGTTCATCACCTCGCTCTCGCCCGGACGTTCGCGACGCTTGTCGCAGATGGCGATGGGAGCACCGATACGCTTGGCGAGGGCCCGAGCCCTGACGACGCCGCCAACGTCCGGCGAGACGACGACGATGTCGTCCGTATTTCCGAAATTCTCCTCGATGTCGCGTGTCATGACGGGCGCCGCGAAGAGATTATCGGTCGGGATGTCGAAGAAGCCCTGGATTTGCCCGGCATGGAGATCGAGCGTCAGGACGCGCTGGGCACCCGCGCGCTCGATGAGATTCGCAACCAGTTTTGCCGAGATCGGTGTCCGGGGGCCCGGTTTCCGATCCTGTCGCGCGTACCCGAAATAGGGAATGACGGCTGTGATGCGCCGCGCCGACGAGCGCTTCAGCGCGTCGATCAGGATCAACAGCTCCATCATGTTATCGTTGGCGGGAAATGACGTCGATTGAATCACGAACACGTCCTGACCACGGACGTTCTCCTGAATCTCGACGAAGATTTCCATGTCTGCGAAGCGCTTCACCTGACCTTTGGTCATCGGCAGCTTCAAGTGTGCGCAGATCGCGTCGGCAAGGGGCCGGTTGCTGTTGCCCGCGACGATCTTCACGTCCAGCTTTCCTCGGCCATCTGTGATCCGGGCGTCATCACCTTTAACGTCAAAAGGCATGTCCACTCCAGAACCGTTGTTACGGGGCGGCTTGTAGCAATTGGGCCCGGACGATTCAACCGTCCGAGCCCTGATTTACGACGAGATGTTGTCACGCCAGCCGCTTGCTTAATTTATGCTTTTTTCCGGCAGCAGCTTGATGATGCCTTGGGCTGCAGCGGCAGCAGCAGCGTCTGCGGTCTTGCCCCATGCACCGTCGAGCGATCCCTGCGGCACTTCGTTCTTC
Organism: Hyphomicrobium denitrificans 1NES1; assembly: GCF_000230975.2. Taxonomy (NCBI): domain Bacteria; kingdom Pseudomonadati; phylum Pseudomonadota; class Alphaproteobacteria; order Hyphomicrobiales; family Hyphomicrobiaceae; genus Hyphomicrobium; species Hyphomicrobium denitrificans. Next base: position 2,682,967 of record NC_021172.1, on the reverse strand, counting down.
TGTGAGACCGTTCCGAGCTTCTTGCCGGACGGATCGAGAACGTTCCAGTCGATCTGGATCGGCTGTTTGCCGTCTTTGGTCGTTCCGATCGCGACCTTGCCCTCGACCTTATAGGAGCGGGCGTCAGGCGTGCTGGCCAAGCTTAAGCCATGCTTCGAAAGCTCGCGCTGGATCGCCATCGTCAACGAGCTGCCCCCGTCGCCCGGTGCGCCCGTCACGGCCGGAACGACAGCGGTGATTGGGCCCGAGGTCGCAATGCTTCCCGTGGTCGGCGAAGGCTGTTGCGCCGATGCCGTCTGGTAGGCTGTTTTGTTGGCCTCTGGCGTCGCATGCGGCGGTGTGCTCGCAGCAGGCGCATTTGCCGCGACGACAGCGCCAGCACCGGGAAGCCAGCTTGCGACCTGCTTCGCGGTCTTGTCGGCGATCGACTGTATGACGGAGGCTGTTACAGCCGCCCAGGGATCCTTTCCGGCACCCGCGACGACTTCCTCGCCCGTAATGCGGTGGACGCGCTTGCCCGTCTGGTCCGTCACGTCCCAGATGTAGGAGATCTTCGCCTTTGTCTTCTCGCGCGCCGCGACGATGTAGCCGCGCAGCACATATTCGCTCGCCGCATCGGTGGATGCCGCAACGGTCAAGCCGTTGCGTCCGATTGCGGAGGCAAGCTCCGTCTGTAGATCGCGAGCGACGTTCTCTGGCGAGCCGATGACCGGTGCGATCTGGATCTTCGCCATTTTCGCCGAGACGGGCGTCGCCGTCCCGGGTTGTGTCAGCGAAGCCTGCGGCGCCGGGTCACCGCCGATGAGGCTTGGCGTCGATGAGCAGCCGCCGAGCCCAAGGGCAAAAAGTGAGGCGCAGAATGTCGATCCGATGGTCGTAAGAAGTTTTCGGCGCACACGCGTCCGAGCAGAGCATAAGGTCGTCACGTGACGTCCCCCCTTGGTCCAACCGCAACTTCCCGGCGGCCGGCATGACTATACCCCGCGGCCTGAACTCCCCCAGATACTACCGGAACTGACCTTAACCCTCTAAATCAGCTCGGCTCTGCCCGTCCAGACATCAGCCCAGCGAAAGTGTGTTCAGCCCGCCAAACGCGGGCATCAAGTGTGACTCCGCTGTGGATTGTGCGATTAGGCCACGACGATGGCGGAGATTTGACGGCCGTAATCAGGCTCTTTCAGCCTCGTTTTGCGTCTATAGCTGAAGAAAAGCGATTCGTTCTCGCACGTGCAGGTGGCAAGGCTCGTAGCGTGTTCAATCCGAGCGGCGTGAAGGCGCCGCAAGACGAAACCGGAAAGATCGAAGTGGGGGCGCTCCGTCTCGCTGCGCCGCGAAAAGAAGTCTCGGTTCGCAGGATCGGGTTCTAGGAATTCGGCTTCGAATTCCGGGCCGACCTCATAAGCCTCCTGCCCGATGCAGGGCCCTACGGCGGCACGGATGCGGTCGCGCCGGGCACCGAGGCGCTCCATTTCCGCGATCGCGCTTTCAACGATGCCATTGAGCGCACCGCGCCAGCCGGCGTGCGCTGCTGCGACCACTCGCGCGTTCGCGTCCGCAAGCAGGATCGGCGCGCAGTCGGCCGTCAAGACACCGACGACGAGTCCCGGCGTTGCGGAGACGACAGCATCGGCGTGCGGAAGCGCGTCGAGCGAAGGAAGGCTCGTCACTTCGCGCGCCGTCGTGCTGTGCTCTTGGTAGAGCGTGGCGACAGCGCCGCCGGTTCCCCCGAGATGGTCCGCAATCCGGCGGCGATTTTCGAGCACGTTCTCGGCATCGTCATTCGATCCGAGGCCGCAGTTGAGGCTTGCGTAGAGGCCCCGCGAAACCCCGCCCTGACGCGTGAAAAATCCGTGCCGGATGCCGGAAAGTGCTTTCAGGTTTTCGGCAACGAGAGGCGAAAGCATTGACTGAGGCTGCTCCTTCAAGGGTCGCCCCTATGGGCTGTTGGCCGTCGCCGCTGCGCGAAAGCCTGGGAGCGGCGGCAAATCCGGAGACCGAGCCGCCAGGACCTTGAAGCGCGATCCCATGCCGTTTGGCGCCAGCAGGCGCGCGACGCCGGCTTCGATTTCTCCCGCCCGCTGCGGATTGGCCGACATCAACCGCGAGGCGCGTTCGACGATACCGACGGCGCCGAGAAACTCGGCCTGCGTCACCGGACCATCGAGCGCTAGCCCGGCGCGATGCAGCGTCGAGGCGAGATCGTAGAAATTGACGTGCACGGTGAGATCGGCTTCGCCGGGAGAGGCGAGAGGCGATTCATACTTGTGCTCGCGCACGGCCTGCAGCGTATCGCCAGCGGCGGCGACGGTATGTCCGTAATCGATCAGCAGCAGCACGACGGGACCGCGCTGCATCAAGCTCTGCAGCGCGTCTGCCAGCCGGTCGAGCCGTTGCGTTTCGATGACGGCTCCGAGCGGGGCATCGGGCAGCAGAGCTTCGAATGCCTCGTGCGGGCAATCGCCTTCGATCGTACCGAATGCGAGTTCCCCCGCGTGATCGAGTGCCACGCCCCTGATCCGCCAGCCGTCGGCCGTCTTGATCCATTGTGCGACCGGCCAGGAATCGAGAAATTCGTTCGCCACGATGATTGCCGGCGGAGAAAACTCGTCGAGCTTGCCACCCCACGTGATTCGGTTGCGGAAGTCGGCAAGGGTTGCGGCCTGGACTTGCGACAGTGTTTGGCTCGCCTCGATGAGATAAGGGCGTACTGCCTCGGCAAATCCCGGTACGACGCGTGCCGCTCTGAGTGCATCGCGCATCATCGTCCCGCGGCCGGGTCCATATTCGGCGAACGTGATCGAACTCGGCGCCCCGAGGACGTTCCGCCACACAACCCCCGTCCAGACGCCGATCAGCTCGCCGAAAACCTGACTGATGTCCGCGGCCGTGATGAAGTCCCCCGACGCGCCAAAGACCCGCTGCCTGCGGTAGTAGCCGAAGGGCTCGTCCCAGAGGCACCGCGCCATGTACGCTTGGACCGTCATCGGACCATCGCGATGAATGCTTTCTTTGATCAGCCGCGCCAACGGCGTATCGCGGTGCGTGATCGGATCGTCGCTCAAGCGGAAACCTTTCCGGGTGCCTCCGATCGCCGCGCCGACCAGACCATGTAAAGCCCGAGCAACAGCATCGGCAGACAGTAGACCTGACCTGCCGTAAACGGACCGATATTCAGAATATGATCGGGCTCCGGCTCGCGGAAGATTTCGCACGTCGCGCGCGCAATCGCGTACCAAATGAGCCAGATGCCGGTGACGAGGCCGGGCCGTTTCAGAGCCAGCATCCGATGCGTCGCGAAGCGGATGATGAACCACATCACCAGCCCTTCGAGCACCGCTTCGTAGAGCTGGCTGGGATGGCGCGGCTCCGGTCCGCCGTTCGGGAAGACCATCCCAATTGCTGCAGTCGTGGTGCGACCCCAGTGTTCCGAGTTGATGAAGTTTGCAATGCGGCCGAAGAAGATGCCGACCGGGGCAGCCGCGCAGCAAAGGTCCATGACGGAGCGTGCCGAAACCTTGAACTGGCGTGCGAATAGCAGAATGAGAAGTCCGGCCGCGATCAGCGCCCCGTGGAAGCTCATGCCGCCTTTCCAGACTTTGACGATCTCGGCGGGGTTCGAGAAGTAAAAATCCGGATCGTAGAGAAGCACTTGCCCGAGACGTCCGCCGATGATGACCGCGCCGGTCATGTACAGCAGAAGATCGTCGACGCGTTCGAGCGTCATGGGTGGCTTGTCGCCGAGCCAGAGCTTCGGGGTCGAGATCAGGCGGCGGATATACAGCCACCCGAGCACAAGGCCGGCGAGATACGCAAGGCCGTACCACTTGATCGAGATTGGGCCGTATTCGATCGCGACCGGATTGATGTCGGGATACGTCAGAAGGGCGAGTGGTGTCATCGATGCTCCACGAGTATGAGGTGCCGGCCCTTCGCGAATTGGCCCGCCGAGGTTGTTTGGGAAGGCACGGTTAATGTCAAGCAGGGCCGAATCCTGCCGCCGCCTTGAATATCCGCACTCTTGCGGTTCATGCTCGCAATGGCCATAGTCGGTGCGAGCCTTAAGCCTTGGGACCTATGATGACCCAGACCACGAATAAATTGTTCGACGACTTTGCCAAGCTGATGACGGAAGCCGCGGGCGCGGCGGAGGGCGTCAGACGGGAGACGGAGACGCTTATTCGGGCTCAGGCCGAGAAGTTCCTGCGCGATATGAATGTCGTGACGCGCGAGGACTTTGAGGCCGTACGCGAGATGGCGCAGAAGGCGCGCCAGGAGAACGAGGCGCTCGGCGCCCGCATCACGGCGCTCGAAGCTGCACTCGGGAAATCGAAGACGGTCTGACGCACGTCCCGAGACGAACCAGCTCTCTGCGACATCCACAGCTTAGACGGCGTTTTCTACAGTTCGCTGCGTCGTACGCATTGCAGACGCGTGTACGCCTGCGCTCCGCCACTTTCACCGTGGACAAGGTTCTCATGCCAAAGGCGTCAGCTTGCGACTCGTCGAGGCGTCTGGTTTTGTCCGCCCAGCGAAAAACGGCGAATTTACTGATCTGACGCGGCCGCTTGCTTCGCAGAACTCATTTGCCTCGCGGCAGACTGGAGATCGATACACATGGCAGTTGCGGAACAGAAAACTGACCGCGTCCTGAATCCGATCGATCTCATCGAGCAGCTTGCGACTGGCCACGACTGGCCACATGAGCGTGCCAGCGACGAAGAAATGACCCTTATCGTCGCCGGAACCTGGGCCGACTATCACATCTCGATCAACTGGCGCGACGACCTCGAGGCTTTGCATCTGGCATGCGCCTTCGACTTCCGCGTACCGGAAAATCGCCTGACGGAAATGTACCGGCTCGTGGCCCAGATCAACGAGCAACTCTGGCTCGGCCACTTCGATCTCTGGACGCAGGAAGGGCTCGTGATGTTCCGTCACGCGCTGCTGCTGAACGGAGCGGTCGCGACCGTCGCCCAGTGCGAAGCCATGCTGAAAGCCGCCCTGGAAGGCTGCGAGCGCTATTACCAGGCCTTCCAGTTCGTCGTATGGGCGGGTAAGGAGAGCCGTGAGGCCCTGGTTTCGACGATGTTCGAGACGCAGGGGCAGGCTTAATCCGGGCGGTCCCGCCCTAAGGTATCTTCGAGTTATGTCCTTCACACTGGATGGGCCGGTCGTGCTCGCCGGCGCCGGCAAGATGGGCGCCGCTTTGCTCGCAGGCTGGATCGCACGCGGGCTTCAACCCCGCGACGTCATCGTTCAAGACCCCAATCTCGCTGGCGACGCGGCCGCGCTTCAGCGCGAACATGGCTTTAGCGCTGTGCCCGTGCTTGAAACGTTATCATCGCCCCCGTCCGTCATCGTCGTCGCTGTCAAGCCGCAGGCGATGGACGCAGTGTTTCCGGCGCTCGCAAGACACGCAGGCCCGGCGACGGTTGTGATGTCAATTGCGGCGGGCAAGTCGATCGCCAGTTTTGAACGCCACCTTCCGCCGGGAACAGCCGTCGTCCGCGCCATGCCGAATACGCCGGCCGCCATCGGCCGCGGTATATCGGGCGCTGTCGGCAATGCCCATGTCACGGAGAAACAGAAAGATCTCTGCCAGAACCTGCTCAACGCGGTCGGCGATGTGGTCTGGTTGAACGACGAAGCGTTGATCGATGCGGTAACTGCCGTCTCGGGTTCGGGCCCTGCCTATGTCTTCCTGCTGACCGAAGCACTGGCACGCGCCGGGGAAGCGGCCGGTCTCGATGCCGAGACGTCGATGCAACTCGCGCGCGCGACCGTATCGGGCGCCGGCGAGCTTCTGCGCCGGTCAGAAAATGATCCGGCGACGCTCAGGCAGAACGTAACGTCGCCCGGCGGCACGACCGCCGCAGCTCTGTCGGTCCTCATGCGAGAGAAGGGCGGTCTGCAGGATCTGCTGACTGAAGCAGTGATGGCTGCAAAAAAACGAGGCCGCGAGCTTGGAAGTTGACGGGGCTGGGTAGTCCGTCGAATCCGAGGCTCGCGGCCAATATTTTCATCCCGAATGGGCTGGCGACCCACGGCGATCGGGATTTTCGGATCCGGGGACTGCAGGCTTGGAGGACACCTTGCCGAAGTCGGACGGAAGCGCCGGAACCGATATGCTGAGAGTGTAACATCATAACATAACGGTCAAATCACAAGCCTGTGTAGCCAAGCTTCTGTCGGAATAAGATATTGTTTTATATCAGCAATTATTGCGGCAGCGAAATAATCGCCCGTAGCCCGCCCATCGAGCTTTGGCCGAGCGCAATTTCCCCGCCGTGGCTTTTTGCGATGTCGCGAGCGATGGCGAGCCCAAGGCCGCTGTTACCTTCGTCCTGATTGCGCGCGTGATCGAGCCGATAGAACGGGCGGAACACGTTTTCGCGCTCGGACTCAGGAATTCCGGGGCCGTCATCGTCGACTTCGATGCGCACCCACTGGCCTTCCGGTGCGACGCGAATGACGATGTGATCGCCGAACCGCGCGGCATTGGTGACGAGGTTCGTGATCGCGCGCTTTAGCGCCTGCCGCTTCAGCGGCAACACGATGTTGCCCTTGCTCTTGCGCACCTTGAGATCGATCGTCGCCGCATAAATTGATGCGTCATCGACGATCTCCTGAAGGAGTTCCGGCAAATCGGTTGGCTTGGCTTCCTCGCCGCCGTCGCCCTTTGAGAAGGCCAGATAGTCCTCCAGCATATGCTGCATTTCATCCACGTCGGTGGAGAGTGCGCGCGTTTCGGGCGTATCCTCAAGCAGGGCGAGTTCCAGCTTGAAACGCGTCAACACCGTCCTGAGGTCATGACTGACGCCTGCGAGCATGGTCGTGCGTTGCTCGACGTGCTGCTTGATGCGGTCGCGCATTTGCAGAAACGCGACGGCGGCTTGCCGAACTTCGCGTGCGCCGCGGGGTTTGAAGTCCTCTGGGATCGTGCGGCCCTTGCCGAACGCGTCGGCCGCATCAGCGAGACGCAGGATGGGGCGAATCTGGTTCCTGAGGAACAGGATTGCGACGGTCAGCAGAATGACCGACGATCCGACCATCCAGAGCAGGAAGATGTGTGAATTCGAAGCGTAGGTCTGGCTCCGCGTCGCGACGAAACGGAGGATCGCGTCATCGCGTTTGACGCGGATTTCGACGTTCTGGGATTCCCCGACCGTGTCGATCCAGAAGGGCAACTGCACGTGCTTGCGCAATTCGTTTGAAAGCGCCTTGTCGAGCAACCGGAAAAACGGCTTCGGTCCCGGCGGCGGCAGGTCACCCGGCGGCAGGACTTCCATTTTAAGATTCAGACGGTCGCGCGCGAGATCGACGATTTTCTGCGCATTCTCCGATTTCGGCAGGTCGCTATAGACATCGATCAGGGCTGCAATATCGCGCGCTGTCGCCTCCGAGAGGCGGCGCGTCACGGCCTGCCAATGGCGCTCCATGAATGCGAACGCGATAACGCCTTCAAGAACGACGATCGGTGTGATGATGATCAGCAGGGCGCGCGCATAAAGCCCTTTCGGCAGCATTTCGCCAGCGACGCTGGTGAGGCGCGCAACGTGAGGATGCTCGCGAATGCGGCGATAAAGGGATTGGTCCTTGCCGGACTCGGGCGTCGTCTCGTTGATAACCGCCATCGCCGTTTCAGTTTTGCCTATACCTTGGAGATGACGACCTTACTCAAGCATCAATCGGTATAAAGAATATAGCCTTTGCCGCGTACCGTTTGCAGATAGACCGGATTAGAGGGATCGGCCTCGATCTTGCGCCGCAGGCGATTGATTTGCACGTCGATGGCCCGTTCGCTGCCTGTGCTGTCGTCGCTCGAAAGCTCATGCCGAGGGACGGCGACGCCGATGCGTTGCGCAAACAGCCGCAACAGATCGCGCTCGCGCTCGGTGAGCTTGATCGTCTCTTCATCGCGCCTGAGTTCGCCGCGCGTGGTGTTGAACACGCAGCCGCCCATGCGGATTTCGTCGCGCGTCGCGGTCGGAGTCTGTCCCCGTCGCAGGATGTTGCGCAGCCTGAGCAGCAACTCGCGCGGCTCGAAGGGCTTGGACACGTAGTCATCGACGCCGGCTTCGAGGCCGGAGATGCGATCCTCGGCATCGGCAAGGGCCGTCAGCATGCAGATCGGAACGGGGCGCGTCGCCTTGAGGTCGCGGGCCAGCGTCAGACCGCATTCACCCGGCATCATCACGTCGAGCAGCACCAGATCGAAGGCGAGCCCGCGCATGAATGATCGGGCTGCGGCGGCGTCCTGGGCTTCCGTAACGCGAAAACCGTTGCTCTTCAGAAAACGCCCGAGGAGTGCTCGAATCTTCTGGTCGTCGTCGACGACGAGAATGTGGGGGGCGTTATCGGCAAGCGGCTCGGCTCGATCCTGCACAACTGCACCTCTCATTCATGACTCTCGGGGTCTTCCGCGCTTTCCGCGTGCTGGCCCTTGATGAGAACTTCGACTAGCGGACGATCCTTTTCGGTAATCATAGCGAAAAGGAACTTGCGCGCGAGTTGATCCGCACCGGGACCGAGCGTCGCCAGCGCTTCGGCAACGCGTTTGACCTGTATTTGTGTCAGTTTATCGGTCAAGCGCGCGCCTTTGGCCGAGAGATAAAGTCGCCGCTCGCGCCGGTCCTCGCTGCCGGCACGCTGAATAACGAAGCCTTCGTCGATAAGCTGCTTCAGAACGCGCGCCAGAGACTGCTTGGTGATCTTCAGAATATCCAGCAATTCCGCGACCTTCAGGCCGGGATTGCGGTGAATGAAATGCAGGACGCGGTGATGCGCGCGTCCGAAGCCATACTGCTCAAGCATGGTATCGGGATCACGGGTAAAATCACGGTAGGCGAAGTAGAACAATTCCACACAGGAAATGAGATCGGGATCAATTTGCGGTCGCCCGTCGTCGGCTTGTGAGCCGGCCGGGCCCGGTCCTTTCGCGCGCCGGGCTGCGGCGCTTTCGGAAGTTATGTCAGTCATGTTGACTTATTGGTCCCGATCGTATTCTGTTTCAAGACAAATCGCGGGGTAGCAGCAGGTCTTGTGCCCTTGCGAGCGGCAAGCCCAAGGACTAATCGTCTCGAACCGACCGGGCAGCCGCCGCACGCCATGAGGCCGCGCGGCGTACACCGGCGCCGCGATTTCGCCAACGATAATGACCAGCGAAGGACTTAGACGGGCATGGCCGACCTCGTTCCTTATCACGACCGCGATGGGCTGATCTGGATGGACGGGGCTTTGCTCCCCTGGCGCGACGTCAAGGTTCACGTCCTGACCCATGCCCTGCATTATGCCAGCGCCGTCTTCGAGGGCGAACGGTGCTACGAGGGCGAGATCTTTAAGCTGACCGAGCATTCCGAACGCCTCGTTGAGAGCGCCAGGATTCTCGATTTCGAGATTCCTTATTCCGTCGCCCAGATCGATCAGGCATGCCGCGATACCGTCGCAGCCAATAAATTGTCCGACTGCTATGTCCGGCCCCTCGCGTGGCGCGGCAGCGAGCAGATGGGCGTTTCCGCTCGCCAAACCAAGATTCATCTTATGATCGCGGCGTGGAACTGGGGATCGTATTTCCCGATGGAGCAGCGCCTCAAAGGTATCCGCGTCACCCATGCTCAGTATCGCAGACCCGATCCTGCCTGTGCACCTGCCAAAGCCAAGGCTGCGGGCCTCTACATGATCTGCACGATCGAGAAGCATCGCGCCGAGCGTGCGGGCTATTCCGACGCGCTCATGCTCGACTATCGCGGCCGGGTCGCGGAATGCACGGGCGCCAACGTCTTCCTGATCAAGGACGGCGTAATTCATACGCCGGAGCCGGATTGCTTCCTCGACGGCATTACGCGGCGCACTGTCATCGACCTTGCGAAAGCGCGCGGCATTGAGGTGATCAATCGTGCCATCATGCCGGAAGAGCTTGGCAGCTTCAGCGAATGCTTCATTACGGGGACGGCAGCCGAGATAACGCCGGTCTCCGAGATCGGCGAGCATCGCTACAAGCCCGGCAAAATCACCGAAACCTTGCTGAATGATTATACGGAGCTGGTGAAACCGAAGAAGCGCGTAGCAGCGGAGTAACCACGCTCGCTTTTTCGACTTCGCCCGCCTTGCTTCGAAGCCGGTATCGGCAGATGCTTCGAGCGTTCGCACAACCGGGCGTGCTTAGATGTCGAAGGTTCTGATTGCTTCGATGCTCGTTTTTGGCTTTGCCCTCTTTTGCGGCGGGCCCGTTCGCGCGCAGGAAGGTCCGGGCGGCGCAATCAATCCGCATCGTGATTGCCAGACGATTCTCACATGCAACTTCCGCAAAGGAGGGAGTTGGCGCGGATGTGTCTCCTCCTATTCCTGTCGCAAGTGCCGATTTGTCCCTGCGCCATGCTCGATCATCGGAGGCAGGAAACGGCGACTGTGCCAGCAGCTGCAGTGCGACTGGAGCGGTACGTAGTTCCAAAACTGGAAAAGGCGGGACGATGTCGCGCTAATCGCGATACCGAAGGATCAACGGCGCGCAGATCACCGCAAGAAACAGCGCAATGGCAATGCCGGTGATAAGGATGGTTTGCAGCGAAAGCGGACCGCTGATCCACATCGCGACCGCATCAATCAAAACGCACCAGATAATTGCGGGCACAATGGCTGCAATCGCGAGCCCAACCAATTGAGCGCCGCGAACCCGCTGCCGCTTCTCCGGCACGAATCTCGCAACTGCAGTCGTCACGGCGGCGCGCATTCTCGCATGTGCCCCATTTGCAGCCAGAGCCCACTCCCCGAAAAGCCTCATATTCCTAATCAAGCTAGGGAGGCGCAATAAACGGCTGGTTAATACTCACGAACAATTTGTTACGAGTTGTTACGGCGATTGAGCGTAAACAAATTCAAACGCTCATTTGCGCAGCCCTTAACTCGTCCCTGTCTTAATCGTTCCCCGCCAATGGCGAATCACAAAATTAACCTATCGCAGTTCGTCGAATTCATCAGCCCGAGAGCAATGAATGGTCCCCGACAATTTTGATGTTGCGATCATAGGCGCCGGCCACAATGGGTTGACGAGCGCCGCCTATCTCGCGGGCGCGGGATTGGCCGTTGTTGTTCTCGAACGAAATCTTGTGGTCGGCGGTGCCGCCGTGACCGAGGAATTCGCACCGGAATTTTCAAACTCGGTGGCGTCGTACACGGTTAGCCTACTTAATCCGAAAGTCATTGCGGATCTCGATCTGCATCGGCATGGCCTCGAAATCATCGAACGGCCGGCGGCAAATTTCTGGCCGGTCGACAGCACGCGATCTTTGCTTGTGCCGTACGATCCCGTTGCGCGTCGCGAGGCGTTTGCCGCCTTCTCTCCAAAGGATGCAGCAAGACTTGAGGCTTACGACGACGAACTGAACCGCGCGGTCGTCGTGCTCCGCGATCTCATAACGCGCACACCGCCAAACGCAGGCGGCGGCATTCTCGAATTGATCAAAGCCGGAGGCATCGGCCGGCGAATTCTCAATCTCTCGATTGGCGATCAGAGGCTGCTGCTCGAACTGTTCACCGCGAGCGCCGCCGATTTTCTCGATCGCCGTTTCGAGAACGAAACGGTCAAAGCCGCCTTCGCTTTCGACGGCATCGTCGGATCCTATGCCGCGCCGTCGACGCCCGGTACGGCTTACGTGCTTTTGCATCACTGCTTTGGCGAGGTGAATGGCAAATCCGGATATTGGGGCCATGCGAAAGGCGGCATGGGTGCGATAACGCAAGCGATGGCCCGTTCGGCGGAATCGCGCGGCGCAATCATTCGCGTCGGCGCGCCGGTTGAGCGCGTCCTCGTCGAAAAGGGGCGCGCTGCCGGCATTGTGCTGAAGTCGGGCGAGACCATCAGGGCGCGCGCGGTCGCGGCGAACGTCGGTCCGAAATTGTTATTCCGCGACCTCATTGCAAAGACGGATATCGACGCAGAAACGCGCGAACGGTTTCTCGCGATCAAGACCGGCTCGGGATCGTTCCGCATGAACGTGGCGCTTGCCGAGTTGCCGGATTTCGTATGTCGGCCAGGCAAAGACGTGAGCCTGCATCATCGCTCGGGAATCGTCATCGGACCGACGATGGACTATCTCGAGCGCGCGTATCTCGATGCGCGCGCTTTCGGCTGGTCGCGCGAGCCGGTTGTCGAAATGATGATTTCCTCTACTCTCGATTCGTCGCTCGCGCCTCCTGGACGGCACGTCGCGAGTCTCTTCGTGCAGCACGTCGCTCCGCATCTGCCGGATGGGCGAAGTTGGTCGAATGCGCACGAAAAGGAAGCCTTCGCCAATCTCGTCGTCGAAACCGTGTCGCGCCACGCTCCGAATTTCAAATCTGCCATACTGGCCCGCCAGATCTTATCTCCGCTCGACCTTGAGGAACGCTTCGGCCTCGTCGACGGCGATATCTTCCACGGACAGCTCGGTCTCGGTCAGCTCTTTTCGGCGCGTCCCGTTTTGGGTTATGGCAACTACCGGATGTCGCTCAAGGGGCTTTATCTGTGCGGTTCCGGCGCACATCCGGGCGGCGGCGTCACCGGCGTTCCGGGCATGAATGCGGCGCGCGAGATTGTGAAGGATCTGAAGCGCTGGCGTTCGAAGAGGCGATGAATGCATTTGGGTGCGGACGCTTTCATGATCGTCGCGCCCGGCAAGGGGGCGTAGCGTGCGCATTACACCGGCGCTCGACATCGACGAAGCCGAGATAGAGGAACGCTTCATCCGCGCGTCCGGCCCTGGCGGACAGAACGTCAACAAGGTTTCGACCGCAGTCGAGCTGCGCTTCAATCTCGCAGCAAACCGTTCGATTCCAGATTATGCACGAAGCAAGCTGAAGCGTCTGGCTGGACGACGGCTGACGACCGAGGGCATCGTCGTCATCCAGGCCGACCGTTTCCGAAGTCAGGAGCAGAACAGGTCGGATGCGCGCGAACGGCTGCAGGAGCTTATCGTGGCGGCGCTCGAACGCCCGAAACCACGCATAAAAACCAAGCCTTCGCGCGGTGCACGCGAAGAACGCATCAAAGCCAAAGCTGCGCGCGGAAAAGTCAAGAAGATGCGGAGCAGGAAAGTGGACTTCGATTGAGCATCCGGCCATAGCTTTCGGCTTATTGCGCTGTCGATCTGCAGAACGGGAGCACCCTTGGCGAAACGTTCGCGGACTCGGAGTGCCTACTTTTGCGCGCACTCCTGTTCGTTTTTGCCGCCCATTCGATTCAGGAGCGGCGACAAGGTACGAGATTTCAAAGGAATTTGCTGGTAGCGGGAGGCGGACTTGAACCGCCGACCTGCGGATTATGAGACCGCCGCTCTAACCACCTGAGCTATCCCGCCACACTGACCGCCATGCGGACATTGAGCGCCCGTCTATAGGGAGCGCAATATCGTCCTGTCAACACGGCGCATCGCGCACCTAACGACAGTTAGGGAGGACGGACCGAAGCAACGCGTCCTGATCCGGTACTGCTGCACCGGCTACTCGGCGGCGACCGGGCGCTCGGCAGCCGAAGCCAATTTGCGGAAGCGCATCATCGTGAAGATCCCGAGCGGCCGCAAAGACTTGCGATCCATCAGCTGCAGGTCGTCGCAGACCATCACGCGTGAGACGTCGAAGACCGAGTGCCAGCCGACGAGATCGGCGAACGGCGCCATCTGCCGCTCGACCCAGCCGCGGACGCCCTGTTCCTGGCTGAAATGATTGACGAGCATGACTTCGCCGCCGGGCTTGGCGACGCGTGCCAGCTCAAGCATCACCTTCTGAGGATCAGGCACGACGGTGATGACATACATTGCGACGACGGTATCGAATGAATTGTCTGGGAAGCGAAGGCTGCTCGCATCCATCTCGTAAAGGCCGGAGACATTGACGAGCTTCTCGGTTTGGACGCGCTCCCGTGCCTTTTCGAGCATCTCCGGGGCAAGATCGATGCCGACGATATCGAGGTGCTTCTTGTACGTAGGAAGCGAAAGCCCCGTGCCGACCCCGACTTCCAGGACCCGCCCCGAGCCGCTGTTGATGATCTCGACCGCGTGCCTGCGGCCGGCCGTCGAGACAGCACCGAACGTGTAATCATAGACCGGCGCCCAGCGGCGGTACGCATCGCGAACCGCGCCTTCATCGAGTTGAACGGCCTTTGGTTCGAAGCGCTTCCTCGCAACATTGGCCCGCGCGCCCGATGTGCGCTGAAAATCCGACCCCTTCTCACCCACCGCCATCTCCATCGCTGTGTAATGCGCGCGTACTGACTATCTCTGCGCCTCGGCCAGAGTGTGGCTTGATGCGCGAAAGTCCCCTTGATTTGCAGCCTTCACCGTTTTTGCGATCCAACCGCCGCCGAGCACGCGTGCTCCAGTCTCCTGGCTGGCATAGAACACGCAGGCTTGGCCGGTCGCAATACCTTCTTCCCCGTCGTGTAGTTCAACTTTGGCGCCGCCGTCCGCTTCGGCGGTGAGGATCGCTGCGCGAAGCTTTTGCGACGAGCGCATACGGACGTAGAGTTCCAATCCCATGCCGGCGCTTTCAGCGAACGATTTTTCCCCGAGCCAATTGACATCGCGCAAGATTAACCCGGTCGTCGTGAGAGCTGAACGCGGTCCGACGATGACTTCGTTTTTGGTCGCGTCGAGCCGCACGACATAAAGCGGCTCCGCCGCCGGAACCTTGATCCCGCGCCGCTGGCCTACGGTGTAATGGACGATGCCGTCGTGGCGTCCAAGTATGCGTCCGTCCAGATGAACGATGTCGCCGGCGTCAAGCGCATTCGGCTTCAGGCGCTCTATAACGTCCGTGTAACGCCCGGTTGGGACGAAGCAGATATCCTGGCTGTCGGATTTGTCCGCCACAGGAAGATTGAACGAGCGCGCGAGTTCGCGAACCTCCGCCTTCTGCAAGGCACCGACGGGGAACCACAGAGCCGAAAGCTGCGCCTTGGTGATCCCGAACAGGAAATAGCTCTGATCCCGATCCGTATCGACGGCCCGGGCGAGTTCCGGCCCATGATCCGTCTCGCGCCTCTGCACGTAGTGACCGGTGACAAGAACCTCGGCACCGAGATCCTTCGCCGTTTCGAGCAGGTCGCGGAACTTGATCTCGTTGTTGCACGTAACACACGGGATCGGAGTCTCGCCGTGCACGTAGCTTTCGGCGAACGTCTCGATCACCTTCTGGGCGAAGCGAGCTTCGTAATCGAGAACATAATGCGGAATGCCTAGCGTCTGGGCGACGCGCCGCGCATCGTGGATGTCTTGGCCGGCGCAGCAACTGCCTTTTCGACCCGTGGCGCTGCCATGGTCGTAGAGCTGCAGCGTTACGCCAATGACGTCATGACCGGCGGCCTTCATGATCGCTGCCGCAACCGAGCTGTCGACACCACCGGACATGGCGACGACAACGCGCTTTTTGGCGCTTGGGGCAGCGGGTGGCGTCTGAAAATCGGTCATTTGAAGCGGCGAAAGGCTTATTGTTTAGTGGCGAACGATGCGCCGGACAATCGCGGGGACTATACCCGGTGCGGGCCGGCATCCAAAAGACCAAATACATTCAATAAGTTATTTTTGGTCTCGGCGGGCAGATTTGTCGGATCTGACAGGCTGATCAGATCCATAGTTCATTAAATGGGTCCCCCGCAAGCCGCTCGCAAGCATTTACGCGACTGGCCCGTAATTCGCTTTCTAGGGGCTTAGGGTTATCAGGGTGGCACAAATTGGAACGAAAGCTTGGAAGATTGCAGGCCCAAGGCTTTAATAACGCTGAATTGGCACGCCTATTTAATTACTGTTCACTCAAGGGCTTAGTGCTAATTTAATGGCAACCCGCTATAAGCAACCCCGTGGTCAGAGAGTGTGTATTGAGTATCATGACCGAACAGCAGATGAGAGCGCGCGGGCGCTACGTGATCGGACCTGATGGGTCTCCGCTCACCGTCGCAGATCTTCCCCCGCGGGACACCAAGCGATGGGTGATCCGTCGCAAGGCCGAAGTTGTCGCCGCCGTGCGCGGTGGCCTTCTCAGCATTGAGGAGGCATGCGAACGGTACACGCTGACCGTCGACGAGTTTTTGTCGTGGCAGCGTTCGATCGACAAGCATGGCCTTCCGGGTCTGCGCGCGACGCGCTTGCAGGACTATCGAGAGTAATCTCGGCGCCGCGATTGGCGATGCGAGTGACCGATGCGTCGGCCGCTCCGCGCCGTCATGTTCGTTAGTTGTCCGTTGACGTTTTCAACGGCGGGCTGGCGGGCGCTTTCGCTTGCGCAGGTGCCGCCTTTGCTTTCGATCTCGCCTTGGCCTTTTTGGCGGTCTTGGCGTTGGTCGCGGGAGCTGCGGCGACGGGCTGTGGAGCCGCCGGTGTCCATCCGGCGACGGCCGACGACTGACTGCAGCCTTCTTCGCCCTTGGTCCAGCGCGTGATATCGCTCGTCATGGCGGTAGCGAAAGCATCCGTCATTTTGAGATTTTCGGTCCTGACGGTAGCCGATGCTTCGCCAGTCGGATCGATATCGACGAGATAAGCCTTGGCACCGCGCGGGTTGGGCTGTGTCGGATCGCGACGATGAATGACGATCTGCGCCTTGCCGCCGCGCGAGGCCGGTGTCGCCGTTGCGTGATAGACAAAATCGGCCTTGAGCGGCCCGCCGACCGCGAACCAGCATTTCATCGCACCGGTAGCGACGCGGGAATAAATGTCGGTTGCCGATCCGCCCTGGCCGCCGGTTTGGTCGATCACGTTCCCCGTCTGCTGCGCTGCGCCTGGCGCGGAGGGCGGCGGAGTCGTTGCCTGCTGCGAAGCGGCTTCGACCGAGGGTGCGCTCGGCAGGCTGAGTGCCGGCAATTGAGCGCCTCCGCCGCTGGCACAGCCTGAAAGGGCCACCGCAGCAGCGAGCGCAAGCAGCGCCTTGGATGAGCAACTGTCAGCCATTGTGCTCCGGTTGATGACGCGCACGGGAGTCCGCGCCTGGGCGGGAGACAACCGAGACCCGTTTGCCCGGCATGCTGCTATTCGGCAAGAGGGTTACCCACCGGCCAAAAGGCGCGACCGGGAGATTGACACAGGAAAAAGGCGGCGTCTTTCGGGCGCCGCCTTCTATGGACTAAGTCAATGATTCGCACGGCCGACGCAGGCGACCCGAGGTCCGTTCAGCGCAAGGCGCTCAGCCCGAAGGGCCTTTCGCGGCGTCCGCTCCGCGGATCTTGAAGTCCTTCGACCTGCTGGGTGGCACGGGAGAACTGTTCCATCGTGTCGTCGCGCTCGCGAACCGCGGCAGCGAGCTTTTCGCGAAGACCTTCCGTGGATTGGCGAAGGTTGTCGCGGCGCTGGGCAGCAGCCTTGGCGAACGTAGAATAGGAAAAATGTGCCCGGTCGCGGACGCCGGTTCGGTCCTCCTCGAGCTGGATTTGCCGCTCGAGATCGGAGGCCATCTGGTCGAACTCGCGAATGATTCTCTCGAGATCCTCGACCTTCCTCGATTTCTCCTCGACCTCGCGACGCTTGAGGAGAATGGTCGTCTCACGTGATTTCATCGTTCGATACCCTAAACACATTCGAACTTGCATGGCCGACCAATCAAGAAGCGTGCCAAAGGCGCGAAAAGATTTCGTGGCCGAAGCAACATGAACATCTGTGTTAACGGCGGCTCATTAACCGCGTTGCAGCGCCTCGTTGCTACTTCAATACTACGAATAACATGTTACGCTTAAGTTGCGGTAAAGCAACGCGTAACCTTTTCTGACGTAGCGTCCCGTTCAGGGGCAGATTTTGGCCACAAGCGATCTAGGGCACGGGTGCGAATTCTGTTAGCTCTTGATTCGAACCGAATGCGGGTCGCAAGGCGGTCGAGAAGCAAGCCGGCAGGGTGGGCGCCCTGATGGCAGGCTTCCGCGGCGGGATCTGTTGAGCGGTCGAGAGGGGCGCAGTTCTAATATTCTGACATTTTGGCGGGCCATGTTTGGCGCGAGCGGGTATTTTTGTACCCGCGAAGCGAGGAGACTTGCCCGCCCCGGGGAAGCCGATGGTGGTTTGGCCAATGCCATTAAGAGACATGGCAGCACGCCGAGCAGAAATGGCTAACGCGAAATTAGGGTTTGTTAACCTCTCGTCGCTAACTTCCTAACGATCGCTTAGCTCGAAATGTAGTGCGTTTCTTTGGGCGAAGAGCAGACATGGCGCGGAGTCATTGGATAGGGCACCAGAGGAACGGTCATGAGGGTTCTACTCATCGAAGACGACAGCGCTACGGCGCAAAGCATCGAGCTGATGCTGCAATCCGAAGGCTTTAACGTTTACACAACCGACCTTGGGGAAGAGGGTGTCGATCTCGGTAAGCTTTACGACTACGATATAATTCTTCTCGATCTGAATCTGCCGGACATGAGCGGTTACGAGGTCCTGAAGACGCTGCGCGTCTCGAAGGTCTCGACTCCGATCCTGATCCTCTCGGGTCTCGCCGGCATCGACGACAAGGTACGCGGTCTCGGCTTCGGTGCCGACGACTACATGACGAAGCCATTCCACAAGGACGAGCTGGTTGCCCGCATCCAGGCCATTGTCCGCCGTTCGAAGGGCCACGCCCAGTCGATCATCGAAACCGGCGATCTGCGCGTCAACCTCGATACCAAGACTGTCGACGTCAACGGCCAGCGCGTGCATCTCACGGGCAAGGAATACCAGATGCTCGAGCTCTTATCGCTGCGCAAGGGGACGACGCTGACGAAGGAGATGTTCCTCAACCATCTCTACGGCGGCATGGACGAGCCCGAGCTCAAGATCATCGACGTGTTCATTTGCAAGCTCAGGAAGAAGCTGCAGACGGCAACCGGCGGCAAGCACTACATTGAAACCGTGTGGGGCCGTGGTTACGTGCTGCGCGATCCGGGACATGAAGGTTCGGAAGCAGCATAACTCGCCGTTTTCCAAGTTCTTATTCACGCGCACAGGGGCCATGAGGGCCCCTGTCGTGTTTGGGAGAGCCCATTATTTAAAGGGCACGCCAGTCGCAGCGGTGGAGTCTCCGAACCGCCAGTTGATCGACAGCATTCCGATCTGCATCGTCGGATCGAAATTGATTCGTGAGGATGTGGCAAAGTCCGGTTCTATCCCGCTCACGGACAAGTTCGCGTCGCTGAAGTCCACATAGCGGTACTCTGCCTTGAGCGATAATGCATCGTTGATACGGGTCTCGATACCCCCTCCGATGAAACCACCGGAGAACTGCTTGCCCTTGACGATTCCAGTTGCCGATCCCATGCCCTCGAGTTGATAGATGATACGGGTATTGCCCAACCCCGCATTGGCATAGCCTCCACTGACGAATATGAGGGTATCGGGTGCCGTCAGATAACCGAAGCGTCCGCCGAGCATGAACAAGTTATCGAAACTGTTGTTCACGCTTTCGCTCACATTCTCTTCTCCATCCGCGATTTCTATGGAACTGCCATAGCGGAAATGCGCGTAAGCCGCGTCGCCGAACACGCCGGCCACATATCGCGAACTAAGCTGATAATCGTAGCCTGCGGTGAACGAAAGGAATGTCCCGTCGCTCCCCAGATGCTCGCTGCCGAAGTCGTCAGGAACGCTGAGTCTGGTGTCAGCCGCGCCAGCACCGGCCCCAAGGCCGATGTACGGCGACGTCCAGCTGCTCGTAACCGGTGGGATGGAATTATCGACTGGCTCATTCTTACCGTTGCCGAAGCGATAGTTGAGCGATAGGCGCGCACTCTGAATTTCAGGCTTCGTAGAGAACGAGATGCTTCCGAAAGGCTCGGCGCCGAATTTCTGAACCTCCGACTGGAAGGAGGTGTAGCGGTATTCGGCTTTGACGCTGAAGCCGCCGCCGATCAGCGTCTCGATTCCAGTACCGACGAAATATCCATCGAAGCTTCCAGTCGCAATGGGCAGCCCCTCGAAGCCTGACGCAGTGTCCGATCCATCGGCATGGGCGTACCCAAACGTCGAAAAGAACAACGTCGTCGGTGCGACGAGGTAGCCGAGGCGGCCGCCAACGGAAAGCTGATTTCCGATCCCGGAATCGATGTTCGAAAAATCGTAGTCGACAAAGGCACCAACGACGAGCGTTCCAAACAGCGCATGATCGTAGCCAGCGCTGAGCGTAAAGAACCCTCCGGAGCTCGGCATGCCATCGACAACTCCGGCCAGAAATCCGTCGAACTCGGACACGGACACGGATTCGCTAAGCCGCGTGTTGGCCATACCGTAGCCGCCGCCGACGCCGAGCGAGAAACCTTCCCAATCGTTGGCGAAGGCCGGTCCAGCTAAAGCTGAAGCTGAAGCTGCCGCACCCGATGCAACGACAAGGCTGGCAAGAGTTTGTTTCATCGGGTCAATCCTGAAAATTGGCGGTGACATGCTCAATTAAGGTTTTGTTATTCTGATTCGACCTGACCCGCTCCGCACCCCCTGTGGATTGCCCGCGGCAGCGGCGTCATTACGCATCGATCTCGGCTCGGAATAGGAACGGTTTCCGTTTCGCGAAGTGATGCTCTAAGACCGCAGAAAGCCAGTAAGGACCCTCGAACATGAGTGATGCGACCGCCCCGCCTCAATCTCCGCTTAAGGCTGCGATCGTGCGCGTCACGCCGTTCGAACAGAACTGCACGCTCATTTGGAACGAGGCGTCGAAAATCGGCGCCGTCGTCGATCCGGGCGGCGATCTCGACCGGATTTTTCGGGGCATCGACGAAGCCGGTATCGAGATCGAGAAGATCTTGCTGACTCACGGTCACATCGACCACGCCGGTGCCGCGGCGGAGCTACGCCAGGAGCTTGGCGTCAAGATCGAAGGCCCTCACAGGAATGATGCGATCCTGCTCGATAATCTGGAGAAGCAGGGCGAGATGTACGGCATTCCCGGCGTGCGCAACGTCAAACCGGACCGTTGGCTCGAGGAAGGCAATCTCGTTACGGTTGCCGGCCATACCTTCGATATCTTCCATTGCCCGGGCCATTCGCCGGGATCGGTGGTGTTTTTCGATCCGGCTCAGCGGTTCGCTCTCGTCGGCGATGTCCTGTTTCGCGGCTCCGTCGGCCGCACAGACTTTCCTTACGGGGACCACGACGCTCTGATTTCGTCGATCAAGACCAAGCTCTTTCCGCTCGGCGACGATATCGCCTTCATCTGCGGACACGGGCCGCCCGGACAATTTGGTCAGGAGCGGCTGACGAACCCATTTCTGGTTTGAGGCGTCGCGGCTTAGAACGACCATTCCCAATGCAGGCATCCGAAGACGCCGCATTCGCGTGCCAGTGTTCCATAGCCGCCGTTCGACAGCGTATTGTCGCCATCGCCGAAGATATCGACGGTCTGCACGCGCAGCGTTTCTTCACAGCTTCGGCGACAATCGACCCAGGCTCCGCGAGGCAACCGCACCTGCCATCCATAGCGACCGGGCCGGACGACGCTTTGAATGGAGCCGTTGCCATAATGGCTATGCGCCGTGATGACTTCACCCGACTCGTAGCTCGTCCGCAATCGCCGCCCTAGAGCATCCGACGGAGACGGCATCGCGGTTGCCGTCAGCAACGCCGCAATGGCCGGAAGGGAAACCCAGAGTAGCGAGCGCATGATCTTCAATCCTTTGTTCGGCTCAGACCGCCGGATTCACGTGCGATGTACTCAGCGCGACATTGAAATGTTGATGCCCTTGAGCGACGGGCCGCTGGTCAGAACGGCAACCGAGTGCGAGCCGCGGTTGACGGTCACGAGCATGGAGCCCGCAATGCCTCCGCTGATCGACAGGTTGAGTTTGTTGGCGAAGGCGCGGCCCGTGACCGAACCGGACTGATTGTAGGTCCGCTCTTCCCAACTGCCGGTCACTGAGCCGCCCGCGTCGACCAGGTTGGCGCGGAGTTCCACTTTCGCCGAAGCGTTGGCGCAGCGGATCGAGATGCCGAGGCTATGGGGACCGCCGGTGTTGGTGTAGTAGCCCTTGCAGCGCAGGCTTTCCGTCCTGCCGCCGTCGAATTTGGCGACGCCCGAGCCGTTCCAGGTGCCGACAAGTTCAGGAAAGGGACCGTCTGCGGCGTGCGCTGCCGGAGCGGCGAGCGGCAGAGCGCCGACTATCGCCGCAGTCGCAGCCAGCGCTCCAAGACAACCAAAAAATTGCTGATGGCGAAACACGAAGCCCTTCCTTCCTGCGTATCGCGAAACGGCGCGCATTATTGTCTGATGCCCCTGATTTTGCGAGCCATATGGACGAACTAGAACGAGATGCGCTCGAGTGTTGCCCTCGAACGACAGTCTCGGACCGCATCTCAGACGACAAAGCCTCCAGTTGGCTATGCTGCCAATGCGCTTATGAAGAGAACCCACGTTCTCCGCAAGAGCATCGACCCTCGCGGTAGCGCTTTCGCATCTCCCCATGCACTTGACGGCCCTGGGAGCAAAAAAATATGGCGCACATCGCTGCCCCAGACCCGCGAGATTCCCCAATGTGGCCCACAAACAGTCGCGATCGGAGGTCAGGCTGGTCTTGTCGCCGAATGGTTGCTGAAAAGTTCAAAGTGCACCGCTGACGGCAACGGGGTTCTCGAAGAAATTGGTAAGCGCGGGGAGTGCCTGAAGCCGGATAGGCTTGGTGAGGGAGTCAAAAGTACATGCGTCAGTCGTATCGCGTCGCCGTGTATCTCGCGGTTGCTGCTGTTTCCACTCTGGTTGCCACCGAAAATCAGGCCGCGCCCCCTGTCGATCCGTTAGCAAGCCTCGCTGGGCGCTGGGTCGGGATGGCGACCATGACGTCCATTTCCGGGCCTGCATCGAATTTCAAATGCGTGGTCACCTATATCCCGCGCCGCGGCGCGCCGGGTATGCGCCAAACGCTGCGTTGTGAGGATGGGGCTACCAACTTCAAGCTTCACGCCGCAACCGACTTGACGGTCGAGGGCGAGAAGCTCACCGGCGCCTGGCAGGACAAGATCAACGATATCGGCGGCACGGTCGACGGGACCGTCACGCCCACGGGATTCGACGTGCAACTTTCGGGACAATTCTTCGCAGCGCATATGGCCGTTGCCGGACAGGGATGTGATCAGTCCGTCAGAGTCCTGCCGCAGAACTCCGACGTATTCATTGAACTGGCCGCGAACCTGAAGAAGTGCTGATAGCGTGCGCGCTTCGCGCGAGCCGCTAAAACGCAACGGCCCTTGCTGAAAATATTAATGAGGTCTTAACGATCCTTCGATAAAGAACCAGATATGCCGACGCACGATCTGCGCCGCGCCTTCATATCGGGATGCGCCATCCCGTTTTATTTCAGCGCACGCGCTTAAGCTTATATTTTTGGCGCCGCGCGACTGTTTCTTTCGGAATGCGACAGAGCGATGAAATGCGCGGCACCTGATGCGGAGCTGCTGAGACAGCTGGCAGATATCCCCGAGGTCCGGTTGAGCGGCTTCTCGGTGCGCGAGGGTCTGGCGGGAACTGGCGTTACGGTGCTCAAAGGCCGGAATTATTTTGGCAGCTGGCGGGCGACGGTGCAGGGTGAGCTCGTCTGGACGTTCGCGGATCTTTCCGAACCCGGCCGCACGGTTGCATCGGTGGACGAAGCCTTGCGCTACACGCTGCTTCTGATTTTGGCGAGCATTGCCAAGACGCACAACATCCGGCCAAAGATCACCCGGACGGGCTGAGCGCGCTCATGATGCGCGGTCCTGATGCTCGTCGAAGGGAGGGATGGCGCACTATGCGGCCAGCACCGCGCGTTCGTGTTTGCCTTCCTCGATTTCTTTAATGATCTTTGCGACGAACGCTTCGAGATCCCCAGGATTGCGGCTCGTGACGATGCCCTGATCGGCGACGACAGGCTCATCGACCCAATGGGCACCCGCATTGATCACGTCCGTTTTGATCGAGTCGTAGGACGTCGCGCGCCGACCGCGAATGGCATTCGTCTCGATCAGCAGCCAAGGAGCATGGCAAATCGCCGCCACGACCTTGCCTTCGTTGAGAAACGCTCTGATCAGTTTCAGCGCGTCCGGATTTTTCCGAAGCGTATCGGGGTTCATCTGCCCACCCGGAAGGACCAGCGCGTCGTAAAGTGATGTCGATGCCTCGGAGAGTTCTACGTCGACGGGGACCGGTTTGCCCCAATCGCGGTTCTGCCAGCCGACGATGGCTTCCTTTTTCTTGCGCTCCTTCGGTGCTGCGACGTGAACAAGTTGCGCAACGGCTTTCAGCTTATCGCGCGGCACTTCGAGTTCGGATTGTTCGAAACCGTCCGTCGCGAGAATGAGAATTTTGGCGTTCTTTATTTTCGGCATGATCACTCTCCTCGCAGAAACACGATGATCAAAAAACCCACGATTTCAGCGTAGGTTCCGCGTTCGTGATCGGGCACAAAGCCAGCGTTCACATACGCGCACTAAGGCGCGGTGTTCGGTCGCATAAATCTTGCGCGTGGCGACGACCGTCTAAACCATCTTGCCGATGACTTTCGAAATCTCGGTCGCGTTGAACGCGCGCAATGTCTGAGTCCTGACGTGGCCCCGAGCGGCAATGCTCAGCGACAAAGCCGTCGCCGTCTCGTCGTCGGGAGCCTCGCAAATCGTGACCACATCGAACGGTCCGATTGTCCAATACATGTCTTTGATCGTAACGCCCGCATTTTTGGCTATGGCCTTGAATTTATCGGCGCGGTTGACCGTATCCTTGGCGTCGTGCACGCCTTTATCCGTGAAGCTCGCAATAACGATAAATGTCGGCATCAGAGCCTCCTTGATTGGAGAGCCCCCGTTGTGACGATCTTAGTCCAGTCTGCGCCCCGGATGTACCGTCTATTATCGCCAATCACGCAAGCGCGTCGGTTATGACGGGATGCAAACCGGGGAGACTTGGAACCGTTCCCTCAAGGCGGCGCAATGTTCCTCGGATCACTCGACCCAAAGGCCGCGGCTTCGATGCCAGTCTTCTATCGATTGCTCGGGATAGAGATCGAAGACGGCATCTCCGTCGCGGATATCCGGCTGAACCCAGTTCGGTTTATAGCGTAGCATCAGATGCACCGAGGACGGCGGCGTCGGTAATTCGCTGTCGATCGCGGACGCAAAGGGATGCACGAGTTCCGGCCATTCCGGCGAGAACAGCCAAAGCGCGCTCGCGCAGCGCGTGCAGAAATTCCGCTCGGCCGTCGAGCGTTCGCACGTTCCGTCATCCTGGAGAATTTCGGCGCGAAAAATTTGAATGGCTTTTTGCGGATCGTCGATTTTCAACGTGCGCGCGTCGGCCGCGAGATTGATCGCATAGCCTCCGCCGCCCGCAGTCTTGCGGCAGATCGAGCAGTAGCATCTTTGGTAGGGTTGAGGCGTGTGGCTTTCGCAGAAGAATTTCACGGCGCCACAACGGCACGAGCCGGTCAACGTCACGGGCATGGATTTTCTCCGGTCTGATTAGATGTTTTAACACGGAGATGGATATTTCGCTCCAGGCGTCGCGACGCGATCCGCCGTTATTGCCCCGGCCGTCCCGTTTTGCGCGGGCGGCCACGGCGACCTTTCTTCTGCGCCGGATCGTCGAATTCGCGCGTGCGTGTGGGCATCTGGAGACGCGACGGCTTTTCTCCAGATTTCATTGGCAATGAGGCGTGCGGACCCATTTCGTCGAGCGTCGGTTTGTGCGGCCCAGAGATGCCTTCGCCGAAGGCGCCGGCTTTAGCACGGCTGTCGACAGTCGGCGCGCGCGCCGGAACCGGCCGGTCGGTTCCTGGCCCCATGTCGTCCAGCGACGGCTTTTTGATCCGTGATGTGGACTGAGCATACGTCGGCTGCACCGGCTCGTATTCGCTCTTGATACGCGAACCCGTGGTTTCCCTCTCCCCATCCTTCATGGGGAGAGGGTTAGGGTGAGGGGCTGGTTCTGGGTGATGAGCAAACGGTTGCTCCTCACCCCGACCCTCTCCCCGCTTGCGGGGAGAGGGGGCCTGATGGGGCACATTTGCACTTGCACCATACCTGCGCTCGCCCTTGAAGCTGCCGGCGCGATCTTCGACATCGCTTTGTCGTGCCAGCGGATCATCCGAAATCGCAAGCTCCGTCTCGCGCAGCCGTTTGATCTCGTCGCGCAGCCGCGCCGCCGTTTCGAATTCGAGGTCGGCAGCAGCTTCCTTCATGCGCCGCTCCATGTCGGCAATAACGGCCTGTAGGTTGTGACCGAGAGACTGCACATTCTCGCCGTCCGCAAGCCCCGCATCGACGGTCACGTGATCCTGCTCGTAAACCGATTGCAGCACGTCGTGGATGTTGCGCTTGATGCTTTCGGGCGTGATGCCGTTTGCTTCGTTCCACGCGAGCTGTTTCTCGCGACGCCGGTTTGTTTCGGCGATGGCGCGGTCCATCGATCCTGTGATCTGGTCGGCATAGAGAATGACCTTGCCGTCGACGTTGCGTGCTGCGCGCCCGATGGTCTGCACCAGCGACGTTTCCGACCGTAGGAATCCCTCCTTGTCGGCATCAAGAATGGCGACAAGCGCGCACTCCGGAATATCGAGGCCCTCGCGCAATAGATTGATGCCGATCAGCACGTCGAAGGCGCCGAGACGCAAATCGCGGATGATCTCGATGCGTTCGAGCGTTTCGATGTCCGAGTGCATATAGCGCACGCGCACGCCGCTTTCGTGCATGTACTCGGTCAGGTCCTCCGCCATGCGCTTGGTCAGAACCGTGACCAGCGTCCGGTATCCTTTGAGCGCGACCTGCCGGACTTCGTCGAGCAGATCGTCGACCTGCGTTTTTGCAGGCCGCACTTCGACGACCGGATCGACAAGGCCGGTCGGGCGGATGACCTGCTCGGCGAACGCACCGCCGGTCTGCTCGAGCTCCCAGCTTGCAGGCGTCGCCGAGACGAACACCGATTGCGGGCGCATCGCATCCCATTCCTCGAAGCGGAGCGGGCGATTGTCCATGCACGACGGTAGCCGGAAGCCGTATTCCGCAAGCGTCGCCTTGCGCCGGAAGTCGCCGCGGAACATGCCGCCGATCTGCGGAACCGTAACGTGGCTTTCGTCCGCGAAGACGAGCGCGTTGTCAGGGAGATATTCAAACAGCGTCGGCGGCGGATCGCCCGGGTTGCGCCCCGTGAGATAGCGTGAATAGTTCTCGATGCCGGCGCACGAGCCCGTCGCCTCCATCATCTCCATGTCGAACGTCGTGCGCTGTTCGAGGCGCTGCGCTTCGAGCAGCTTGCCCGCATCGTACAACTCATCGAGCCGTTGTTTCAGCTCGAGCTTGATCGATTTGATCGCCTGCTGCAGCGTCGGCTTCGGAGTGACGTAGTGCGAGTTGGCGTAAAGCTTGACCAATGCCAGCTCGTCCGTCTTCGCACCGGTCAGCGGATCGAACTCGACGATGCTTTCGACTTCGTCGCCGAACAGCGAGAAGCGCCATGCCCGGTCCTCCAAGTGCGCCGGGAAGACTTCGACTGTATCGCCGCGCGCGCGGAACGAGCCGCGGACGAAATTCTGGTCGTTGCGGCGGTAGTGAAGGGCAACGAGATCGGCCAGCAATTGATCGCGGGAAAGCTGCTCGCCGGCGCGCACGGTAAACGTCATCGCCGTATAGGTCTCGACCGAGCCAATACCGTAGATGCACGAGACCGAAGCAACGATGATGACGTCGTCGCGTTCGAGAAGCGCGCGCGTTGCGGCATGGCGCATGCGGTCGATCTGTTCGTTGATCGACGCTTCCTTTTCGATGTACGTGTCCGTCCGCGGCACGTAGGCTTCCGGTTGATAGTAGTCGTAGTATGAGACGAAATACTCGACGGCGTTCTCTGGGAAGAAGCTCTTGAACTCGCCGTAGAGCTGCGCTGCGAGCGTCTTGTTTGGCGCCAGGATCAGCGCCGGACGCTGCGTCGCCTGGATGACGTGCGCCATCGTGAACGTTTTGCCCGAGCCGGTGACGCCGAGCAGGACCTGATTGTGCTCGTGCTTGGCGACGCCCTCGACAAGTTCCGCGATCGCTTGCGGCTGGTCGCCTTTCGGTTCGTAGTCGGATTCAATCTTGAACCTGATCCCGCCTTCGCTTTTTTCCGGTCGCTCGGGACGATGCGGCATGAACGTCGGCATGCCGCCGGACACGATCGGATGCGACGCCATCAACGGCTGGCGCGATAGAATCTCTTTCGCTCGGTCGGACCGTTCTTCCGGCCTTGTCAGGAGGGCCGTCAGACTGTCGGTCAGACTTTCCCCACCCATCGGCGGCCGTGGCCCCGACTGCCGCAAGGCCGGCAAGCTCGGGAGTCCGCTACTCGTCGTCTTTCCCGAAAAATCAGCCGGAGCGAAATAGGCGTTTGTTTCAGCGAAGCCCGGCGTACCGGCCGAAGTCTCGGCAGGCGGCTGCACGGGCTTGCCCGATTTGCCGCGCGAAGAACGCGGCCTGGGCGATTTGCCGGAGGGTGTTTTAGGTGGAGGTGACACGTTGCGAATATAGGGGCGGGAGCCGAGAGCATAAATGCTGTTTCCAGGCCACAGTGTCACGCCGGGACGTGCGTTAACGACGGCGACCGGTCCCAGGGGAACGTCGCGCTCTTTCTCAAAGCTCCTTACGGAAGAGTAAGTTCCGTCCGTGCTCTGCGCAATGATAGCCAAGCAACCGCCGATTCGAATTTCGACAGGTTCAATCCGGATCGGCCCAGCGGGGCCGGGGCAACCAAGTTGGTCGACAGACGTTGAACCACTGACATTATGGAGCATAGACAATGATCTCTATGAAGACGGTTGCGGCGGCGGCTGCTATGATGGTTATCGGCAGCGGTGTCGCTCTGGCGAAGGACGCGAAGAAGCCTGCGACCCCGGTCGTCCATTCGCCGGAATCGATCCAGTGCTCGAAAGAGGCAGACGCCAAGGGCTTGCACGGCAAGGAGCGCAAGAAATTCCGCGCCGAGTGCAAGAAGAACCTCGAAAAGCAGCATCACGACGAAAAGAAATCCTAAGCCTCTGAACCTGCAGGTTTCGGAACCCCGCCGTTTTCGGCGGGGTTTTTCTTTTCGGTCCCGGCGCGACCTCAGTATACGTTGGGCACCCAAGCCCCTGAATTGAGGGACGCGCACGTGGCTGACCGCAACACGAAAAGGACTGCGCTGGTGACGGGCGCCAATCGCGGCATCGGTTTTGCGATTGCGCGTCGGCTCGCCGAATTGGGAATTTCAGTACTTGCCGGAGTCCGCAACGAGGCCAGTGCCATTGCAGCCGGTGCGGCATTCGAAAAACTCGGCGTCGATGTCGATCCTATTGTATTGGATGTGGCCGAAGCAGCGGGATTGCCATCCGTGCTGACGGAAATCGAACAGCGCCACGCGCCGGTCGACATTCTCGTCAACAACGCCGCAATCCTGATCGACGGACCCGGCGGTTTCAACGCCAGTCTCTTTGAAATGACGGACGACACGCTCCGCCGCACTTGGGAAACGAACGTGCTCGGGCCGGCCGTTATCACGAGAACCCTTCTGCCGGGCATGATTGCGCGCGGTTATGGGCGTGTCGTCAACATGTCGTCGCTGGCAGGACAGCTGACCGGGATGAGCTCTGGATTTCCGGCCTATCGCATGTCGAAGGCAGCGTTGAATGCTTTGACCCGCATTGCCGCTGCAGAAGCCGACAAAGGCGACGTGAAGGTCAACGCCTGCTCGCCGGGTTGGGTCAGGACGGATATGGGCGGACCGGACGCGCCGCGTTCGCCCGAAAAAGGCGCCGAGACGGCTGTCTGGCTAGCGACACTTCCGCCAGATGGACCGACGGGAGGATTTTTCCAGGACAAGTCAGCCGTTCCGTGGTGAACGGAACTGCGATCTGTTCGCAAAAGGAATCTGCCGATTACAGCGAACGCCCACCGCGACCGCTGATGATTGCGGCATTGGCTCCGTCGATTTCCATGACAAAGCGAATCGGTCGCGCATTTGGATCTTTCACGTCACGTGCCGTAACCAGAATGAAATGCTCCGGGCCGGCCGAGGTGTCGATTTCGGTGATCTGCGGTGCAAAGTCGGACACGGACGCGACCGCGAACGTGCGATGGTGGCCGCTGAGGGTCAGCGAAATCTGATCACCGACAGAGACCGTCTTGGTCATCGGCGCGCTGTCGTCACGGCGCATGGCCGTAAGCCAATAGTCTTCCGAGCCCGAAATCGGATTTATCGACGCGACCTCTTTGGTGGGCGAAGAAGCGTGGGTGAGCGCTGTTGCGAAGCTCGTTCTCAGAACCGTCTCGCTGCTTGCGAAGAATGATGTCGCGGCGATCACGGCCGCTGCCGCTCCTGCGGAGAGGCCAAGCCAGAACGGCCGGATCTGTTGCCTCGTCATGCTCCGCACCTCCAATGGGCTTGTAGGATATTAAGTCGGTTTGAGATGAAACGGTTCACTGAATAAAACGTACAAACGAGAATGCGGCAATTCAATAGCGCCTCCCGTCGCGCATTGAGGATAACGCTATTTCACATCCTGGTGACGCGCCTGCGGAGGCGCATAGACGCGGCGTAAATGCCTGAAAAAACTTAGATTAAGGGCCGCGAGTAGCGAAAGCGATAACCCTAGCAGGCCCCAGGCGGCCGTACCGCTGGTTCTCCGAAAGACGGCGTTAGGGTCCCAGACTGAGCTGGTCGTCGCGATCTCGATGATTGGCGCCGGTCCGGGCTCGGCGATGGCCTTGATGGATTGCGGCGCAATAGAGCGTTCGATCCCGCCAAAAGCTCCTGAGAATGGGCAGGCTTTGACCGGTGCGCTGGCACAGACTGCGGTCAGCACGACGAAGAGCAGGCCGGCACCTAGGGCGTCGAAAACGGGCCGAAGCAGGTGATGGCGACGTTTCGGGCGATGGGGACGTGCTTGCGAATTCCGTTCGAGCATCTCGCTGGCAGCCATCGTTTCAAATCCCTCCGCTTGCATCGATTTGGTAATGACGACCCGTTAAGGGGGAGTTGACCGGTGGTTCTTGGCATGCATGGGTCCGGAATGTGGCGCAGGCTGTGCAATTGCGGTGCCGTTCCGAATTCTTGCAATTTGAGTTGCGTACCGGCATCACCGGCCGCGCGGAGCGCAACGTGCTGCAGGCCTGCGGCGGCAGCGCTGTGAGATTGGCAAAACGTCGGCTTGCAGTCGCAAATCATTGGAATTAGGGTCCGCGCCGCTCCTTTCGCAACCGCGAAATGAACTATTCGCACTCCTCCTTTTGACAGGCGTCTCATGGGCTTCATCGCCGACAGTTTGAATCGTATCCAACCGTCCGCCACCATCGCCGTTTCGACGAAAGCTCGCGAACTCGCGGCCCAGGGCCGGGACATCATCTCACTGTCGGCAGGCGAGCCCGACTTCGATACGCCGGAGAATATCAAGGAAGCTGCGAAACGCGCCCTCGACGCGGGCAAGACGAAGTACACCGATGTCGACGGCATTCCGGAACTCAAGGCGGCGATCGTCGCAAAGTTCAAGCGCGACAACAGCCTCGATTATAAGCCGAGCCAGGTATCGGTTGGGACCGGCGGCAAGCAGGTGCTCTACAACGCACTTCTCGCAACTCTCAATCCGGGCGACGAAGTCGTGATTCCGGCTCCATGCTGGGTCTCTTACGCGGACATTGTTCTGCTCGGCGGCGGCAAGCCGGTTTTCGCACCGACGACGCTAGAAGACGGTTACAAGCTGAAGCCCGAGGCGCTCGAAAAGGCGATTACGCCGAAGACGAAGTGGTTCATCTTCAATTCGCCGTCGAATCCGACCGGCACAGCGTATTCGGCCGGCGACATCAAAGCGCTGACAGACGTGCTGCTACGGCACGAGCACGTCTGGGTTCTGACCGACGACATGTACGAGCATTTGCTCTACGACGGTCTGAAGTTCGCGACGCCCGCAGCCGTCGAGCCGCGCCTTTATCCGCGCACGCTGACGATGAACGGCTTGTCGAAGGCCTACTGCATGACCGGCTGGCGTCTCGGCTATGCCGCAGGCCCCGAACAGCTCATCAATGCAATGCGCAAATTGCAGTCGCAATCGACGTCGAATCCATCGTCGATTACGCAGTGGGCCGGTGTCGAAGCCTTGAACGGACCGCAGGACTTCATCGCAAAGCACAACAAGATCTTTGTCGAACGTCGCGATCTCGTCGTCGGCATGCTCAACCAGGCAAGAGGACTGCAGTGCCCCAATCCGCAGGGCGCATTTTATGTCTATCCGAGCATAAAGGCTTTGATCGGCAAGACGAGCCAGAGCGGCGCCAAGATCGCCGACGATGAAGCGTTCGTGACGGCGCTGCTGCAAGAAGAGGGCGTCGCGGTCGTTCATGGCGCGGCGTTCGAAGGCTCACCGTCGTTCCGTGTCTCCTACGCGGCATCGACCGAGGCACTGAAGGAAGCGTGCACTCGGATCCAGCGTTTCTGCGGAAATCTCACTTAGGAGGCCGCGGCGGAAGCCGCCAGTCTGAATCAAAAGCGCGCGAAGGTTTTCGCGCGCTTTGCAATTCTCAATAACATAACTAAGCCTGCCTCAGGCCGTCGCGCCGTTGCCGACAAAGTGACCGGTAAACCAGTCCCAAGCATGCGAGATGTGCCCGCTCAGGGGTCGTCCGTCGATATCAGGTACAACCGGGCGCCAAATCGCGATTGCAGTCGTGGGCTGCGACTTGAACTCGAACACCGTCGGCTCGATACCGAAGGTATCCGGAAGTTGGTCTTCGACCGCCATCACGTACCCGGCGGCATTCGCCGCGGACATCAGTGATTCGATACTCATAACCCAGCCTCGCATCTCTGAGCCAAAATCCCTCTGGCTCTCTCCGAATCCTGCGCTAGTGCCCCTTAAAACGCGCCAAACACGGATAAGTTCATGATGATGCATGTTTAAAGTTATTCAAGCGTTTTTTGCATTTTGAGATATGGCCTAACGCCCCGAGGTGAAAGTAGTTTCGGCGTTGCAGTAATTTGCATGCCGGTCCGAATGCCTACCGCATCGCAATAAGAAAGTTTCACGAAACTGTGCGGCGGACCCCGGTTAAGACTGTTGTGCCGCGCTGACTTTCGAGCGAGCATCGTCCCTGCCGTACCCTTCCGAGGTGCGGGGTGGCGGCCAAGCGTGGGTCTGCGCCTCGCAACGTCGGAGGCAATCATGACAAGTTCAGATGGCCCGAAGGGCAGAAACGGCGCTCAAGGAGGCAGAGGTGGGGTCCGAGGCGCACGCTGTGTCGCGCTGATCGGGCCCTTCGCAAGCGGCAAAACTACTCTTCTCGAAGCTATTCTGGCACGCACCGGCGGCATATCCAGAGCTGGATCGATCGCAGCCAAGTCGACGGTTGGCGACAACGCTCCCGAAGCGCGCGAGCACGCCATGAGCGTCGGCGTTAACGTCGCTGACATATCCTTCCTCGACGACAAGTTCACAGTCATCGATTGCCCAGGATCGGTTGAGTTCGCCTACGAAGGCACGCTCGCTCTCCCGGCCTGCGATATGGCCGTTGTGGTGTGCGAAGCCGACCCGAAACGCGTCGCCGCCCTGCAGGTGATCCTGAAGCAACTCGAAGACGCTCAAATTCCGCATCTGATTTTCTTGAACAAGATCGATGTCTCGCAAACCCCCCTGCGCGACATCATACCAGGTCTGCAGCCGGCAAGCGCCAAGCCCCTTGTCCTGCGCCAGATTCCGATCTGGGAAAACGGCATCGCGACCGGCTTTGTCGATCTCGCATCCGAACGCGCCTACGTCTATCGCGAGCATGCCGAAAGCAAGATCATCGAGTTGCCGTCCGCTATCGCATCGCGCGAGAAGGAAGCCCGCTTCCAGATGCTTGAGAAGCTCGCCGATTACGACGACGACTTGATGGAGCAGTTGCTCGCCGACATTCCCCCGCCCAACGATCGCGTGTTCGACGATCTTACGAAAGAGTTGAAGGACGGCATGATTTGCCCCGTTCTTCTCGGCTCCGCCCAGGAAGGGTATGGCATCATGCGGCTTCTGAAAGCGCTCCGGCACGAATGTCCCTTCGTCGAAGACACGGCGAAGAGACACAAGCTCGAGAACGTCAAGTCGGCAGCCTACGTCTTCAAAAGCGTGCATACGAAATCGGGCGGCAAGCTATCGTTTACGCGCGTTCTTGCTGGAGAAATTCCGGATAATGCCACAGTTACGGGCGGCGACGGACAAGAGGTTCGCGTGGCCGGCATCTTCACGATCCGCGGGGAGGAAACGACGAAATGCGGAGGCGCCAGGGCGGGCGACACCGTCGCGCTTGGCCGGCTCGACGCTATTCGCTCGGGCGAGACGATCGGCGTCGGAAAATCCACGGTGACGCAAATCCCGGTGCCGAAACCGCCGCAGTCCGTTCTCGCGATCGGCCTCGGGCTCAAGGACCGCAAAGATGAAGTGAAACTGTCCTCGGCCGTCGCGAAGTTGATCGACGAGGATCCCTCGCTGACGCTGGAGCACAATGCCGACATGCATCAGATCCTGCTGCACGGTCAGGGCGAGATGCATTTGCGCGTCGCGCTCGAACGGCTGATGCGGAAGTATGGCATCGAAGTCCTGCGTGAGAAGCGCCGGGTCGGCTACAAGGAGACGATACGCTCGGCAACCGAAGTCCGCGGACGTCATAAAAAGCAGTCGGGCGGTCATGGACAGTTCGGCGACGTGAAGCTCGACATCAAGCCGTTGCCGCGCTCGAGCGGCATTACGTTCGCGGAGACAATCACCGGTGGCGCAATCCCACGCAACTTCATCCCGTCGGTCGAGATCGGCGTGCGCGACTACCTGACGGAAGGCCCGCTCGGCTTTCCCGTCGTCGACGTCGCAGTGACGCTGACGGATGGCTCGTACCATACGGTCGATTCATCCGACATGGCATTCCGGCAGGCAGGGAGGCTCGCGATGTCGGAAGGGATGCCGAAGTGCAACCCGGTTCTGCTCGAGCCGGTCATGGCCGTTTCGATCGCGGTGCCGTCCGAAGCAAATGCACGCATCAACGGCATCATCTCGCAACGGCGCGGGCAGATTCTCGGATTTGACGCGCGGCCCGGCTGGCCGGGCTGGGACGTGATCGAGGCGCACATACCGGAAGCGGAGATGGATAACCTGATTATCGATCTCCGATCGGCGACCGCCGGCGTCGGCTCGTTCACGTTCGGCTTCGATCACTTGGCCGAAGTGTCGGGCAGATTGAAGGATCAGGTGCTCGCAGCAAACAGAGCCGCCGCCGAGTGATGGCTGACGAAATGCAGAAAGGGTGGCTCTCGCTACCCTTTTTTAGCGTGCGAAATGATTACGCCGCCGGTGAGCCGGTCTTGGGTTTTGGTTCCGACGCACCTGAAGGATTGGATTTGGTCGGAGTTTTCGGACCTTTGAAATAGTCTTTCATGGCCTCGACAAAAAGCGGCGCCAGACCCTGACCCCCGTCGTCGATGATCGTCTTCATCTCGTCGCGCATCCTCGGTTCCCATGAACTGTGAATGTGCCTCGCGATGCTCTCCAGCGCTTCGCCTTTCGGATAGACGGACCAAAATGCGGTGACCTGGTTGGCCATCTGAATAAGAACTTCTTTTTCCATCTACCTACCGCGATTAAGTTGGTGAGCAGAACATGTCTGCGTCAGGAGTTGAAGACAACGGGTTTGCCCTTGGCGAGCGCCGCCAGGAACAGATTGGACTTGCGCGCGAGATCGAGCGCTAGCGATGTCGGGGCCGAAACGGTGACGAGCGCTCCGATGCCCGCCGTTACCGTCTTTTGTACGAGTTCGAAGCTGCAACGGCTCGTCATCAGCACGAAGCCGTCATGGATATCGAACTCATCGCGTACCAACGTGCCGATCAGTTTGTCGAGGGCGTTGTGGCGTCCGACGTCCTCGCGCACGAGCTTGATCTCGCCGTCACGCGAGACCCACGCTGCACCGTGCACAGAGCGGTTGAATTGATTCATCGGCTGATGCTGAAACAACGTGGCGGCAGCGCGTTCAATCGCTTCCGGCGTTGGTGCCCACCGCCGTTCCAGGACCGGCAACGGGCGGACGACCGAGGCAATATCCTCGAGACCGCAGAGCCCGCAACCCGCCCGGCCTTCCACCGAGCGCCGCGCGAGACGCGATGTCTCGAGAGCCGCTTCCGGAACCGCGATATCGACCGTGACGCCCTCATCACCAGGCATCACGAGGATACCCCGAATCTCCTTCGGGTTTTTCAGGATGCCTTCGCCGATAAGAAAGCCCAACGCGAAATCCCTGAGATCGGCCGGCGTCGCCATCATGACGGTATAAGGCTCGGAATTGATTTGCAGCGCCACGGGTGTTTCGTGCGGCAGTTGCCACGTTACCGGCTGCACTGAACCGGCAACCACGGCTTCACCCAAGGCGGGATAAGAGCAAAACTCCTCGTCCCCGCCCTGTTGCGAAATCACGTTCGATATCACGCTCATTGTAAGTGATTTTGAGATAGGCCGGCGGACTTATTCCGCCGGTTCCAGCTTCTTCTCCGTGCCAATACGCTTGCTTTCGATATTGCGCGTATTCCACTCGGCCTGCCAGTCGGACGGCTGGTTCGAAGGCGCCACCTGAACCGCAGTTACCTTGTATTCGGGGCAGTTGGTCGCCCAGTCCGAATTGCTGGTCGTAATGAGATTGGCGCCCGTGCCCGGATGGTGGAACGTCGTGTAGACGACGCCCTGCGGCATGCGGTCGGAAATCTTCAACCGGATCGTCGTTGCGCCGGCGCGGCTCGTAAGCGACACGATCTGCCCATCCTTCATGCCGCGAATTTCCGCGTCATAGGGGTTCATTTCGAGAATATCTTCCGGGTGCCACGCCATATTGTCGGTGCGCCGCGTCTGAGCGCCGACATTATATTGCGACAGGATACGTCCGGTCGTCAGGATGAGCGGGAAGTTGTTGCTTGCGCGCTCGTCGGTTGCCATGAACGCCGTCAGCATGAACCGGCCCTTGCCGCGCACGAACTCGTCCGTGTGCATGATGGGCGTACCTGTCGGATGCTGTTCGTTGCACGGCCACTGGACCGAACCAAGCTCGTCAAGGCGCTCATATGAGATGCCTTGGAACGGCGGGGTCGTTCTCGCAATTTCGTCCATGACCTCGGACGCGGAATTGTAGTGCATCGGATAGCCCATCGCCGTCGCGAGTCGACTGACGATTTCCCACTCCGGTACGCCCTGCTTTTCCTTCAGGACCTTGCGAACGCGATTGACGCGACGCTCGGCGTTGACGAACGTGCCGTCCTTTTCGAGGAACGAGGTGCCCGGCAGGAACACGTGTGCGAAAGCGGCCGTCTCGTTCAGGAAGAGATCCTGCACGACCACGATGTCCATGGCCTTCAGCGCCGCTTCGACGTGATGCGTATCGGGATCGGATTGCGCGATATCTTCGCCGTGAATGAACATGCCGCGGTAGGATCCGTCGATTGCGGCATCGAACATGTTAGGAATGCGCAGTCCGGGCTCATCATCGAGCTTAAGGCCCCATTCCTTCTCGTAGATGTCTCGCACATCCTTGTTGGAGACGTGGCGATAGCCAGGATATTCGTGCGGCGCCGAACCCATATCGGAGGAGCCCTGCACATTGTTCTGGCCTCTGAGCGGGTTCACGCCGACGCCTTCGCGGCCGATGTTGCCCGTCGCCATCGCAAGGTTGGCCAACGCCATGACGGCCGTCGAGCCTTGCGTGTGCTCGGTAACGCCGAGGCCGTAATAGATCGCGGCATTGCCGCCCGTAGCAAAGAGGCGTGCCGCCTCGCGCACCATCTGGGCCGGAACGCCGGTGACTGGCTCCATGGCTTCCGGTGAGTGCTCCGGCCGCTTGATGAACTCTTCCCAGCGGTGGAAGTCGGTCTTTTCGCAGCGGCGGTTGACGAACTTCCGGTCGATCAGATTTTCCGTTGCGATTACGTGGCAAAGGGCATTCACGACCGCGACGTTGGTCCCGGGCATGAGCTGCAGGTGATAATCGGCTTTGACGTGCGGCGAGTCGACGAGATCGATGCGCCGCGGATCGACGACGATGACCTTGGCGCCCTCGCGAATCCGCTTCTTCATGCGTGAGCCGAAGACCGGATGAGCGTCCGTCGGATTGCAGCCGATGACCAGCATGACGTCGGTTTTATCGGTGCTCTTGAAATCCTGCGTTCCGGCGGCTTCCCCGAACGTCACCTTCAAGCCATAGCCTGTCGGAGAGTGGCAAACGCGGGCGCACGTATCGACATTGTTGTTATTGAAAGCAGCACGCACGAGCTTCTGGACGGAATAGATCTCCTCCAGCGTCGTGCGCGAGGACGTGACGGCGCCAATTGATTTCCGGCCGTATTTCTCCTGCGTTTCTTTGAGGCGCTTCGCGGCGTAATTGATCGCTTCGTCGAAGGTCACGACCTGCCAAGGATCCGTAACTTTCTCGCGGATCATCGGTGTCAGGACGCGATCCTTATGTGTCGCGTAGCTGAACGCAAAGCGACCCTTCACGCACGAATGGCCTTCGTTGGCGCCACCATCCTTGTACGGCACCATGCGGACGACTTCTTCACCTCGCATTTCGGCTTTGAAGGCGCAGCCGACGCCGCAATAGGCGCACGTCGTGATGATCGAATGCTCCGGCTGACCTATGTCGACGACCGACTTCTCGATCAAGGAACCCGTCGGGCAAGCTTGCACGCAGGCGCCGCACGAGACACATTCCGAAGCTAGGAACGATTCACTCATGCCTGAGGCAATGTAGGAGGCGAAACCGCGGCCGTCGATCGTCAGAGCGAAAGTGCCCTGAACCTCGTCGCAGGCGCGTATGCACCGAGAGCAAAGTATGCACCTCGATGGCTCCAGCTGAAAATAAGGGTTCGAGTCATCGATTGGTCTGAACCTGTCGTTGGCCGACCCATCGGCGCGCTTTGCGTAGACATGGTTCTCGCCGTCGAAGCCATAGCGGACTTCCCGGAGACCGACAGCGCCAGCCATATCCTGAAGTTCGCAGTCGCCGTTCGCAGCGCACGTGAGGCAGTCGAGCGGATGGTCGGAGATGTAAAGCTCCATCACGCCGCGACGGAGCTTTGCGAGGCGTGCGTTCTGCGTCGCGACCTTGATGCCCGGCGCAACCGGCGTCGTGCACGACGCCGGCGTACCCTTACGTCCTTCGATCTCGCAAAGACAAAGGCGGCAGGAGCCGAACGCATCGAGGCTATCGGTAGCGCAGAGCTTCGGAATCTGGATGCCAAGCTGCATCGCGGCGTTCATGATCGAAGTGCCTTCGGGCACCGTGATCTCGCGACCGTCGATCTCAAGCGTGACCATCTTGGTCGTCTCATGAACTTCGGGTGTCTTGGTGCCGTAGTCCGTCTCTTTGATGAGGGTCATCGGCTTAACGTGCTGGTTCATTGTGCGTCCTCGTTGAGGTCGTCTGATCCTGAGAGCTACTCCGCGGCGTCAGCAAGAAACTTGTTGGGCGCCGGCTTGTGAAAGTCGTCCGGAAACTCGTGCAACGCGCTTCGGACAGGCAACGGCGTCAGCCCGCCCAATGCGCACAGCGAGCCGTCTGTCATTGTGACGCAAAGG
Organism: Hyphomicrobium denitrificans 1NES1; assembly: GCF_000230975.2. Lineage (NCBI taxonomy): Bacteria > Pseudomonadati > Pseudomonadota > Alphaproteobacteria > Hyphomicrobiales > Hyphomicrobiaceae > Hyphomicrobium > Hyphomicrobium denitrificans. Next base: position 2,643,465 of record NC_021172.1, on the reverse strand, counting down.
TCTTCAAGCAGCGCGACGTTCTTCTCACGATCGATATCGGCGATGATCTTGTCGATGACCTCGACGCCGCGCGTCGATCCGATTCGGCACGGCGTGCACTTGCCGCAGCTTTCGATGGCACAGAATTCCATCGCGAAGCGCGCTTGTTGCGCCATATCGACCGTGTCGTCGAAGACAACGAGGCCACCATGGCCGACCATCGCGTCGATCTTGACGAATTCTTCGTAGTCCATCGGCACGTCGAACTTGGATTCAGGCAGATAGGCGCCGAGCGGACCGCCAACCTGCACCGCGCGAGCCGGCCGACCGCTGTGGGTTCCGCCGCCCCAGTCCTCGATAAGCTGCCGCGTCGTGACGCCGAAAGCTTTCTCGACAAGACCGCCGCGTTTGATATTTCCGGCAAGCTGGAACGCCAGCGTGCCGCGCGACCGGCCGACGCCGTAGTTTTTGTAGAATTCGCCGCCCTTCGCGAGGATGATCGGCACCGCCGCGAAGCTCATCACATTGTTGATGATCGTCGGCTTACCGAAGAGACCTTCGATCGCAGGGATCGGCGGCTTGTAGCGCACGAGCCCGCGCTTGCCTTCGATGCTTTCGAGCATCGACGTCTCTTCGCCGCAGATATAAGCGCCGGCGCCCATGCGCACGAAGAGATCGAACGAGTATCCCGAGCCCTGGATATTGTCGCCAAGCCAGTTGGCCTCGCGTGCAATCTCGATCGCCTTGCGCAGGTTATGGACTGAGTGCGGGTATTCCGAGCGGACGTAGATATAGCCCTTGGTGGCGCCGCCGGCGACGGCCGCGATCGTCATGCCTTCGATCAGACAGAAGGGGTCGCCCTCCATCAGCATGCGGTCGGCGAACGTGCCGCTGTCGCCTTCGTCGGCGTTGCAGGCAACGTACTTCTGGTTGCTGGCGAGATCGTGGACGGTTTTCCACTTGATGCCGGTCGGGAAGCCGGCACCGCCGCGTCCCCGCAGGCCCGACGTCGTCACCTCATTGATAATGTCGATCGGCTTCATCGCGAGGGCCTTTGCCAGGCCGTCGTAACCGCCGTACTTGCGATAGTCTTCTAATGAAAATGGATCGGTGATGCCGCAGCGCGCGAACGTCAGCCGCTCCTGGTTCTTGAAGTAGGGAATTTCTTCGGTCAGCCCATGTCCGAGCTTGTGCGATTTGCCTTCGAGAAATCCGGCGTCGAAGAGGCTCACAACGTCTTTCGCGGCCACCGGTCCATAAGCGACGCGCCCTTTCGGCGTTTCGACTTCGACGAGCGGTTCGAGATAGAGCATGCCGCGCGAGCCGTTGCGAACGATACGGACATTAGCCTTGCGCTTCTTGGCTTCGCTCGCGATGGCGGTTGCGACATCGTCGGCGCCCATCGAGAGGGCGGCAGCATCGCACGGGACGAATACGGTGATCATTCCGCAGCCTCCTTTTCGAGGCCCGCGATGATCTCGTCGAACCGCTCGGGATCGACCCTGCCATAAAGCTTTTCACCGACCATGACGGCCGGCGAAAGGGCGCAGTTTCCAAGGCAGAAAACCTGTTCAATCGTAACAGTACCGTCGGCCGTCGTGCCGCCGAGCGGGATGTTGAGCCTGGCCTCCGCATGCCGGCAGAGTTCCTCCGTGCCCATGGATTGGCACGCTTCGGCACGGCAGATCTTGACGATATGCTTGCCGACAGGATGGCGATGGAACTCATGGTAGAACGTCAAAACCCCGTAAATCTCGGCGCGCGAACGATTAAGCGCCGTGGCGATTACCGGGAGTGTGTCCTCAGGCACGTAGCCAAGCTCGTGCTGCATCTCGTGAAAAATTTCGAGCAACTCGTCAGGTTTGTTGCCGTGGCGTGCGCAAATCGACAACGCGGCCACTTGCGCAGGAGTCGAGGCTTTAACCTCTTGCTTCCGAGGCCCTTTCGGTGATCGTGTAACGTTCTTCGCCATGCGAGGCGTTTCCCTAGGCTGCCGCGATAATTCTTCGGCGGAATTGCTTATTTAGATGCGCATTTCGTCGCGGTTTTTCTAGTGTTTTATTTCGCTGTTCCGATCAAATCGGTATCACCGATCCAATCATTGGCGTTATCAATGCTGCATTGCGAAAACTAATGATGTGTCCGTAGTTCAAGCAATCTTCGGCTTCTTCGCCCGCACCGCAGCAAACCCATGTGTCGAAAAAGCCGCGGCGGTCTCGCGAAAAACCCGGATCAAAGGGGCGACCGGATCGCGATCGGGGGTAATCAGTCCGACATTTTGAGAGATGTTTGGCGCGGTCAGCGGAACGGCGCGGACATCCGGATCGTCCCCGAAAATACCGACGATGTATTCCGGCATGATGCTCGCGAGACCCATCAATTTTACGCTGGAATAGAGATTGACGACCGAATTCGTCTCCAGCGCCGGTTCCGGGTGGCTTTCGGCCACGCGGAAAGCGCGGTCGATGATCCGGCGATTCTGCATGTTCGCAGTCGGCAGTCCGAGCGCCAGCTCCGCGGCCTCGCGCCAAGTCACCGATGCCTGCGCGGCGAGCGCGTGATCCGCGGGAAGGAACAGGCTGTAGCGCTCCGTATAGAGTGACGTTGCCATCAAGCCATTGATCGGCTCGTTGTCGAGGTAGGTGATGCCCGCATCGAGCGAATAATCGTCGAGACCCCGCAGGATTTCTTCCGAGCTCAACGACATGACGGTGAAATCGATATGCGGGTGCAACTTTCTGACGGCCTGCGTCAGATACGGAATCATGGGTAGCGCCGACGGAATGGCCCCTAAGGCCAGTCGTCCGGTCAGTCCGAAATCGCTGGTCGCGAGGTGCGCCAGCTCCTGATGCATTGACGCCCAATTGTTGAGGATGAGCTGCGCCCATTTGAGAACGCGGGCGCCCTCTTGCGTCAGGCCCTGATAGCGCTGACCGCGCTCGACGATCGGAACGCCGAGTTCAAGCTCAAGCTGCCGGATGCGCCCCGAGAGCGTCGGTTGCGTGACGTGGCAGGCGCTGGCTGCGCGCGTGAAATGCTTTTCGCGCGCCAGCGCTACGAGGTACTGAAGCTGCCGGATATCCATAAAATGCTCTCTATGCTGAGAGAGCGGCAATCATCAATGTTTCCATACTGGAATGCAATTGCGCGGTTTCAGCACGCCATCCCATCCGCATCGAAAACATGCCCCGACAGCCTCCGGCCTTTGTGCGACGCGAGATAAAGCGCAAGGGTCGCAACGTCCGGCTCGTTCGTAAGCACCGCCCCGGCTTGCCGCTCTCCTACGACAGAGGGACCGACCGAATTGATGCGAATGCCCTGCGGCGCCCACGCGTGCGCTTCTTTCGCCGTCATCGCCGCCAGCGCCGTGCGTGCGTAGGCGGCCACCGCCGATTCCCGGCCGCTTGTGGGATGAGGCATCTTCAAGACATTGAGAATGAGACCCTCGCTCAAGATGAGGCACATGCGATTGGCGATGATGCGCGTCAGTTGCGCAAGCGGCGCGAGCTTGTCGGATATGAGCCTGTCGAGATCGCTGTCACGCTTGACGGCCGCGAGTTCGGCCGCAGAGATCGAAGCCATATTGATGGCAGCGTCGAGCCCGCCATACGCCTGCGCTGATGTTTGCGCGAAGACTGCTGCGCTGTTGGCGCTGGAGATGTTCTGCGTATGCAGGCGGATGTCGCCGGCCGTTTGAGTGAGAACCGCGGCAAGTTCGATCAGCTCGGGAGAAAGCTCCGCAGTATGAACGATAAGTCGCGCTTGGAGATCGGCGAAGGAACGCGCAATGTCGATACCCGACGTTGCCGTAAGACCTGTTATGAGGATGCGCGCCTGCGCGAACTCGCTCGTTACGTACCCATCGGCACTCGTACTGATACGATCCATGTACATGGCGCTTAATCCCCTGCTCAACAAAAACGCAACACCGGCAAACGCGAGAAGCGCTGTCGGCCGTACGATACCACGGCGATTCGCCCTAACGAGACCTAAACAGCGCCCCGATTCGGGTACGCCGGAGACGGGTCAAGGGCAGATTTGCGGCTTTGCACCGGGACTCGCAACGTGCACCGCGACGCTGATGTGTGACTGACGCGCTCCGCACGCGGTAGGAATCGTGCCGATCGGGACTTAGGCTTCGGAAACTTGGTGATAGGTCCCGTAAGCTGCATTGCTTCTCGCTTCCCGGGCCTGCGAAGCTGTTCAAAGACGAATCGATTGGCGGCCCTGAAGACCATGAGAAGACAAGACGAAATGAAGCCTCCGGCAGCACCTGCAACGACGGGTACGCCGGTCGCGGAAGTCGCGCCGAAACCCGATGCCGTGACCGAGCCGAAAAGAGAAGCAGCCCAGCGGGATGGCTTCGTGCTCTTGAGCATCGTGGTCGTTTCCGCCGCGATCGGCACGATGCTTTACTCGCAGTTCGGATTGCAGCTGGGGATGTCCATCGGCGCCGGCATCGGCGCCTGGATGTTGTTCATGCTGATCCACAAGCAGGTGCAGAAGTCGGCACAGATCGCGGAACTCAAAGCTGAGCTGGCGCGTGCTCGTTTTCAAAGCGCAAAACCGCAACGTCCGGCAGCACTTCGCGGCGTGAAACTTTCGCCCGCCACGAGTGCAGCGGGCGACGCGCGTCAGCCGGATTTTGCTTCCGCCATGACAGCCTCCGAAGCCGCGCAGTCGGCCGCCTCCGCTGCGCGCGCCGCGCCGTCAGGGTTCACCGGACCTGCGGTTGGGCCGCAGAGGCCCGTCGCCAATTCGGACATCGGTTCCGCGCCGGTCCACGGCCGTTCGTCCATGCCGCCGCTTCGGGGAACAATGCCACCTTCCGACAAAAAGGCCGGCGAAGCGGTAGCAAACGAGACTGGGGTTGATCTGACGGGCATGCGATTACCCGCATCCGGAAGCGTTGCGGCGCCATCCGCGGGCGTTGATGCTGCGCGCGACGAACGCCCGGTGCAAGGTACGGAGATGATCCGCGACCAGTGGTCGTTCCGCCCGCGCACCGAAGCGCCGGTACCGGGAGCGCCGATGGCCACACGTACCGCGAAGACAGTCGAAGGCGACCTCGAACTCGTGCAGCGTAAGATCCGCGAGCTTGCCGACGAGGTGAACTTCGTTGAGTCTACGCGGCCGTCATCAAAGCCGCTGCGCGCCGATATCCGTTCGACGCCGACGACCGATGCAATTGAGCATTCGATCGGTGCACTCAAGGCCGCCGCAAACACCATGCGCGAGCGACCGGGCGGGCTTGGCGATTTCATTCCGAAATCTGCGATGGTCGAGCCGGCACAGCCGCAGTCGCCGCAGCCCGCATCTTTGCCGGACCTGGGCGAACTCGTCATTCCCGCGACTGCGGAGCGTATCGCCGGAGTAGATCATGGCCCGAAAAATCCGGAGACCCCGGCGCCGCGTCATGAGTTGCCGCTTCCCGAGCGTCCGCTGGTGGACTTCGGTTTGAACGGCGCGCTGCCTGCTGCTACCGCTCTGCCGTCGCACGGCAGGGAGATTGCACGTGCCATCGAGAATGTTGCGTCCGACGTGTTTCTTGCACCGATCGTAACGCTATCCGCGCATGCCGTGAACCACTACGAGATGACGGTTGCCTTACGTTCGGCGGAAGGCGCGCGACTCGATGTGCGGGATGAAGATTTCTCCCTCATCGGTCCGGATCTCTCGGTCAAGTTCGACATCGAGCGGCTTCAGCGCGCGGCGGCGCTTTCGGTTCGTATGGAGGCTCGCGACAAGGACGGGTCGCTGCTGACGGAGATCATGGGGAGTTCGTTGTCGGACCGCGCGTTCCTCGAAACCATCGCGCAAGTGTACGGTGCACGCCCGAAGGTTGCGACGCAACTCGTCGTGCTGCTGACACAGCGCGCGATTGACGAGTTCACGCCGGCGGTATGGCAGGCCATTCGCGACATGCATGCCTATGGCTTCCGCTTCGCCCTCGACGACATCAAACACATGCGAACCGACTTTGCGGCTCTCGCGGTGACGGGTTTTCGCTTTATCCGTCTCCCGTCTCACGTTGTGTTCGACGGCTTCACGGCGCCCGAACGCTCCGTCGCGGCCGACGAGATCTATCAGCGCGCGACGCTCGCGGGGCTGTCGATTGTCGCCAGCGGCATTGCTGATGCGAAAACGCAGAAGCGCCTGTTGGAGATCGGCGTCGATCTCGGACAAGGCCCGCTGTTCGGCGTACCACGCCAGGTGATGCTCACCGGACCAGAGAAACATTCCGCGGCAGCTTGAGACCCAATCCGACGGCACGGCGCAGTGTCGCGCCGGCCGCCGATGACAGGCCGGTCTCCGGGCGCTATAGGGCGCTGGTCGTGCCAGCTTCGGGCGCGCCTGGACACCCGGATCGTTAATGAGCGCAATTCCAGTTCTGCAATCGATCGCGCCGCTCGCAGCGACGGCGGATCTTTGGTTCGTCGACATCTGGGGCGTCATGCACAATGGCGTGCGGCCGTATGCATCGTCCGTCGCCGCGTGCGAAGCGTTCAGGGAGCGCGGCGGCACGATCCTTCTCGTCACCAATTCTCCGCGTCCGCGCGAAAGCGTCGGCCGCCAGCTCGACGGCATCGGCGTTGCGCGCTCAGCCTACGACGGCATCGTCAGTTCCGGCGACGTTTCGCGCAGCCTCGTCGAGGATTGGGCAGGCAAGCCGATCCTCCATATCGGGCCTGAACGAGACTTACCCATTTTTGCCAATCTTCAGGCAACGCCCGGCGCCAGCGTCGATGATGCGGCGGTCGCCGTCTGCACCGGATTGTACGACGATGAACAAGAGACGCCCGCCGATTATGCGCTCATGCTCGCGAACCTCAAATCGCGCAACGTGCCGATGATCTGCGCCAATCCGGATCAGAAGGTCGAGCGTGGCGGACGCTTGATCTATTGCGCAGGCGCGATCGCGCGCGCTTATGAAGCGCTGGGCGGCAACGTGAGCTACGCCGGCAAGCCGTTTCAGCCGATCTACGATCTGGCGCTGGAAATCGGCAGCGACATGCGCGGCAAGCCAGTCGTAAAAGACCGCGTGCTCGCGATCGGCGACGGCGTCGCAACGGACATCGCGGGCGCAAGCAGTGTCGGCATTCGGTCTGTTTTTATTGCAAGCGGCGTGCACGTGAAAAACGGCGAGGACATCGGCGACGCCGCCGCGCGCCTTTTCGCAGCGGCCACCTCACTGCCCATCGCCGTCATGAACACATTCGTCTGGTAGAACGCACTTAGCGACGCCAATAGAGCCGGAACGGTTTTCGGCGGAGGCCGCTCCATCCTCATCACGACCGCGAGAAGGCGGCCATCCACGACAGACAGAAATATCTAAACGGTCAGCACGATCTTGCCGATGTGCGCGCTGGATTCTATGCGGGCATGAGCGTCTGCGGCACGCGCCAACGGATACGTGCTGTCAACCGGGATCTCGATCTTTCCCGATGCAACGAGCGGAATAACTTCCTCTTCGAGCGCACGTGCGATGCGCCCCTTCACGTCGTTCGAGCGGATGCGCAGCGTCGAGCCGGTGATGGTCAGGCGTTTCAGCATGACGCGCATGAAGTCAACCGTCGCCGTCGATCCTTTTTGGTATGCGATGTTGACGAGGCGCCCGTCGTCGGCGAGCGCGCGAATGTTTTTGTCGATGTAGTCGCCCCCAACCATGTCGAGGATCACGTCGACGCCACTCTTGCCCGTTTCGGTTTTGATGACGTCGGAAAAATCCTCTGTCCGGTAGTTGATCGCGATGTCTGCGCCGAGAGCACGCGCGGCGGCGCATTTCTCGTCCGACCCGACCGTCGTTATCACGCGCGCGCCAAAGGCTTTTGCAAGCTGGATGGCCGTCACGCCGATGCCGCTCGTGCCGCCGTGAACCAGAAACGTTTCGCCCGCTTTGAGCGCGCCGCGCTCGAAGACGTTGTGCCAGACTGTAAAGAACGTTTCAGGGATCGCGGCGGCTTCGGTGAACAACATCACGTCGGGTTTCCGGATGCAGCAGACGGCAGGCGCAACGGCATACTCCGCGTAGCCGCCCCCGGCGACGAGTGCGAGCACGGCGTCGCCGGCTGCAATCCCTTCGACGCCTTCACCAAGCGCCGCTACAACGCCCGCGACTTCGAGACCCGGAAGCTCGGAATGCCCTTTCGGTGCCGGATAATTTCCTTGCCGCTGCAGCACATCCGGCCGGTTGACCCCCGCCGCTGCAACTTTGATCAGGACTTCGCCTGCGCCCGGCGCCGGTACTGGAACGTCGTGCAACTGCAGCACGTCCGGTCCGCCTTTTCCTTCGATGACAACGGCTTTCATGGAGGTAGGAAGGCTCATTCGTGGTCTCTCATTGTGAGGGTTCACGAGCAATGCACGCTCGGATCGCGGGCCGCAAGCCGGGGCAGCGCGTCACGAAGGCCCAGCGGACCTCGACCGCGCGGGCTCAGTTGGCTACTCTTGGCGCGAGATATTGTTCTACGAGGAGGTGACGCCCGTGGACCTTGACGATTTGATGCCGGCTAAGAAGCCGAGCGGCGTGATGATCGGCGAAAACCTGTCGACGCTATCCGTGGCCGAACTCGAAAAGCGGATCACAGATCTGGAGTCCGAAATCGAGCGCGTGCGTCTCGAACTCGATAAAAAGCGCAAGCATGAAGCGGCAGCGCGGTCGTTATTCAAATCGTGAAGGGTCTCTTAAACCGTTCCATCGAATGCCGCGCATCTCGATTAATAAAGTGTGCGTGATTGGCAGGTCACAACCCGCCCGCATTTCTAAAGATCGCAGCCGCGCATCGCAACGTTCGCTTAACCCGACCTTAAGCATATCGAGGCACAGTCACTCCCGATCCGGGCCATCCGGATTGAAGCGGCCCCTCTGCCGCTTGTTTGACGCCTCCTGTTGACTTCCGAGCCGCCCATTTCATGGACGGCTCTTTTTTTGCATTGTCCACAGTGTTGAAAAAAGTGCCCCGTTTTGGGCGTTCTTATTAACTATGGTGCCTTACAGTGAGTTCGTGATAGCAACAGCGGACGGGTAAGCGTTTGTATCGTTGAGGGTCATGAGTAACGTATTCAGCGTCGACGGCGCACAGCAAAACAGCGCCACAACGGTCTCCTTCGGGGAGCGGTTTCAGTCCTCCGAGCAGTTCGACCATATCTTCCGCGAAGGCATGGCGCTGGTCGAGCGCACGGCAAGCTATCTCGACGGTCCGGGCCGCAAGGAAGCAAAGAATCTGAACGGCGCTGCCGGCGTTCTCTACGCAACCGAGAGCATGCGCCTGACGACGCGCCTTCTCGATCTCGCTTCGTGGCTCCTGATCCGCCGCGCGCTCCGCGAGGGCGAGATCACCGAGGAAGAGGCACAGAAGAAGCGCCGTCGCGTGAAGCTCCAGGCTTTCGGCCGTCCGTCGCACGTAAAGGGCTATTCCGATCTGCCGAACGGTCTCAAAGGCTTGATCGAGGAAAGCTTCGCGCTTCACGATCGCATCTCTCAGCTCGACCGCGCGATGTCGAAGCCTGAGGAAATCGATGCGTTATCGGGTCCGGCCGCGAATCCGGTCGCCCAGCAGGTCGGGTTGCTTGAGCGGGCTTTCGCGACCAAGCTCAGCTAGGCGGCCGCCAACAAGCGCCAGATTCAAAATGGCCCGGTCTTTCGAACCGGGCCTTTTTATTTCGAAACTTTAATGTTGGTCGCGGCGCGCTGCGATCAGAACATGCCCTCGAACTTCTTCTTGAAGCGCGACAAGCGGCCGCCGCGGTCCATCAGCTTCTGATCGCCGCCGGTCCAGGCCGGGTGGGTTTTCGGATCGATGTCGAGGGTCAGCGTGTCGCCCTCTTTGCCGTAGGTCGAATAGGTTGTGAATTCCGACCCGTCGGTCATCACGACTTTGATTTGGTGATAATCGGGGTGGAGATCGGCGTCTTTCTTCATGGCGGAAGTCCGTCTTGAAAATACGTTGCTGGCGGCGAAGCTCTAAGGAAGCTCCGGCCCTTTAGATTGCAAAGGGACTGAATTGGCTGCTGTGTACCCGGAAAGAGTGCCCCGCACAAGGCCGGAAAGTCGCACTCCGGGCGTACCCGGACGGGCCCGGCAGCGGCCCATTGTCTCTTGAGCCGGCGCTTCGCCTCAGGCATGGTCCCGGGCGGCTTTAAGGGTTGAAACGCTTATGTTTCCCCGAGCGTTGGATCAGAAAAGCCGATGCGCAGAGAAACAATCGATCTAAATCGCGGGCAAACGCCGTCGGCAGAAGACGCCTCCCGCGCGCGCCTGTCGCTGAGACCGCTGCTGACACTGAAGCCGCTCATTCTGGCCCACAAGGGGGCGCTCTGGGGCGCCGTCATCGCGGTCATAGTGTCGGCAGTTGCGATGCTGGCGGTTCCGATGGCCGTCCGCCGCATGATCGACAATGGCTTCGCGGCCAACGATTCCGCACTGATCAATAACTACTTCCTGACGCTCATCGGCATCGGCCTGCTGATCGCGGTCGCGAGTCCGGCACGCTACTATTTCGTCAATTGGATCGGCGAACGCGTGGTCGCCGACCTCCGCACCAAAGTTTTCGCACAGCTCTCCAAGCTCGGGCCCGCTTACTTCGACATCAACCACTCGGGCGAGATCATGAGCCGCCTGACGGCGGACACGACGCAGATCAAGGCGGTCGCTGGTTCGTCGCTCAGCCAGGCAGCGCGCAACTTCATCATGCTTATCGGCGCACTCGTCATGATGTTCGTGTCGAGCGCCAAGCTGTCGCTGCTCGTGTTCATCGCGATCCCGATTATCGTTCTGCCGCTGGTCGGCTTCGGCCGCCTGGTCCGCCGCCTGTCGCGGACGGCGCAGGATACGCTTGGCGATGCCTCGGCCTATGCTGCCGAAAATCTCGCCGCGCACCGCACGATGCAGGCTTACGTCAACGAGCAGGCGGTTACCGACCGTTTCAGTCGCGCCGTCGAACGCGCTTTCGATGCCGCACGCCAGCGGATGCGGGCGCGCGCCGCGTTGACCGGCGTCGCGATCTTTTTGACGGTCGCGAGCGTCACAGCCGTCCTGTGGTACGGCGCCTCGGATGTCATCGCAGGCAACATGACCGGCGGACGCCTCGGCCAGTTCGTCCTTTACGCGCTCTTCGCGGCGGGCGCGCTCGCGGAGCTCTCCGAAGTCTGGGGTGAGATCACGCAGGCTGCGGGCGCCGCCGAAAGACTTTCGGAAATGATGGCGACGATCCCGGAGATCCGTTCGCCCGAAAAACCCGTGCCGCTGCCTCAGCCGCCGATCGGCGCGGTCGCGTTCGAGAATGTGACGTTCTCCTATCCGACGCGCCCGGATGAAAAAGCTCTCGACGGCGTTACGTTCCACGTCAAATCCGGCGAGACGATCGCGTTGGTCGGGCCATCAGGCTCAGGCAAGACCACGATCTTCAATCTGCTTTTGCGTTTCTACGATCCGAGCGTGGGTGTCGTGCGTGTCGACGGCGTCAATGTCGCCGAAGCAGACCTCACCGACCTCCGCCGCCGGCTTGCCGTCGTTCCGCAGGACGTGGCGCTTTTTGCCGATACGATCGCCGAGAACATTCGGTACGGCACGCCGGGCGCGTCGATGTCGGAAATTCGCCAGGCGGCAATCGCGGCCCAGGCCGATGAATTCATCAACGCGCTGCCAGACGGCTACAACTGCAAGCTCGGCGAGCGCGGTGCCTCACTGTCAGGTGGCCAGCGCCAGCGTATCGCCATTGCGCGTGCGATATTGAAGAACGCGCCGATCCTTCTCCTCGATGAAGCGACGAGCGCGCTCGATGCCGAAAGCGAGAACGCCGTGCAGCGCGCCCTCGATGGGCTCGTATCGGGACGGACGACGCTAGTCATCGCCCACCGCCTCGCGACGGTGCAGAAAGCCGACCGCATCCTCGTCATGGAAAAAGGGCGCATCGTCGAAGCCGGCACACATGGCGAGCTGGTCCGCCGGAACGGCACATACGCGCGCCTTGCTGAGCTTCAGTTCGGCCGCGAGGCCGCGGAATAACTTCGCTGCGCGGGCGCGCTAAGGCTTGACTGCGCATGAATGGCCCTCATGCATGGAATATTCCCATGAGAGGCTTGTTCGTCATCGTCGTTGCCTTCGCAATCTTTGCCTACGACATGTCGTACAACGACGGGCAGGGCTTGTATTGGCTCGCCTCGACCTTGGGATTGCGCCAACCGCACGCGATCCTGGCGCGCTCAACAAAAAGAGATGGCCCAACTCTCAGCGGTTGGTCAGCTTCAGCTCGATACGCCGGTTCCGCTGGTAGGCTTCTTCCGTGTTGCCGGTATCGACCGGCTGGAATTCGCCATAACCTGCCGCGACGAGCCGGTCGGCCGGAACGCCTCGCGATACGAGATATTTGACGACGGACGACGCGCGCGCCGTCGAAAGCTCCCAGTTCGACGGGTACTGCGGATTGGAAATCGGACGGGCATCAGTATGCCCGTTGATTTGCAGCGCCCAGTCGATGTCGCTCGGAATTTCCTTCTGAAGCTCAAGGATCGCCTCGGCAATCTGATCCATGGCGGCCATGCCTTCCGGCGTCAGAGTCGCCGAGCCCGAGGGAAACAGAACTTCCGATTCAAAGACGAAGCGGTCTCCGACGACGCGAATGTCTTTGCGATCCTTCAATAGCTCGCGCAACCGTCCGAAGAAGTCCGAGCGATAGCGCTTCAACTCCTGGACCTGTTGAGCCAGCGCAGCGTTGAGACGCGCACCGAGATCCTTGATCGTCTTGTCGCTCTCGACGCCCTTTTTCTCGGCCGCGTCGAGCGCGTCGCTCAAGCCCGCGATCTGCCGGCGCAGTGCGATGAGCTGCTGGTTTAGGAGATCGACCTTGGAGAGAGCTTCGTCCGAGATGTTCTTTTGCGACTGGAGATCCGCGCTGAGCCCCGCAATCTTGCCTTCGGCCGCTTTGGCCCGTTCATCCGCCCCGAGGCCGGCACCGGTTAGCTTCTCGTTTTCCGCTTTGAGGGTCCCAAGCGTTGCCTGCAGGGCCGCAAGCTCGTCCTGCGAGGACTGCGCCTTGCCTTTCTCCAACGACAGCATCGACGTCAGCTCGCTGATCTGCCGCGTCAAGCGCTTCAGCGCCGAGTCCTTTCCCGACACTTCTTCGGCGGAAAAGTACTGGGCGATCATGAAGATCGACATCAGAAGCGTAACGACGAGCAGCAGCGTCGAAAGCACGTCGACGTAGGCTGGCCAGAACTCACCGTATTCGCCGCCGCGGCGGGAACGTCCGCGCGCCATCGCTTTAGCCTCCGCGTTTCATTGCGTCAGCGAGACTCTTCAGCATGTTGGCGACTTCCGCCTGCTGCTGCGCCTGTTCGTCGACCCATTCGCGAACGACTTTCTGTTCCGAGCGCATCTGCGTGACGAGTTGATTGACCCCGCGCGCGAGGTCGCGAACCTCTTCCGGACTGGCCTGCGGCTGCGCCAGCATGCGCGGCGGAACGACGGGCTGCTCGCCGAGGCGGGCCGTGAAATCCTCAAGCGCTTTCTGCATGTCGACGACGGCACCGAGAAGTTGGCGGTTGACGTAATCGCTGGAGCCCAGTGAAGTTCCGCCTGGCGTCAGCTCGGTGATGCCCGACAGCCATTCCTCGAGTTCGTTATAGAAGCGGTTGTGCGCGTGGCTGGCCTGCAGTTCGAGAAAGCCGAGAATGAGCGAGCCCGACAGGCCGAGCAGCGAGGACGAGAATGCGGTGCCCATGCCCCTGAGAGGGGCGGCGAGGCCAGCTTTCAGATCGCTGAAGAGCTGGACGTTGTCGGAGGCTTTCGTGTCGAGCGTATCGATCGCATGGCCGACGGACTGGATCGTTTCAAGCAGGCCCCAGAACGTCCCGAGCAATCCGAGGAAAACAAGCAGCCCGACCATATACCGCCCGGTATCGCGGGCTTCGTCCAGGCGCGATCCGATTGAATCCATGAATGAGCGCATCGCGGCGGTCGAAAGCGAAATCGTTCCTGTCCGGTCGCGCAGCATCGTCGCCATCGGGGCGAGCAGCACCGGCTTGGCGCTGATCGAGAGGCCGGGATCGGCAATGCGGAAGGCGTTGACCCAGCGGATTTCAGGATAAAGTCGAAAGACCTGCCGGTACGCATAGACGATGCCGAGCAGCATCGTTCCCACGATCAGTCCATTGAGGCCCGGATTGTTCAGGAACGAATGCCTGAGCTGATCGAATAGGATGGCGGCCAGAAAGCCGACAAGCGTCAAGAATATCGTCATGCGCAGCAAAAAGACACCTGGCGGTGTCAAACGGCGCGAAACCGGTGCGAGTGCCGCGGCATCGCCCGGGCGGATCTTGGCCATTGGTGGTCTCCCGAACGTCCCCCGCGGTCTATCGCCAAACCTTAGCGCATGCCTGTCCCATCGAAAACGGGCAACATGATGCCGAAGAGCCGCTTTGCGTGGGACCTCAGCTCACACCTTATTAAAAAGGACCGCGCCGAAAGCCTTATGAAGCGTTGTATTCGCGGCAAGAACATCCCCGTTTTCGAGGAATTTATCCCCCCCGCTGAGATCGCTGACGAGCCCACCCGCCTCGCGCACCATAACGATCCCGGCCGCAATATCCCAGGCTTTCAGGCCGTGCTCCCAGTACGCGTCGAAGCGACCGGCCGCCACGAATGCGAGATCCAGCGCTGCCGAGCCCGACCGCCGGATGCCCGCAACTTCCTGCATGAGGCTGCCCATCTCCTGCAGAAACCGGGAATGATGAGTGCGACCCCGGTGCGGAATACCGGTGGTGACGAGTGCGTCGGCGAGCGACTTGCGCGCCGCGACGCGCAGGCGCCGGTCGTTCATGTACGCGCCTTTTCCCTTCTCCGCGGTGAAAAGCTCGTCGCTAGCGGGATTGTAGATAACGCCTGCAATCAACCGACCCTCGCGTTCGAGCGCGATCGAGATGGCAAACAGCGGGTTGGAGTGCAGAAAGTTCGTCGTGCCGTCGAGCGGATCGACGATCCAGCGATGCGTTTTATCGGCGCCTTCGACCTCGCCCCGCTCCTCCATCAGAAAGCCGTATCCCGGGCGCGCTTTCGACAGCTCCCTGAAAATGATGTCTTCCGCCTTATGGTCCGCAGCCGACACGAAATTGGCGGGCCCCTTGATCGAAACCTGCAATTGCTCGACCTCGCCGAAGTCGCGGACGAGGCTGCGTCCGGCTTTGCGAGCTGCCGAAATCATGACGTTGAGTGTGGGAGATACGTTGATCATCAGGGTGAGGGTCCGGGCGCGGCGCGCGAATGGCCGAGCAGGGGGCTCTAACCGCTCTCTAGAGAACAAGCAAGGCTTGCAACGGCTTGGGGGTTTACGAGTGCTTTGCGAGCGGCGTTAAGGCGCGGAGCCCACCTGAATGTGGTCGTTCCAGGCCGCGGCCTCGGCTTCCGCCTTTTGGCGCTGGGCCTTCGGCAGTTTGGCCACCATTTCGTCGAGCTCCTTGTCTTCGAAGCCGTTCTTCTTGGCGATCAGGCGCCATGTTGCCGCTTCGACCGGATCCTTCTGAACCTTGATGCCGTCGCGATAGAGATAGGCCATGCGGTTTTGCGCGCCTGGAACGCCTTTGTCTGCCGCCGCCTTCATCAGCACCGCAATCTTGGACTCATCCTTCGAAAGTCCGAAGCCCTGCAAAAGCTTTACCGCGTAATCGTATTGGGCGGGTGTGAGCCCTTGTTCCGCCGCGCGCGACAGCCAACGCGCAGCTTCGAGTGCGTTCGCTTCTGTCCCCGTGCCGGTCCGATAGAGTTCGGCGAGATCGTATTGCGCCTCGGGGATGCCTTTTTCGGCAGCATAGCGGATGTGCTGGAACGCCCGGATTGGACTTTGCGGTTTGCCGTCGCCCTTGAGGAACAGAAGGCCGAGGTTGTAGTTGGCTTCCGCATTTCCGGTGAGAGCCGCTTTTTCGAAAAGCTCTGCGGCCATCTTGCGGTCCTTTTTGACGCCGCGGCCCTCGGCGAGTGCGATCGCCGCCGCGAACGCTCCTTGGACGTCGCCGAGCTGCGACGCTTTCATGTAGTAGTCATAGGCTTTCTTCTCGTCCTTCTGAACGCCGAGACCCTCGCCGTAGATGCGCCCGATCAGCGTGTTGGCCTGCGCTTCACCGCGCTTTGCCGCTTCCTCGGCGAGCTTCAGGGCCGTCAGGTACTGGCCCTGATCAAAGGCCAGGTATGCGGCATTGTCGCCTGTCGCAGGCACCAGTGACGGCATCGTCTTTTTGATGCCTGTTGCGTTGGAATCCTGTGCTGCTGGAGGCGAAGGTGCTCTGGGCGGCGGCACGGGGGAGGGAGCGGGCGTCGATTTCGGCACCGACGTCTCGCGTGTCGACCACGAGCTGGTCTCCGCGCCGAGCGGTCCCGCAAAGGTGAACAGCAGCGCCGTCATGCCGAGGTGCTGAATGAGGTTTCGAGATTTACGCTTCACTTGACGTCCTCGTGCGCCGAAAGCGCTTCCGAATAGGCGCGAACGCGTGCCGTGGCCTCGGAAACGGAATTTTCCGCCGTGATCGTGACGCCGACGAAGTCGGCGCCGGCATCGGCGAGGTTTCGCGCCTGATCGGCATCCGCAACATCGAGCGCCACGCACGGAACCTCGAACACTTCGCTCCACCATGAGACGAGGCCGAGCTGGCGTTCTGCGGCGCGACCGCGGTCCTCCACATGCGCTGGGATCCCGAATGCAACGTAGTCGGCATCCGCTTCGCCGATCTCCATGGCGTCGTGGCGCGTTCGTCCGGCGTCCGCCCCGACGATCATGGCCCCGCCAGCGGTTTGGCGCGCGATCTTGAATCGCTCGACGACGTCGGGGGCCCACGACACGTGCACGCCGTCGGCGCCAAGATCGCGGGCTTGAACCATATCGTTGAGAAGAACGGCGATGCCCTTCTTCTGGGCAATGTCGATCAACCCCCGAACCGTCTTCGCATCGTACGCTTGGCCGCTTCCGGGTCGGATCAGCAGGCTCGCGATCGGCGCCGTTTCAAGTATCGCAGACAACACGGCGCAAGATGACGCCAATGGCCCCGTCACCACATAGTCCAGATAAAGCTTCGTCCCGCTCGACACGCCCAGTCTCCGACTTTCAGGTCGCTCTTCGAAGCCGATTGCGGCAGAAAGAAGAACGACTTTTGCCGCCTATGGCTTCACGTTACACTCAGATAGGGTTTTCCAGGACACAGCGCTGTTTTTTCGCCGGAATTTTAAGAGCCAGCGGTTTACCAGGCCATGCGAACGGGCCATGTTCCGCTTCGGCCCCATCTTTTTCGGCGTTTTTCCGCCAATATGAGGGCTCACCAACTGTCAGACGGTACTGACGTCGGCGTGCTTCTCGCCTAACGGAGCCATTTGGGAATGAACAAGCTTTCCGCTCTCCGCGCTCTCAGCCTTGGAGTTTTGGCGTTCTGTTCAGCTGGAAGCGGGTTGTCTTTCGCTGCTGAAACAGGCTCCGAGTCTTCGGCGAGTGGCGCAACAACGACATATTTTCCGCCGTCGAATGCGCCATCTGCTCCACAGACGACGAGCGCGCTTCCAGAGCCCGATAAATCGGCGTCGCCCGCAACCACGCCGACAGAGCCGGCCCCCTCGACCGCAGCGGTGACGCCGCCCGATACGGCTCCGGCGACAGAAACCGCAACCCCGCCATCGACGGCTACGGCGACGCCATCGGCGGAAACGCCGGCGTCATCCCCCTCCCCGACCGAGTCGGCAACTGCACCCGCGTCGGCAGGTTCTGCTCAACCCGAGGCCCAACCGTCGACGCCGCCGGCTGCTGCCGCGGCCGCGCCGGAGACGCTCGTCAGCCCCGTCGTCGAAGCGGCACGCAGAAAACTCGCAGAGAAATCGCTTGTGGGTAAGGACAACCTCGCTCCGGACGTCGCCGCTGCCGCTGACTACTACTACACGCACAAGGAGCCGCTGTGGATTAACGACGGCAGCTATAACGAAAAAGCCAGATCGGTAATCTCCGATCTCAAGAAGGCCGATGACTGGGGCCTCGAGTCCTCCGATTTCGTCATTCCGAATCTTGCGAGCAACGCTGATGCCGACGCCCAAGGTGCCGCGGAAGCGCAATTGACGCTCTCGGCTCTGAAGTACGCGCGCTTCGCACGCGGCGGCCGCCTCGATCCGATAGCGCTGAGTAACATCCTCGACATGAAGCCGCCGGTGAAAGATCCCAAGGTGGTGATGCGAGAACTCGCGGAAGCGTCGCACCCAGGGCCCTTCCTGCGCGGCCTGAATCCGCATCATGAGGGGTTCGAGAAGCTGCGCCAGGAACTGCTGAAGGCACGCGGCGCGACAGTAGAGGAAGAACCGACGGACCCGGCCGAGCAGGTGAAGCTGCCTCGCGGAAAGCTGCTGCGCCTGGGTGTCCGCGATGATCAGGTTGCGTTGCTCCGCCAGCGTCTCAAGGTTCCTTCGGAGAGCCCCGACAGCAACGATCTCTACGACGACGCCTTGGTCGATGCGGTCAAGGATTATCAGCGCGCCAACGGGCTCAACCCCGACGGCCTCGTCGGCAACGGCGTGCGCAATGCGTTGAACGGCGGCGGCAAATCGAAAAGAATCGATCCGAGCCGCAACGTCGACCGCTTGATTGCCAACATGGAGCGCTGGCGCTGGCTGCCCGAAAACCTCGGGTCATTCTATGTAATGAACAACATCCCAGAGTTCGTCAGCGAAATCTGGAAGGGCAAGGAGCGGGTCCTCAGTCAAAAGATGATCGTGGGTCAGCCAGCGTGGCCGACGCCCGTGCTCGCAGCCAACATGCAATACGTCATCTTCCACCCGAGCTGGGGCATGCCCGACGGCATCAAAGCCAAGGAGCTTGCGCCTCGCCTGAGACAAGCATCGAGTTCCGGTTTTGACTTCTTCGACCAGCTTTTTGGCGGCGGTGGAGGCAACAGCGGTGGCGCGCGCGTCATCGAGGCTTACAAGCTGCAGGTCTACTACAACGGCCGTCCGGTCGACCCGAATTCCGTCAACTGGAACACAGCCGACATCAGCCGCTACAGCTTCACGCAGCCGCCTGGCCCGGACAACCCGCTCGGTTTGGTGAAATTCCGTTTCCCCAACCGGCATGACGTTTACATGCACGATACGCCGGAGCGGGGCCTGTTCGGACAGACCAATCGTGCGTTGAGCCACGGCTGCATGCGCGTCGGCGAACCGCGCCGGACTGCGGAAGTCATCCTTCAGGAAGACAAGGGCTATTCGCCTGAGAAGGTCGGAGAGCTCTGGAACAGCGGTGCCGACGTGACATTGAGTAAGCCCGTTCCGGTCTACCTCGTCTACTTCACTGCGCGCGTGAACGAGGAGGGTCGTCTTGAGACGTTCGGCGACATCTACGGCAACGACAACCGCGTGATGTCAGCCCTACGCGGGCATCCGGAGCGATATACGGCGCCGGAAGCCATAGATCCGACGGAAGCGGACCAGCCCGGCGCCATCAGCGATGCCGGATCGAACGCTATGACCGATGATGCGCCGCCTGTAACCCGCAAGGGCCGCAACAACAAGAAGACCGCTTCTAAGAAAAACCCAATGACGCCTGCCACTACGCTTCAGGATGCGCTTTCGAGCATCTTCCTGAACTGAGCCTGCGATCGCCGGTTCGCAGAAACATTTGAAAAAAAAGGGCGGTCAGAAGCCGCCCTTCGTTTTTAAAGGCCATAACGCGGCTGGCGGCGCGTTACGCAGCCTTCTCCAGCGCCTGGCTCCATTTGCCGAGCGCCGCGAGCCCATTCATCTTCGCGCGATGCACGAAGGCACGCTGACCGGCTGCAACGTTCTCGGACTTGCCGCCCCACGTTTTGATCGCGGCTGCCTGCAGAGCCCGCCCATACGAAAAGGTCAGGGTCCATGGCAACGGCCCCGCCGCGTTCATCAGCGACAGATGCTCCGTCGCTGCTTCGTCCGATTGTCCGCCCGAGAGGAAAGCGATACCGGGAACGGCTGCGGGCACCGTCTCCTTCAGGCACTTGATCGTCTTTTCTGCGACCTCCGCGGCGCTTGCCTGTTTCGCGCACTTCTGCCCGGCGATGATCATGTTCGGTTTCAGCACCATGCCTTCGAGACGGACTCGCGCGTCGTAGAGCTCGCGGAACACGGTGCGCAGTGTCCACTCTGTCACCCGGTAGCACTCGTCGATGTCGTGCGAGGCGTGGGCGCCGTCCATCAGCACCTCAGGCTCGACGATCGGCACGATGTTCGCTTCCTGCGCGAGAGCGGCGTAGCGGGCGAGCGCGTGTGCATTGGCCTTGACGCAGTTCCAGGTCGGGCAGCCGTCCGCGATCGTGATGACGGCGCGCCACTTCGCGAACCGGGCGCCGAGCTTGTAGTATTCGGCAAAGCGCTCGCGTAGGCCGTCGAGCCCCTCGGTGATCGTCTCAACCTTGGAGGTCGGTCCGGCGAGCGGCTTCGCTCCCGTATCGACCTTGATACCCGGGATCGCCCCCGCCGCCTTCATGATGTCGACGAGCGGTGTGCCGTCCTTCGCATTCTGGCGGATCGTCTCGTCGTAAAGGATGACGCCCGAAACGTGATTCTTCATGCCGTCGGTCGCGCGAAACAGCATCTCGCGATAATCGCGACGGGTCTCCTCGGTCGAGGCGAGATTGATCGTGTCGAACCGTTTCTTGATGGTGCTCGTGCTTTCGTCTGCGGCCAGAATGCCCTTGCCCGGCGCAACGAGAGCGCGGGCGATGTCTTCGAGTTTCTCGCTCATATCTGCCTCCGAATGGCCGTTTGAGAGTTTTGTACTTGGAACGACGACGGGCGCCATGAGAGGGGCGCCCGTCCAATTTTCATAAGAGGGATCAGATCAATTTTCCCATTGCGACGGCGGTATCCGCCATGCGGTTCGAGAAGCCCCATTCGTTGTCGTACCAGGACAGCACGCGAACCAGCTTGCCATCCATGACCTTGGTCTGGTCGAGATGGAAGATGGACGATCGGCTATCATGGTTGAAGTCGATCGAAACGTTAGGTTGATCGGTAACCCCGAGGATGCCTGCGAGTTCCTGCGACGCGGCGCGCTGGATTGCGGCGTTGATCTCGTCCTTTGTCGTTTCGCGCTTGGAAACGAATTTGAAGTCGACGACCGAAACGTTTGGCGTCGGGACCCGGATCGACGTGCCGTCGAGCCGGCCGTTGAGTTCCGGCAACACGAGGCCGACGGCCTTGGCGGCGCCCGTCGAGGTCGGGATCATCGACATCGCGGCTGCACGAGCCCGGTAAAGATCCTTGTGGAGCGTATCGAGCGTCGGCTGATCGCCGGTGTAGGCGTGGATCGTCGTCATGAAGCCTTTGTCGATGCCGACGAAATCGTGCAGCACCTTGGCGACCGGCGCGAGGCAGTTCGTCGTGCACGACGCATTCGAGACGACGAGATGATCCTTCGTGAGCTTGTCGTTGTTGACGCCGTAGACGACCGTCAGGTCGGCGCCTTCGGCGGGAGCCGAAACGAGGACGCGCTTGGCGCCCGCATCGAGATGTGCCTTTGCCTTCTCCTTCGACGTGAAGATGCCGGTGCACTCGAGCGCAATATCAACGCCAAGAGCCTTATGCGGAAGCTCGGCGGGATTCTTGACCGCCGTCACCTTGATCGGTCCGCGGCCGGCGTCGATCGTGTCGCCCGAAACCTTGACCTCTTGCGGGAACCGGCCGTGGACGCTGTCGAAGCGCAACAGATGCGCGTTCGTCTCCACGGGTCCAAGATCGTTGATTGCAACGACTTCGATATCCTTGCGCCCGCTCTCGATGATTGCGCGCAGCACATTGCGACCGATGCGGCCGAAACCGTTGATCGCCACCTTCACTGTCATTCTCAGGAATCCTCCAGGATCAAGAAGAGGGATCGGGTGCAAACAGGAAACGGCGTTCCACCAGACCCTTCTCGCATTCTCTCAATATTTAGGGGGTCTTTAACGTGACGGTATAGGACTCTGTCAATGTGGCAAGGGTCGAAGCCCGATGGCCGCTCTTCAATTTTTCACCTGAATGCGTCCAAACACGCTGACGTTTATTGACGCCGTTTACGATACGCACGTAACGTAGGGAGAGAGACTTGGTGATACGCGTGTCAATCGTGTCGCCCGAAAGGGCGTAGAGAGGCCATGACTGTACGCAACACCGCGAAGCGGGCTGACGATATCAAGCCCGCCAGAAAGCCCGCCATCGATAGGGACGTTCGGGCAGAAAACGTGCGGCTTCGGGCGGAGCTTGCAACTGCCCAGCAGCGGATAGCGGAACTGGAACAGCGCGTCGCCGATGCGCTGAATCGGATTGATTGGGCTCTCGATTCGCTTCATAACCATAGCCCAGGCGAATGAGGTGCGCGTCGTTCGAGCGGGAGGGCGGCGGCGCCGTCGACGTGAGTGGCTGACGTTGCAATCAATTTCAATGGCCGCAGCTATCGCTTTGCGTGTGGCGATAACGAAGTTCAGCGACTCGAGGAAATCGCGAAATATCTGACAGGTAAGCTCGAAGGGCTGATGCGCGAGCATGGCAACGTCGGCGATGAAAGGCTTATGCTGATGGTTGCCCTGACGGTCGCCGATGAGCTTTTCGATGCCCGCGCTGACGTCGACGAGCTTCTGGAAGGCCCCTCCGGAAATGCGGAATCCACCGAAACCGCCGCGGCCAGGCGGACCGCGTTCGGCTAAGCTCGAAGTCGCCACCGAAGCGATTTCCCTGTCCTTAATTTGACTTAACCCACGGTCCGGCGGTCTGGATTTCCGGATGGCTCTGGATTTTTGGCATTCCCTCGCCTAATTCTCGGGGTGCTGCGGGGCTCGTTAGGGGCAATATGACCCGGGGGCCTATAAGATCCGCACGGGCGCTGTCCCTGACCGGAGCCGTGGCTTCGGACACACGGTGCCCACCTACGCTCGTAGGGACCACGCGGGATCATGATCCCGACGGCCTTCGCGGCACTTGATTCCTAGAGGTAATGCCGGGTGACTGACGAGACGAAGCTGAAGGCCAAAAAGGAGTTGCGCGCTGAGGCGCTTGAACGCCGCAAGAGGGCCTTTGAACATCATGGAACGGGAGCAAGCCGCAAGATTGCCGCGCATGGCGTCGATTTTCTTGCAGCGACCCCCGGCGCAATTGTTTCGGGCTTTGCCGCCATCAATGACGAGATCAATCCGGGACCGTTGATGACGTGGCTGCAAGCCGAAGGGTTTCGCCTCGCGCTGCCGGTGATGCAAGGACGAGGAAAGCCGCTCCTGATGCGGGCTTGGACGCCGGGCGATGCGATGAAAGCAGCCGCCTGGGGAATTGCCGAGCCGACGGACGACAAGCCGGCGCTTGACCCCGATATTCTGCTTGTGCCGCTTCTTGCCTTTGATGCGCGCGGCTATCGCTTAGGATACGGCGGCGGATTCTACGACCGCACGCTGAACCGGTTAAGAAAATTGAAACCGATCGTGGCGGTAGGCCTTGCCTATGACGAACTGAGAGTCGACGCCGTGCCCGCCGAAAGCTATGACGAGCGCCTGGACTGGGTCCTCACGCCTTCTGGTCCGATCCATTGCCTCGACTCCTGATCCAGGCTTCCTGATGCGACTGTTGTTTCTCGGCGATATTGTCGGTCGGCCGGGCCGATTGGCGGTTTGCGATGCGCTGCCGGGTCTGATCACACGCTACGCAATCGATTTTGTCGTCATCAACGGTGAGAATGCTGCCGGTGGTTTTGGCATTACCGAAGCGATCTTCAATGACGTGATCGACGCCGGCGCCGATTGCGTCACACTCGGCAACCATGCGTTTGATCAGAAGGATACGCTCGTCTTTATCGAGCGCCACGACCGGCTGATCCGCCCGCTTAATTACCCGAAAGGTACACCCGGCAAGGGCTCAACACTATTGAAGGCGAAGAACGGTGCCGACGTCCTGGTGATCAATGCGATGGGGCTCGTTTTCATGCCGGATCTGAACTGCCCCTTTCGTGCCATCGATGCGGAGTTGACCGCCTGTTCTCTGAAGCGCGGCGCCGATGTGATCCTCGTCGATTTTCATGCCGAGGCGACGAGCGAAAAGCAGGCAATGGGGCTTTTCCTCGATGGTCGTGCCAGCGCCGTCGTCGGCACGCACACGCACACGCCGACAGCAGACGCCCGCATTCTGCCGGGAGGCACCGCCTATATGACGGACGCTGGTATGTGCGGCGACTACAACTCGGTGCTCGGTATGGATAGCGACGAGCCGATCAACCGCTTCCTGACCAAGATCCCCCGCAGCCGCTACGAACCTGCGACCGGTCCCGGCACCTTATCCGGCCTGCTGGTCGATATCGATGATGGAACGGGTCTTGCGACGCGCGTTCAGCCGCTCCGCCAGGGGCCGCGCCTGCAGCCTGCTATCCCGGAAGTCTAGGGAACGCCGCGCAAGGCTTGACCGCCGCAACCGGAGCCGCGAAAAGGAGCGGCAACCCGCAGAAACCGAACGTACCACGGACTGACCAATGGCCGGCCATTCGCAATTCAAGAACATCATGCACCGCAAGGGCAAGCAGGACGCCATGCGTTCCAAGCTCTTTGCGAAACTCGCGCGCGAAATCACGGTGGCCGCAAAGTCCGGAACGCCGGACCCCGATATGAACCCGCGCCTCCGCCTCGCGATTCAGGAAGCGCGCGCCGAAAACATGCCCAAGGACAACGTCGAGCGCGCGATCAAGAAGGCGCTCGGTGGCGATCTCGCAAACTACGAAGCGGTGCGCTACGAAGGCTACGCGCCGGGCGGCGTCGCGATCATCGTTGAAGCCTTGACCGACAACCGTAATCGCACCGGCGGCGTCGTCCGGAGCGTCTTCACGAAATACAACGGCAACCTCGGCGCGACAGGTTCCGTAAGCCACATGTTCAACCACATCGGCGAGATCACCTATAAGCCGGAAACAGGTTCGGCCGAAGCTGTGCTCGATGCCGCCATCGAGGCCGGCGCCGACGACGTTCAGTCCGATTCAAACGGCCACGTCATCGTCTGCGCGTTTGAATCGCTGGGCTCCGTCGCGGCCGCCCTTGAGAAGGCACTCGGAGAAGCGCAAAGCGTCAAGGCCGTCTGGAAGCCGAATCTTACGTCGCAAGTCGACGAAGATAACGCTCAGACGATCATGAAGATGCTGTCGGCGCTTGAGGATGACGACGACGTTCAGAACGTCTACGCCAACTTCGAAATTTCGGACGAGATCATGAAGAAGCTGACGGCTGCCTGACAGCCCTCCTAAGCACGCGTCTATTCGTGGCTAGCTTCCGACGTAGAAGATACCGAGGAAGATCGCCGTCAGCCCCGCAATGATCAGCAGAAATCCGACGATTCCGAAAAGCTGCGCCATCGCTCTGCGGAAATAATGCGGAGCAAGCTTTTTGGACGCAGCCCGGGAGGAGTTTTTTTGCCCCTTGATCAGCTTGTCGACGGCAGCTTCGCGCGTGGCACTCGCGATCTGATCGGCCGCCTTGCTCCGGCGCGCCCAGCGAAACAGCAGCAGGCCGACGACGACCATCAGGACGCCGGAAGAAATCCAGAGAGGATGACCAAAAGTCGGTTCCATTGCACCCCCGAATTGGCAACGGACGCGTCAGCGTCCCGGACTGGCCAAGCTGCAACATTTAAAGTGAAATGAAGGGGATGACGAGCCCCGCTGGCAGCGTGTTTTGGGTCGTGCGCGACGCAAAAAAGGCTTTATGATCAGATCGTGTACCGGTCGCGTGGGAGACGGGCATGTCGTCGGACGTACGAGCGAGGGGAGCGGGCCGGACGCGTATCGGCCTCGTTGTCGTCCAGGGTGTCGGCGACACCGAACCCGGGTATTGCGTTAACGCTCTTCTCGACACGCTGGCCGCAACGAGGCCGGGTTACAGTGTATTGCCGGCGAACGAGTTCAATCGCGTTTCGGAGCCCGGCGTTGACGACCCCGCGCCGGTGTTTCCGGTCATTCGCAGGGGCGGCCGCCACACGAGCGGCGTCGATATCGAAGCCGTCGAAGTTCATTTAGCGGATTTGACCGCGATGGGGTCCGGCCGCCTCGATACGCTGCTTGGACTTTTCCGGGTTATCTTTGAATCGCATCACCTCGTCGACGCGATGCTCTCGCGCTCGCTCGGAATCGTGGCCGTCATCGTGCGCTCGGTCCTCTGGTTCGCGGCCTGGCTTCTGCGCGGTCCGATCGCTGCGCTGACCGTCGCGACCTCTCTGATCTGCGCAGTCTACCTCTATGAGCCGAAATGGCTCGGCATCGATCGCTTTGATGCCGGGATTCAATTTATCATCGTGCAGACCGCCTTGTGCGGTGTCGGACTCTATCTCGGCTACCGCATCGTCAAGGGCCAGGACTACTCCTGGTACGACGCGGCATTCTGGCTGGTCTTCACGAGTGCGGCGCTTGTCGTGCTGGCGGCGAACGGCGCTCTGATTCCGATGACCGATCTCTTCCCGCCGCTGAAAGTCCGTGGCCCCCAGATTGCGATGGCGACGAGCAATTGTCTGCCGACCGATCCCCTTGCCGCATGCTACGTCAATGGACTCTATCGCGTCATCATCTACGGCTGGCGCTTCTGGGGCGCCTTGATCCTTGTTGCGACCTGCCTGTTGTTCACCGCGCTGGGCGGTAAGCGGCGTTCCGGCGATCCGTCGCGGCTCGCAGCGCTCTCGACAAGCGTCGGCATCCTGATCATGCAGTTCTTGTTGTGGACGACGCTCGTTGTCACGATCATCTACACGATGCTGACGCGCGCCGAGACGGGATCATCGCTGCAGGCCATCCGCAATGCAGTTCTAAGCGCCGTTCGCGACAAGAAGATCGCCGTCGACAATCCGATCCTCCCGTATTTGCAGGTGCCGGACCTGAAGCTCGAGTGGATTGCGCGCTTCAAGTTCATCTACGCGGCGGCGGCCCTGACGGTCATGGCTTTCTTGGTTGGGGCCTGGCTCGTGATGCGCATCCGGCGTTATCGCGCCCGCGCCGGCCTCGATGATCTCGAGCATACGGCTCGGACCATGCCACGTCTTTTATTCAGCCCGTGGCTGGTCGGGCTACTGATCGGCGCGTTCGTGATCGTTCTCACGTTCGTTTTCTTCCAACCGGAAATGGAATCGAACGCGGCATTCGTCTCGTTTCGAAGTTTCGTGCTGCCGCTGGCGGCCGTCGCGGCGCTGCTCGTGCCTTTGTCGTTCGGCCATCGCGTCGCGAACGTTATACAGATTGCCCGCGACTTGATCGATCACAACTACCGGCCAAGCCTTGAGGCCGCGTTCTTCTTCATCCCGGCGAGATTCCGGCCTGTCTCGGAGCGGCCGCGCCGCGCCCGCATCCAGGAACGGCTGAAGCTCGTTCTCAAAACCTTCGTCCAGCACCAGGGCTACGACGGCGTCATCTTCCTGGCGCACAGCCAGGGCGCGGTTGTTGCCTACGACTATCTTCGCGACAACGGTCCGACGTACACCGAGCTCGGCGATGCCGCCCCGGCTCTTTTGACCTTTGGATCGCCGCTAGGGACCATCTACCAGAAGTATTTCCACGAATATGCCGCCTCGCGCCCCGTCCCGCTCGGCATCGCGGCACGCTTGAAGTGCTGGATCAACCTGTATCGGGTCGACGACTACATCGGCGGCCGCGTCACGGCTCCCTCCGGGCTGCGCGTCGATAACCACGTGATGGGACCAGGCGGCCACACCGGCTACTGGCGCGAACCCGACGTCGCCGAAGCTCTCGACGCGATTTTGACGGGCAAAGTAGCTGATGCGACGAAGCCACCCCCATTGCCGCCGCTGCTCGCATCGCCGTCGGCGTCCTATGCGGTTCGTGCTATGCGGAATGCATGAATGGACGAGCGATTCGCATCATCGGTTTTGACCCGGGCCTCCGGCGCACGGGCTGGGGTGTCGTCGAAAGCGACGGCGTGCGTCTCATTTACGTGGCCTCCGGCGTGATCACGCCTCCCAAGGATGACGATCTCGCTTACCGCCTGTCTGCGCTCTTCGACGCCGTGACGAGCATCATCCAAAGCTTCAGCCCGTCGGAAGCTGCGATCGAAGAGACATTCGTCAACGAAAACCCACGCTCGACGCTGAAGCTCGGGCAAGCCCGCGGTGCCGTGCTGCTGGCTCCCGCGCGGCTCGGCCTGCGCGTCGCCGAATACACACCGAACCTGATCAAGAAATCCGTGACCGGCACGGGTCACGCCGAAAAACAGCAGATCCAGGCGATGATCTCGTTCCTGCTCCCGAAGGCAACCTTCGAATCCGCCGACGAGGCCGATGCGCTCGCCATCGCGATCACGCACGCGCATCATCGCGCCAGCCGCCAGCGGCTCGCTTCGGTCGCAGCGAAAGTCGTCGGCACATGATCGGCAAGCTCAAAGGCAAGGTCGACGCCATCGGCGAGAGCTTTCTCGTCGTCGACGTGCACGGCGTCGGCTACGAGGTCCAGGCGTCGTCGCGGACACTACGTAATTTGAAGCCCGGCGACGACGTTTCGCTCACTATTGACACGCACGTGCGCGAGGACGCGATCCGGCTGTTCGGATTCCAGAGCGAATTCGAGCGCAGCTGGTTCCGGACGCTGCAGACGATCCAGGGCGTCGGCGCCAAGGTCGCGCTGAGCGTTCTCGGGGTGCTTGGGCCGCAGGAGCTTGCGAACGCTGTAGCGCTTGGAAATTGGGCGGCGGTCGAGGAAGCACCCGGTGTCGGCAAAAAGCTCGCGCAGCGTATCGTCGCGGAGCTGAAGGATAAGACGCCGTCGTTGTCCGCCGTCGGACTTCCGGCGCCGGCCGGAAGCATCGCGACCGTCGTGCCGCCTGTTGGACTCGCGGCCGCCGAGTCGATCTCGGCACTTACAAACCTCGGCTACAACCCGGCGCAGGCCAACACGGCGGTCGCGCTTGCCGCGCGCGAGCTTGGCGATGCGGCCGAAACGGCAGCGCTGATCAAACGCGCTCTCAAAGAACTGGCGCGATAGAGTCGCCGACAACAGATTGAGGCGAAAGTGAACGACGTGGGTAACGGGCAACGGGTCCTCTGGATGGTGCTGATCACGTCGCTGGCGGCGCCATTTTTCGCGAGCCTCGTCTGTATTGGATTGGCGCTCATAAGACCGGTAACCGAATTTCTGATGCCCGAGGCGCCGATGCCCCCGCTCGGTGTGTTCGCAATTGACGTTTTTGCCTGGAGCGCACTTCCTTCGACCGTTGCGGCCCTCGGGCTGACGCCGTTTGTCTTACAACACGGGTCTTATTCGTGGCTGCATGCCGCCGTTGCGGGCGTGTTGGCTTTTATGGCGGGTGCAATCATATTTCCGTTTACCTCCCACGGGGCATTGCCTTTTCTCGCATTTCTGGCCGGGCTCATTGCCATCGGCATGCGAAAGCTGCTGATCACCGGCGGTATTCTGTTCGAAACCCCAAAATCTTGATCTGCTTGGCGGCCGCGCTGCGCTTTGTCGTTGGCGACTGGAACGCTCGGCTTGACGCCATCGCCGAATAGCCCCACGAACAAACCATGACCGACCGGCTCGTCAGCAGCGCGCGAAAGGACGTGGACGCCTTCGAGGCGACAATCCGCCCGCAGTCGCTCGACGAGTTCATCGGCCAGGAGCAGGCGCGCGCCAATCTCCGTATTTTCATCACGGCGGCACGCGGCCGTGGCGACGCGCTCGACCATGTGCTGTTCGCGGGGCCGCCGGGCCTCGGCAAGACGACGCTGGCGCAGATTATGGCCAAGGAGCTGGGTGTCGGATTCCGCGCGACCTCGGGCCCCGTGATCTCGAAGGCCGGGGACCTCGCGGCGTTGCTGACCAACCTCGAAGAGCGCGACGTGCTCTTCATCGACGAAATCCATCGTCTGAACCCGGCCGTCGAAGAAATTCTCTATCCCGCGATGGAGGATTTCCAACTCGACCTGATGATCGGCGAGGGGCCCGCAGCGCGTTCGGTCAGGATAGACCTTCCGAAATTCACACTCGTCGGTGCGACGACGCGCGCCGGACTATTGACCAATCCACTGCGCGATCGCTTCGGCATTCCGGTGCGGCTGAATTTCTATTCCGTTCCCGAGTTGGAGCAGGTGGTCTCGCGAGGTGCTCGTGTGCTCGGCGCCAACATGTCGAGCGATGGCGCCCGTGAGATCGCCAAGAGATCGCGCGGAACGCCGCGCATCGCCGGGCGTCTGCTTCGCCGCGTGCGCGATTTTGCAGCTGTCGACGGCGCCGTCGTCGTCAACGCAGCGGTCGCGGATAAAGCGCTGAAGATGTTGGAGGTCGACGCCGAAGGCCTCGACGCGCTCGATCATCGCTATCTTGGATGTATCTTGAATAATTACGAGGGCGGCCCGGTGGGCATCGAAACGTTGGCCGCCGCGCTCTCCGAGCCCAGGGACGCACTCGAAGAAATCGTCGAGCCATTTCTCCTGCAGCAAGGATTCATAAGCCGCACGCCGCGTGGTCGGGTTTTGACTCTGAAAACCTACCGCCATCTTGGCGTCAGCGGTCCGGCTCGGACGACTACTCCCGATTTGCCGATCTTTGATGACGGCGGGGGCGAGACTTAACGACGCTATCGGCCACGCGGAGCGGCAAAATTCATGCTTTCGCCAGCATTGTTGGACGACTGTCCGGCTCGGCGCATAGATTGCGCCGCCGCCATTCTTCGGAAGACTCCTTATGATCAGCCGTCGCGACCTGTTGAAGATGCTTGCTGCATTGGGATTGGGCTCCACGGCCCTAAGCAGCTACGCCGTCGCCGAGTCGTTCCATGAGCGCGTGACGCCTTACCAGTTGACACCTCCCGGTTGGACTCCAGGTTTGAATTTGCGCTTGGCAGTGTTGGCGGATCTCCATGTCTGTGAGCCATGGATGTCCACAGATCGGGTCGCGGCAATCGTCGACCAGACGAACAGTCTCGAGCCGGATGCTATCCTGTTGCTCGGTGATTATGTCGTGGGCCGCACCCTCGGGCGATTGTCGACGCCGGTCCGCGCCGGCAGTTGGGCGACCGCACTTGCTGGTCTCAAAGCCCCTCTCGGCGTGCATGCCGTGCTCGGCAATCACGACTGGTGGGATGAGGCGACGGTGCAGGAGCGGCGCGCCGGGCCGACACGTGCCGGACTTGCGTTGGAGGCTGCGGGCATCCCGGTTTATCAGAACCAGGCGATCAGGCTGCAGAAAGACGGCAAGCCGTTCTGGCTCGCGGGTCTGGGTGATCAATGGGCGTTCTGGTTGCGCGCCGGCGAAGACGACGAACTCGCCGCAAAAAATAGCTATCGCTACCAGGGCGTCGACGACCTTCCGCACACGTTGGCGCAGGTCACCGACGATGCTCCGGTGGTCCTGATGGCGCACGAGCCGGATATTTTTCCGCAAGTTCCAGATCGCGTTTCGCTGACTATTTCCGGCCATACGCACGGCGGTCAGGTTCGTATATTCGGCTTTGCGCCCGTGGTGCCGTCGCGCTTCGGATCGCGTTACGTTTACGGCCATAAAATCGAGAAGGGCCGCAATCTGATCGTTTCGGGAGGCCTCGGCTGTTCGAGTTTGCCCGTGAGGCTGGGGTCGCCGCCTGAAATCGTTATGATCGAGCTCGGCAGCGGAGGCGAAGCGTGACCGCCCGTGAATGGCCGGATCTTGCGGGCCGCCTCATCCGCGACGACAGCGGGCAGCGCCACGTGCTTGCCGTCCGCGTCTATTTTGAAGATACCGACGCTGGCGGTGTCGTCTATCACGCATCGTACGTGCGTTTTTGCGAGCGAGGCCGCACCGACTTTCTGAGGCTGCTCGGAACCGATGCGCGCCGCTTGATCGATGGCTCCGAAAACCGCGAGCCGGCTGCGTTCGTCGTTCGTCGGATGAGCTTCGACTTCTTCCGCCCCGCACGCATGGACGACCTGCTCGAGGTCGAAACCCGCGTCAAGGAGATTGGCGGCGCGAGCGTCACGCTCATTCAGACGGTCATTCGCGACGGCAAGCGCATCGCCGAAGCCGAGGTGACGGTGGTTCTCATATCGGTATCGGGGAAGCCGCTGCGTTTGAGCGACGCCGTGCGCAATGCTTTCCTCGCGCACACGCAAGCGAGCTAGCGGCGCGGAAGTCGAAGGAATAGGCCGAAGCCTAAGGATGCTTTCGCTTCCAAGTCTCCCAGTTCACACGCGCGAGACGGTAAGCGTCTGGGATCGAAAGCGCCCACACGAATAGCCCCAGTGCCGATCGCCCGATCATCGAACGGTCGGGGGGCGCGATTTGCCAAGTGAGCAACGCGAGCAGCAGCGTAAACATGGCGAACATGAAGCCGCGCTGTTGCTGGCCGATCGCAACATGCCCCATGCCCGGAAGAACAATCGCAAGAGCCAGAACCAGATACGGGTTTATGGGTTTGCGCTCGGCTTGCAGTGCATTCATGCAGCAGACACCAGCTTGACGTTGAGAAGAAGAGTCTCGATTTCGAGTACCGCAGCGATGACGTCCTCGAGCTCTTCGGGGTTGAGCCGGGCGCCTTCGAAAACGATTTGCCTCAGAATGAGGTGGTCGCCGCGCTTGCCTTCCGCAAGCTGGCGCATGATGCGGATGCCGCGCGGTGTAATGGCGATCTCCTTGAAGTGAGGATCGCGAAGGAGACTCGCCACATAAGGAGCAATCCGGTCGAGGATGTGACGGGCGCCCGGGCCGTCGCCCTTGATCAGACACACGTCCGGAAAGTTTTCAGGCGGCGCCAACCGTTCGTTGAGGTGATCGGTCAGCGAAAAATAATCAGCGCCCGATTGCCGGACGAGGATTGCGACGCTGCCGTCGACTGGCAGGCTGCGCTTGAGCGTGACGTCGAGCCAAAGCTGTGGCAACCGGCGAAACGTCAGCGTGTCGGGAACGAGGGCGACGCGGAATGAGCGTCCACGAAATTTCCCCTCCATCTTCGGAAAGTCGCAAGCGTCGATTTCGACTTTGGCCGCCTCGAGGACGTTCAGGGAAGGATCGAGAATGCGATGACGGGCGGCCGCGGCCACGCGCGCCTCGTGGCGGCCGAAAAAGACAAGAATCGAGACCGATGCGACTAGCAGCAAAGCAGCAAGCATGAGAGGCATGAACGGTTCTCTCTCGAAAAACAGGTGACGCATCGCAAAGAATGCGCCACCTGTGAGTTGCGGACCTCAGTAACCTCTTGGCCGTGGCCAGTTCATCGTGAACTGGTCGCCGCGCCGGACGTACTTGTAGCGGTGGAAATGGAACCACAGCGAAGCGACGATGAAGAACACCATCATCGCGATGAGCTGGGTGCCATACCCGAGGAACACTGCGAAGTACGTCGTGGAGCAGATAGCCAGAAGCACAAGTGCCGGCAGCGGATGGAACGGATGCACGTATCCGCGCTTGATCGAGTCAAGCGGCCACATCTGCCGGAAGAAGATCACCTGGATCGACATGTACGTATATTCGAGCAGACCGGACAGGATCGAGAAGGTGATGACCTGATCAAGCGGCGCGAAGTATGCGAAGATCAACGCGACAGGCACCAGGAACACGATCGACCGGAAGGGCGTCCTGTTCTTCGGATGCACGGCGCCGAACCACGTCGGCAGATAGCGGTCGCGGCCCATCGAGAACCACGCTCGCGAAGCATCGTTGATGCAGCCGTTGGCCGAGGCCAGCGTCGAGAACATCGTTCCGACAAACAGCAGCACCATCAACGGCATCGAGCTTGTCAGCCGAGCGGCATCGAAGAGCGGCGTCGTTGCCTGGCCGAGGTATTCCCATGGCATTAGACCTGCGCAGAGATACCACGTCATCGTTGCCGCGATGAGCAGCGTCATGATGCCGGTCATCGTTCCGAGTGGCAGCGATCGTGCTGGTGACCGGACTTCTTCGGCAGCCTGACACGTTCCTTCGATCCCAAGATAATACCAGAGACCGAAATGCAGCGATGCAAGGACGCCGATCCAGCCATAAGGCAGTCCATTCAGGATTTCCTTATGATTGAGCAATTCGGTCGACCACGGCTTCACTGCTGTGAACAGGATGACGATGGCGATGAACGCTATGGCGGTGAGGATCAGATTCACCGTCAAGGTCGCGTAGACACCTCGGTAGTTGAGCCAGGCCAAAAACATGATGGTCAAGACGATGAACGGCTTGTCATGCGCTTCGGCGAATCCGGCCATTTGTCCGACTGTCTGGACGAGGTAGCCGAGCGTGATGGCATTCGCCGCCTCGAGCATCGTGTATGCGAACACGAGATAGAGGCCGACGTTGAACGCCATCAACGGTCCGATGATGTGTTTCGACTGCGCATATTGACCGCCGGCGGCAGCGACGGTGGACGTCACTTCCGAGTCGATCATGGCGACGCAGGTATAAAGCAGGCCGGCTGCCCAGCAGGCGATCAAGGCAGCAATTGCGCCGCCTTTGCCAACTGCGAAGTTCCAGCCCATGTACTCGCCGACGAGCACGATGCCGACGCCCAATGCCCACACGTGAGCTGGGCCTAGAACGCGGAGAAGAGAAATCTTCTCTCCGTGAACGGCTGTCGCCTGGTTCATAGATGTCCCCCTTGGTGTGGCGGGTCAATGACCAGCGTTTCGTCGATCTCGCCTTCACGCGAAGACGTCAGGAGATCTTCGCTATAAGCGCGATTAGTTTTGATCGTGTCAAAGAGCATGTAGAGACCAAGCAGAGCCGAGAGGGCCCAGGCCGCATATTCGAGGAGTTGCCAATTGTCCATCTCTGCCTCTCACTTTCTGCCGAAGCGTTCTTCGATCACTTCGATGTATTCCCGCTTCGAGAACATAAACAGCAGCACGAAATAACCGATCACCACGACTGCGGTGATGCCGAGTTCGAGCGGGCTGAAGCTGTAATCGAACCGTGACGTGATGAGCGGAGCAGCAGTGTCCGGATGGAAACCGAGCTTCTCCCACTGCGCGGCTTGCGCTGCATTCTGGCCGAGACCGGCCCACGTCGATTTGTCCGCAAGGGGCAGCTCGATTTTGCCGCCACCAGCTAGTTTCAAGTAGAGAGGAGTGAAAAGTGCGGCAAGCACGAGGACGAGCAGGAACAAACTGTCGAAGAGCTGGCCGAGAGCAGATTGCTTTGGAGGTTCGTAGTGAGGCTTTTCCACGGTACCACCTATCAACTATAAGATTTTTTCTTCGCCAGATCGATGTAATGCAGATCTAGCCCGTAAATTTCTTCACGCTCCTCACTGAGGTGCGCGACCATCGCCAAAATGGCTGCGGTATTGAATAAGACGACAAGCCCGCCAAATATCGCGAGCGTCCAACCAACCTGCGGATCGCCCAGGTAGTCCTTCGTTTCAAAGAAGACGAAGGCATAGAGCGCCCATAGGACGGCAACTGCGACCAGCGACCAGTTACGGTCCCCGGAAAACAACTTGGCTATTCGTGGATCTGCGTGAGGATTTTCCTTTTGCATTGGCGTTTCCCTGTCATCCAACGTGAACGGAAAGAGGTCTTTTTTCTGATTGCAAATTTGAACCCCGGCGAGGGCGAAGTGTGGCACTTTGCCTGATTGCCCGAGCTACTATCAACTCGCGTATTAGTTGGCTCCTAGTCAACTTTTTTTCGTAACATGAAAACAAAATTCGATGATGCGGTGCGTCCAATGCGCTGCACATGAAGGCAGAATCAACGCTAGGAAATCAGCGTGTTATTGTCATTTTGCAATGCGAAATGCATAAATATTAGTCAACTGCTGAAATAGAGTGCACGAGTCGTCGATATCGGCCACTGGGAAGAAGCGGTCGTTGATTCGGGGCGCAGGCCGGGCGTCGGCCGCCGCGCAGCGCGAGGGAGAGGTTTCGTCGCACATTTTACGTGGATAAACCGCAGCGTGCGCCATCAGGACTGCGGTAGGGGAGCCCTTGTTTGGTCATATTGCGCGGCGAAAGCTCTGTTCTAAGAGAAGCGCATGCGGCGGGGCATGGCTGTCGGGATGAACGTCATTACACCGTCAAAACGCAATCGCGAGCGAGCCCGCGGCGCGCGATCGCCGACGCTTCCTGACCGTTAATCTCATGCGCGCTCCAACAGAGCTCTGCAGTTCTTCGACATGGATGGTGAAATGAATCCTGCGGATGTCGCTCAAGGCGTCGTTGCTCCGGTCAATGCAGCCGGGTTTTCCTTCATCGAACTGTTCATGCAGGCCAGTATCGTCGTCAAAATCGTGATGACGGGATTAGGGCTCGCCTCTGTTTGGTCTTGGGCAATCATTTTCGAGAAGCTTCTCGCGTTCCGCCGTGCGCGCGTTGAGAGCGATCGTTTCGAGCAGCTCTTCTGGTCCGGTCAGTCGCTCGATGAGCTTTATGCAAATCTCTCGCGCGGACGCACGATCACGATGGCTGCATTGTTTGTCGCCGCGATGCGCGAATGGAAGCGCTCCGTCGAAGGCAACATTCGTGCCCTCGGCGGCATTCAGCTTCGCGTCGAGAAGGTGATGGACGTTACGATCAGCCGCGAAATGGAGCGCCTCGACCGCCGTCTGCTCTTTCTCGCGACCGTCGGCTCGACGGCGCCGTTCGTCGGTCTTTTCGGCACCGTCTGGGGCATCATGACGAGTTTCCAGTCGATCGCCGTATCGAAGAATACGTCTCTTGCCGTCGTTGCGCCGGGTATCGCAGAGGCGCTTTTTGCAACCGCGCTCGGACTTATGGCGGCTATTCCGGCCGTCGTTTTTTATAACAAATTTTCCGCCGATTCCTCTGCGATCTCTCAGCGTCTCTACGCCTTTTCCGACGAGTTCGCCGCGATCGTATCGCGTCAGATCGACGTGAGGACCTGATCACATGGGTGCAAGCATAAAAGTAGGCGGTGGTGGCGGTGGGCGCGGTCGCAGACGCCGCGGCCGCAACGCGCCGATGAGCGAAATCAACGTCA
This sequence comes from Hyphomicrobium denitrificans 1NES1, assembly GCF_000230975.2. Lineage (NCBI taxonomy): Bacteria > Pseudomonadati > Pseudomonadota > Alphaproteobacteria > Hyphomicrobiales > Hyphomicrobiaceae > Hyphomicrobium > Hyphomicrobium denitrificans. The sequence continues at coordinate 2,606,612 of NC_021172.1, read as the reverse complement.
CGCCGATGGTCGACGTGATGCTTGTGCTCTTGATCATTTTCATGGTCGCCGCGCCGCTTCTGCAAGTCGGCATTCCGGTCGACCTTCCGGAGGCGAAGGGACAGCAGATTCCGACGCCGAAGCAGGAACCGCTCGCCGTCACGGTGAAGGTCAACGGTGACGTCTTCATCGGCGATACGCAGATCAGTCTCGACGACCTCGCGACCAAGCTCAAGGCCATTGCGAAGAACGGTTACGACGAGACGATTTTCGTGCGCGGCGATAGAGGCGTTCCGTACGGCGTCGTAATGAAAGTGATGGGGCGCATCAACGACGGTGGATTCAAAAAGCTGTCGTTCGTTCTCGATCAGGAGAAGGGAGGCACTTAGCGGTGCCCTTCGGACTTGTCCTGTCCTTAACTTTCCACGCCGCGCTTCTCGGATGGGCGCTGTTTTCCATGCGCTCTGTTCCGGAGCTGACGCCTGACACGCCGGCGATCGCTGCCGACATCATCACGCCGTCGGAATTCCTGCGCCTGAAACAAGGCAGCGAGGACGCGAAAAATCTCGAGACGAAGGCTAAGGAAGAACCAAAGCCCGACGACAGCAAGAACGACACCGCAAAGCCGAGCAACGCCGCGCCCCCGCCTCCTCCACCGCCGCAGGAGCAGGAAGTCGCCAAGGCCGAGCCGCCGCCCGAGGCAGAACCTCCTCCGCCTGCCGAACCTCCGAAAGCAGCCGAGCAGGTGAAGCCCGATCCGATCGCCAAAAAGCTGGAGGAACCGCCCCCGCCGCCTGAGCCTGCACCCGGACCCACGCCCGACGACAAGAAGCTCCTGGAGCAGAAGCTCGAGGATGAGCGCAAGGCTGAGGAAGCCAAGAAGCAGGCCGAAGAGGAAGCCAAGAAAAAGGCTGAGGACGAGGCAAAGAAAAAAGCCGAAGAAGAAGCCAAGAAAAAAGCCGAGGAGGCCGCGAAAAAGAAGCGCGCCGCTGAGCTGAAAAAAAAGAAGCAGGAAGAAGCCAGGAAAAAGGCTGAGGCGGCAAAGAAAAAATTCGATCCGAGCAGGATCGCTTCGATCCTCGATAAATCGCCGGATGACGCACCTCCGAAAGCGCTGCTCGATAAGGATCCGCGGAAGAAAGGTCAGCAGGCCGCGGGCTCAAGCACGACTGCCGATAAAACCGGCAGGGAAGCGGGAACGGCCACCGGCACCGATACGGTGTTATCGGCGCGCGAGCAGGATTTGCTGAAGGGAATGCTCAAGTCGCAGCTCAACGGTTGCTGGCGGCCGCCCGGCACCGGCGGCGGCGAGGAGGTTCCGGTTGTCGAATTGCACTGGGAAATGAACCCCGACGGTAGCCTCGCGGGCGAGCCTCGTGTCACATCGGCACCATCGACCACGGCGGGGCAAGTCTACACGGAAGCTGCTCTCCGGGCCGTAAGGATGTGCGCGCCGTTCAGATTGCCGCCCGACAAATACAATGCGTGGAAGATCGTCGACTGGACTTTCGATCCGCGCCAAATGTTGTAAACGCCAAAAAGTTGCTTCATTCGACCGCGAAGCGAAGCACCATTCGAAATGACCAACGATTGACAGATGAGACATCAAGCATGAGCCGGAAAAATCCCCTACAGCACGCGCTTGCCTTCATCTGTCTGATTGCCGTCGGGCTTACGCTCGATTGTGGTTTGGCGACACGGGCGCTGGCACAACTCAAAGGGACGCAGACGGAAGGAACGATCGCTCCAATCCCCATAGCGATCCCGTTGTTCGTCGGTGACGATCCGCAGCTCGCAGGTAACGTCTCGGACGTGCTGCAGGCCGATCTCGAACGCTCGGGGCTATTCCGCCCCCTCGACCGCGCGTCGTTCCTGGAGCAAATCAGAGACATCAACGCGGTGCCGCGGTTCGGCGACTGGCGGTCCGTGCAGGCCGATGCGCTCGTCGTCGGGCGTGTTGTCAATGCCGGTGACGGCCGGGTCGGCGCCGAGTTCCGGCTGTGGGACGTCGCGAGCGGGAAGCAGCTCGCCGGCCAGCGATTTTCAACATCCGCGCAGAACTGGCGGCGTATCGCGCACATGATCGCAGACAGCGTCTATGAGCGGCTGACCGGCGAAAAGGGCTACTTCGATACGCGCATTGTCTTCGTCGACGAGACGGGGCCGGCGCAGAACCGCGTCAAACGGCTCGCAATCATGGACCAGGACGGCGCCAATGTGCGCCTTCTGACGCAAGGCAAGGAACTCGTCCTGACGCCGAGGTTCTCGCCGACGAATCAGGAAATCACCTACATGTCATACACGTCCGACCAGCCGAAGGTTTTCATCATGAACCTCGAGACCGGTCGGCGAGAGCTTGTCGGCGATTTCCCGGGTATGACGTTCGCGCCGCGATTCTCACCTGACGGACAAAGGGTCGTTATGAGTCTCGGGACGCCGGATGGCCGCTCCAGCATCTACGAGATGGACCTGAGGACGCGGCAGTCGCGCCGACTGACCGAGTCGAACGGCATCGACACCAGTCCGAGCTACTCCCCGGATGGCCGCCAGATCGTGTTCGAAAGCGACCGCGATGGGGCGCAGCGCTTGTACGTTATGAATGCGGACGGGTCGGGAGCACACCCGATCTCTCAGGGCGGCGGCAGCTATTCGACACCGGTCTGGTCGCCACGAGGGGATTACATCGCCTTTACCGAGCAGACCGGCGGCCAGTTCTTGATCGGCGTGATGAAGCCTGATGGCTCCGGGGAACGCGTCCTGACCGAAGGCTTCCATAATGAAGGCCCGACCTGGGCCCCCAACGGCCGGGTGGTGATGTTCTGGCGCGATTCCCAGTCGACGAACGGCGGACCGAAGATTTATTCGGTCGACATCACCGGCTTTAATGAGCGCCAGGTCACGACTCCATCCTTCGCCTCGGACCCCGCCTGGTCACCGCTTCTAAATTAACACCTTCTTTACGAACGCATGTCTCCGGAGATCGAAGCGGGCTTCGAAACGAGCAAAATAATATGCTTAAAACAAGGGGTTGGGCGCTATTTGGGCAATCGGAAAAGTGTTGACTTTCCCACACGCGTCGTCGTTGCATTTTCGCATCTATCGGATTGGAAAACTTGGCGTTTGCCGCCTCTCTCCTTGATCGCCAGACGCCCGCCCGGTACCCCAGAGTACGGCTTTTGCCGGAATCGTATCAGGAGATATGACCATGCAGGGTGTGAAGGGGCTGATCCTTTTGTCAGTCGTAGCAGCGGCTATTGCGGTTAGCGCATGCCGTCGCGAAGCTGAGCATGTTCCTTTGAAGCTCGGCGGTCCCACCGCAAGCAGCCAGGCCGTTCGCTAATAGCGGACTGTTTGGAACTCAAAGGAGACTACTCATGAAGAGCGCAATCGTTCTTGCTGCAGTTTTAGTTGCTGTTGCTGTCGGCGCATGCCGGAAAGAAGTTGAGCATCAGCCAATGAAGCTCGGCGGTCCGGCCGCTTCGGAGCAGGCAGTGCGCTAAGTGCTGCTTGGCTTCTGAGTACTGCGTTTTTCATACCGAACTTCAAGACCGAGTTGTTGGCGATTTCCTCGCCACCATCTCGGTCTTGAGCTTTTGGATGTCCGCAACCGGACCGGTGTTTTCTGTAGGAACCGCGTCCGAATTGTGCTCCCGGAATGACCACATTTTGCGTGTGGGAAAATTCTGTGGAATCGAATTGGTCGCACGTGCACCGCAAATCCGCGATGTTACAAATCGTTGGGTCGGCTGACGGTCTCGCTGCGCTTAACAATTGCGTTGGCATTCGATGCATATGAAATCGCTGTGAATCCGCGGAATTGGCCATATTTTCGGCTGAACGTTCCACTAAACGCTGACGCAACAAAGATGGCCTCTTGCGGAGCGGATTGAACGCTATCTGGCTTGCTCGAGAGTTGCGGTCGAGACGAAAGGGATAAACGAAATGCTGGCATCGATTGCGCGGAGCATGTGGCTGCGCCTCGCCGCCGTTTCGATTCTCGCAGCGACTGTCGGTGCGTGCGCGAGCAACAAGGAACTGCAGCCGGATGCATTGAGCGGCAAATACGGCGCGGCGACTCCCGGGTCTCAGCGCGACTTCAGTCAGAACGTCGGCGACATCGTCTACTTCTCGACAGACTCGATCGACTTGACGCCAGAAGCGCAGCAGACACTGACCAAGCAGGCGCAGTGGCTGCAGCAGTATTCCCAATACGCGATTACGATCGAGGGTCATGCCGACGAGCGGGGCACGCGCGAATACAACATCGCCCTCGGTGCACGCCGCGCTACGACCGTGCGCAACTTCCTGTCGCAGCATGGCGTCAACGGCGCCCGGATCCGCACGATCTCGTATGGCAAGGAACGTCCGGTGGCTGTTTGCAACGATATTTCCTGCTGGTCGCAGAACCGGCGTGCCCAGACCGTGCTGAACAGCGGCGGCGTCGTAAGCCAGCGCTAAATCCCGCTATTCGGGTCGGCGCGCTCGATTGGTTTAAATTAGCCACACGCGCGAATTGCTTTCGATTGGCCTTAATTTGGCAAAGTTTAGCCTGATTGGCCGACCATAACGGGCGCGAAGTCGGAATACTTGCGCCCCCGTTAAATGTACAAATTGCGGTCTTCAAGTGTCGTGATTGGCGTCGTGTCGGCGGTGCTCGCCGTCATGGTCGCATTGCCTTTGCCGACGTTCGCGCAGAACGATGACGACGGTCCCAATGGTGAGACCGCTGCAGAACTCCTCGTTGACGGCCTGGACGCAGCGTCCGATCACGCAGTCGATTCCGCGCGCCGGCTTTTCCAGAAGCTCATTTCGGTATTTCCGAGTTCGCCCGAAGCTTCACGCGCGCGGCGAGCTTTATCGGCCCTCGATACCAATGGCGGCACTGAAGAAGACCGCGCCGCGATCCGCGCCGATGAAGCCGAGCGAACGGCCGAGTATCGCCATGCTTTCCTCGTCAGCGTCGGAGATCGCGTCTTTTTCGCGGAAAGCAGCGCGACGCTCGGCGGTCGCGCGTGCAGCATCATCGAAAATCAAGCGCGCTGGCTGAAAGTCCGGCCGAACCTTACGGTCACGGTGATCGGCCGCTCCGACGATGGCGGCGACCGAAGATCGGCGCAACTTCTGTCCACGCAGCGGGCTGAGGCCGTGCGTGATCGTCTCGTTGCGGCGGGACTCGATCCGAGCCGGATCGAACTGAGACCGACCGGCAACGACGACAAAGTCGCGGTCTGCTCGACGTCTTTGTGCCGGGCGCAGAATCGGAATGCCGAAGTTTTTATTAACGACCTCCGTGACCAGGACCCGATACGGTCAAGCATGCAATCTCCAGCGGCACGGACTACCAAATCATCGTTGGGGCGCGCGGTTGAGACGGGGCAAGTAGCGCAGTGAGCGGACGCGGCTTTGCCGCAATTGCCGCATCGGCGGGGGAAGCCCATGACTCTTCATTTGATTTTGCCCAATATCGGGCGCACGAGACAGTTTGATAGACGCATGGCCGTGATAGGGTCTGTGTCGATATCGAAATCATTGGCTTTATCGAATCATACGGAGCAAGGCCGGGGCATGGCTAAGCGCAAACGGATTCCAGTCGGATTCGGAATTTCCGCAGCAGCAGTCGCATTGCTTCTGGCGGCAACGCCGGTGTTTGCCCAATCGAACGAGAAGGCGGCAAAGGGAAGTGCCGCGGCTGCTACCGGAGAGAGCGGATTGCAGGCACGTGTCCGATCGCTCGAAGAACAACTTGTCGACATGCAGGTCGTCGTCGGAACGCTTGAGACGCTAGCGAAGAGCGGCGGTTCGGCACCCGCGCCATTTCCGGCGTCGACGGCTGGAGGCGATGGTGATGCCGCGCGCATCGAAGGACTCGAGACACAGGTCCGCGCATTGACGGCCCAGGTTCAGCAACTGTCCGATCAGGTGCGAAGCCTCGGCGGCACGCCGCGTCGTTCCGACATTCCGGCCTCCTCCGACACGGCGCTAGCGGGCCAGGAAGCACATCCGCAAGCACAACCCCCCACGGCGCCGAACCCAGGCTTCGGCTCGACGACGGTCGCGACTGGCAACGATGCCATCGGCGGTCTTCTGAACAGCGACGGCGCGCATTCTCCAGAAGCCCCCCCCGGCGCCGTAGGCCAGACAGGTGCCGTACCGGCGCCAGCAACCGTCGCGACGGCCGCGTTGGCTCCAGCCAGCACGTCGAGCAACGACCCCAAACAACTCTATGAGACGGCCTACGGCTATCTCCTGCAGCGCGATTATGGCGCCGCCGAAGCGGCATTCGACGAATTTTTGAAGAAGTTTCCGAACGACTCGCTCTCAGGCAACGCGCAATACTGGCTCGGCGAGACACATTTCGTACGCGGCCAATACAAGGCTGCTGCGAGCGCCTTCCTGAAGGGCTATCAATCCTATGCCCAAAGCGCCAAGGCGCCGGACAGCCTGCTGAAGCTCGCGATGTCGCTCGATCGCCTCGGCCAGAAGGATGCCGCTTGCTCATCGTTCGCCGAATTGGCGTCTAAATTTCCGACGGCCCCTCAAAGTGTCAAGGCGCGTGCGCAAAGCGAACGCCAGCGCGTTGGGTGCCAATAGAGTAATATAAAGTAGTGGTGAAAAACGATGCCACGCGATGCGCAGGTGCCGGTTGCACCAATCGAAGCGGACGCCGCTTTCGAGCAGCTCGCGAAGTTTGATCACGTCGTTCTGGCCGTTTCCGGTGGGCCGGATAGCATGGCGCTGCTCGTCCTCGCGGCCGAATGGCGTCAGCGCCGGAATGGTGCGCTGCCATCGCTCTCCGCCGCAACAGTCGATCATCGCTTGCGGCCCGAAGCTTCCCGGGAGGCTGGGTTTGTAGCCCGCGAGTCGCTTCGCCTTGGATTGCCGCACGCTACCTTGCCGTGGACTGACGAGAAGCCTCTGAGCGGTATTCCCGATGCCGCGCGGCAGGCCCGCTATCGGCTGCTCGAAGCGCATGCGCGAAGCCTGGCTGCAAGCACCGTCGCAGTCGTCACGGCGCATCATCTCGACGATCAGGCTGAGACGTTCGCCATGCGCCTCGCACGAGGGGCGGGCGTTACCGGACTCTCTGCAATGCCGGCCGAGCGCGCCCTGCTCGAAGGTTCGACCGTCCGACTTCTGCGGCCGCTTCTGCCGTTTCCAAAATCGCGCCTCATCGCGACGCTTGAAGCACGCGGTGTTCCATGTGTCGACGATCCGACCAACAAGGATTCTCGCTACGAGCGTGCGCGCATTCGGCACGCGCTGCTGCCCGCCTTGGTAGCCACTGGAATTTCAGCCGCGGCCCTTGCAACATCGGCGCGGCGTCTCGGCGACGCCGAGGCAGCTTTGCATTACGCTGAAGAACGCTTCACCGCGACACTCGCTCTGTCGTTTGGCAACGAAGTCTTTGCGGCCTTCGACCGGGAAGCCTTCCGCGAAGGGCCAACCCTGCTTCGCCAGAGGCTCCTCGCTCGCCTCATCGCGCGCTACGGCGGCGCCAGCGAAAGGCCTGAGCTCTCCGAGATCGAAGATCTCGCGGCCAGGCTTCAGGCGGAAGAAAAAAGCACCGCGACGCTCGGCGGCGCCATGGTTTCGAGCGGCAGCCGCTTCATCCGTGTCTGGCGCGAGGCCGGCCGGCTCGCCCAGCCTGATCTCTTGCTCGTCCCCGGCGAAAGCCGGACCTGGGACCGGCGGTTCATCGTCCGTCGGGTGCCGGAAGCGATCGGCCCTGTCCGAGTAAGGCCGCTCGGCCAGGAAAATTACTTGGTGATTGCCGGCCGCCTTATCCCCGGTCGTCGACCGCCGGCACGGGCAGTGCATGCCCTTCCGTCGTTCTGGAAGGATGACGATTTGGTCGCGGTGCCGTCGCTCGCGCCTTTCGCAGTTGCGTCCGAAGCGCCATTCTTGGAAGCAGGGTGTGAGCTTAAGGCTTTGGCGCTGTCCGCTGCTTATTAAGGATTTATAGGCATGCTGCAGGCGCAGCGACGACCTCGGGTCATGGCTGAACTTGTGCGGATGTGCCGAGCCCCCTATGTTAAGCAGGCAATCCGGCACCGAGCGCCGCCGGAGCCCAGTGCGCTATCCGCGTGACTGGCGTCAGCAGGGAGCCAAATGAACCCTAATTATCAGAAACTTGCGATCTGGGCGGCGCTGTTCGTCCTTCTGCTCGCCCTGTATAATTTGGTGAGCAATCCGAGCCAGTCCAGGCACACTAACGAGATTCAATATTCGGAATTCCTTGACGCAGTCGATAAAGGTACTGTGTCGGAAGCTGTTATTGCCGGTAATCGTATCACCGGCACGAGGCGTGATGCATCGGGAAGCGAAGCGGCATTCTCGACCTATGCGCCCGAGGATCCGAATCTCGTCACCCGTCTGCGCGACAAGGGTGTGAAGTTCAAAGCGCGGCCCGCAGAGGACGAAGTGCAGTCGATCACGAGCATCCTGCTGAGCTGGTTCCCGATGCTGTTGCTGATCGGCGTCTGGATCTTTTTCATGCGCCAGATGCAGTCTGGCTCGGGGCGCGCCATGGGTTTCGGCAAGTCGCGCGCCAAGCTTTTGACCGAGCGTCACGGCCGTGTCACGTTTGAAGACGTCGCCGGTGTCGACGAAGCGAAAGCCGATCTCGAAGAGATCGTCGAGTTCCTTCGCGATCCCCAGAAATTCCAGCGCCTGGGCGGACGCATCCCGCGCGGCTGTCTGCTCGTCGGCCCTCCCGGCACGGGTAAGACGCTCATCGCGCGCGCCGTCGCGGGCGAAGCCAACGTGCCCTTCTTCACGATCTCGGGCTCCGACTTCGTCGAAATGTTCGTCGGCGTCGGTGCGAGCCGCGTCCGCGACATGTTCGAGCAGGCGAAGAAAAATGCGCCCTGCATTATCTTCATCGACGAAATCGATGCCGTCGGCCGTCATCGCGGCGCCGGCCTCGGCGGCGGCAACGACGAGCGCGAGCAGACGCTCAACCAGTTGCTCGTCGAGATGGATGGCTTCGAAGCCAACGAAGGCATCATCATCATCGCGGCGACGAACCGCCCCGACGTTCTTGATCCCGCATTGCTGCGGCCCGGCCGTTTCGATCGACAGATCGTCGTGCCGAACCCGGATGTGATCGGCCGCGAGAAGATCCTGCGCGTCCATATGAAGAAAGTGCCGTTGGCACCGGACGTCGATCCGAAGGTCATCGCACGCGGTACGCCGGGCTTCTCGGGCGCCGATCTTGCGAACCTCGTCAACGAGGCGGCTTTGCTCGCCGCGCGCCGCAACAAGCGGCTCGTCACGCAGGCCGAGTTCGAGGATTCCAAAGACAAGGTCATGATGGGCGCCGAGCGCAAGACCATGGCCATGACGGAGGAAGAAAAGCTCGCGACCGCCTACCACGAAGCGGGCCACGCGATCGTCAACCTCGTCGTGCCGGGCAACGATCCGCTGCACAAGGTGACGATCATTCCGCGCGGTCGGGCGCTGGGCGTCACGATGAGTTTGCCGGAGCGTGATCGCCTCAGCTATTCGAAGCAATGGTGCGAAGGCAAGATCGCGATGGCCTTCGGCGGCCGCGTCGCCGAGCAGATCATCTACGGCCGCGAGCACTTGAATACCGGAGCGTCGAGCGACATCAGCCAAGCGACCGGTATCGCCAAGCGCATGGTCACGGAATGGGGCATGAGCGACAAGCTTGGCCCGCTGCTCTATTCGGAAAACTCGCAGGAAGTGTTCCTCGGGCATTCGATCACGCAACAGAAGAATATGAGTGAGGAAACCGCCAAGCTCATCGATGAAGAGACACGCCGCATCGTGACCGCGGGGCAGAATACCGCTTGGGAAGTGCTGACGAAGCATAAAGCCGAGCTCGAGGCCATGGCGCAGGCGCTCATGGAATACGAGACGATCACGGGTGAGGAATGTCAGGCTATCATGCGCGGCGAGAAGATCGCTCGCCGTGATGATGACGATGGCTCGAAGGGCCCCGCCGGATCGGCCGTGCCGTCCGCTGGCCGCCAGCCGCCACGCCCGCGTGGCGAGTCGACCGGCGGCATCGACATCGGACCGGAACCGCAGCCGCAGGGCTAAGTCTCTCGCCACAACACGCTATCAATCATCGAGCGGCCGCGTTAGCTTCGCGGCCGCTTTCGTTTGCGGTTGCCGCCGCCAATATCGGAGCGCGGTGCCAACTCGCTCCCACCCACCTGCCCTCGCTTATCCAGGAAGGATCGCTGAAGCGTGTACGGATTGCGGATAATGGATGCCCTTGCTCTTATTCCCCTCCCCTTGACGGGGCGGGGTTAGGGGTGGGGTGAAGATCCAGGCGAACTATCAAATTCCTTTTCTCACTAAGCCGCGTAAGAATCTCGACACCGACGGAAACCCTCAGCAATGAAGCGCTCGATCTATCTCCAGCCTACGGCGATCTTCTGGGATCGCACCGGGCGCCGCCGCGCGGTCGACGAGGCCGAAATTCCCGAATGGAGAGGGCTGCCACTCGCCGGCGGACGGCTGTCGTTCGCGGCATTGGATGTGTTGACGCGGGCGTCGCCCGAGACGAAGCGGCGCACGATCGTACTGGGCGATGCGTTCAGCGGTGACTGGGGGCGCGAAGCTTTAGCCGCCGCCGACATTCTCGAGGAGCTTTCCTCGCAGCGGCCGCGGATCGCCGGACTGTCGCTCGACCGGCCGAGACTTATGGGCATCGTCAATGTCACCCCGGACAGCTTCTCGGACGGCGGCGAGCATATGAGTGCCGAAAAAGCGATTGCCCATGGACTGGAGCTTGTGGCGGAAGGCGCCGATATTCTCGACATCGGCGGCGAGAGCACACGCCCACAGTCCGACCTCGTTCCGGTTGAGGAAGAGCTGCGGCGCGTCATCCCTGTTATCGAAGGTTTGCGCGCCAAGACAGGCGCCGTGATTTCGATAGATACCCGCAAGGCCGAGGTGATGCGCCGCGCCGCAGCTGCTGGAGCCGACATCTTGAATGATGTCTCGGCGTTTACGCACGATCGGGATTCGCTCGCCGTCGCGGCTGAAGCGGGACTGCCCGTGATCGTGATGCACGCGCAAGGCGATCCGAAAACGATGAACGACAATCCTCAGTACGATGATGTCGTGCTCGATGTGTTCGATTATCTCGAAAGTCGCGTGCAGGCGTGCGTCGCTGCCGGGATTCCAAAATCGAAGATCGTCGCCGACCCCGGCGTCGGCTTCGGCAAGCACCTTCACCACAACGTCGCAGTCATGGCAGGCCTGCCGCTCTATCACGGGCTGGGCGTGCCCATTCTGCTGGGTGCAAGTCGCAAGAAGATGATCGGTCAGCTCTGTGACGTCGACGACGCGAAGGACCGCGTACCCGGCTCCCTGGCCTGCGCGGTCGCGGGCGTCGCGGCAGGCGTGCAGATTCTGCGCGTGCACGACGTCAAGGAAACGAAGCAGGCGATCGAAGTTTGGCGCGCCTGTGCGGCGGGCACCGAGAAGGGGCTCGCCTGAGCGTGCAATCGGAATGCCCTGCCCAGAGGATCGGCGGTCTCAGGGCGGCGAAAGCCGAGTTGCGCAAGGCCCGCGCCAGCGCCTAGCCGCCGCAGCACCTGCGCCGCCTCGCTCGCCCTAAAACGAATACCCGAAGGTATCAATCTCCCGCCGGTAGCGCTGCCGCACGATCTCCCGTGTCGCGTCATCATACATGTCGCGATAGTTGCGCGCGCCATTCGGCCGGAACGCTCCCTTGGCATTGCCGAGCGGCACAGGATCGGCAATGCCGAGCGAGCGGACAAAGCGGTCATAATCCTTCGCTAGCGTCTCGTAGCGCAGGATGTGCGTCGCCACGATTCGTCCGTCGATCGAATAAAGCTTGAACGTCTTGCGCTCCGGATTGGACAGCCGCCGGCGGACGAACTTGCCGAAATCCTGTGGCGCCTGCGAAGCTCGCGTGTGCCAGTAGAACAACGACACCTCGCGGTCCCAGGGATTGCGGACAATGGTCACCTTCTTGAAGCTGTCGAAAAGCGCGGGGTCCATGCGTGCCCGCAGCTCGGTTGCCGACATGTGATTGTAATAGCTCGTGCCGGACGACAATCGCTTTAGTCCCAGTATTTCGCTAGCGCTCGCCCACCACGGCCGGAAATCGCGCGGGATTAGGAAATTCTGTGCGGCGCGGCCGTTCTGCTGGCGGATTTGCTCTTCGTGCGGCGCGATCGGTGTCAGCACGTCGTCTGGGCTGCACAGCGCCGAGAGCGCGATCTCAACGCTCGTGCTACCTGTCTTCTGAGTCTTGAGGAATATGAACTGGCGGCTGAAGCTGATGATCACGAGTGGTCTCCACTCTTTCTCCCCCCGCGGCCTGTCGCGCGGTCCCCGGTTTCATGCCAAGCATTTATGCATATCTAACTCCGTTAGTCGCCGGAAGCCTTGTGGCCGATCAACCCGATCTGAGCGGCTCGAAGCCTAAACCTGGGCCCCGAAAGCCGAAGAGCGCGCTCCCGAGCGAAAGCGACGCTGCATGGCTCGGTGGAGTTCCCGACGGTCAGCTCGCGGCGGCCTTGCGATCCGCGAGGCGCTGCTCTGCCGCCGCCACGATGGCTTTGCGGATGTCGTCCAGGCGTCTGAGCTTGCCATCGACCGGAACGTGTTGCGCTTCCGCGAAGGCTCTGAGGTTCTCCGCCGATTTGATTTCCTGGAGACGCTTGATCAGCCCGTCGCGGCCCTGTTTCGCAAGAACGACAATGGCCGAGAAGAGATACGGATTGAAATTTTCGGCGCGTGCATGGCGAGCCGCGATCTCGGGCGCGGCCTCGACCCTGTCCGTGTGCCGAACGTCGTCCGGCATTTTCCAGACGAGCATGCGATTGACCGCCTTTGTCAGCGCCTCAGCGAGGCGCTCCGCCGCGGCATCGTCAAGCGACGTCTCGCGCCGGATATGCGCGCTGAAAAAGCTGCGCATCTTATCGCCGGGCCAGAGCTGCGTGCCTTTGCTCATGATCGATGCGCTTTTCGATTGGTAGCTTTTACGAAACCGGAACCTTGGTCTTCTTGCTTGCGGCCACGCTGTCAATGACCCGCGCGATTTCCTGGTAAAGTTCCTTCACGTCACCGGCCGCATCCGAGTATTTCGTATCGATCGATCGAAGCTGCCCGACATAATCGAAGGCGTTGGCGATGCCGTTACGCTGCGGCAGGAACGTCTCCAATACTGGATGCACGAGGCTGATTTCCTCGATCATCATATAGTCCTTGTCGTCATTACGCACGTAGTTTGCAAGGCACGCATAGCGCCGCTCCTCGATCGGAATTTCCGCCAGGTCGTCGAGGTTGCGGGTGTCCTCGATCAGCATGGCCACGCGGTCGACCGCGAGTTGCGAGACATAGTCCGGACGGAAGGGAACGATGACCTTGTCGGCAGTCTTCAGCGCCGCCAGCGCCGCGAACGACAACCCCGGCGCGCAGTCGAGGATCACGACGTCGTAGTCGCCCTCGAAGCGCCGGATGAGGCTTTCCATGCGGCCGCGAACGCGGTTCGCGACAACGTCTGGAACATTGCTTTGGTTCGCCTGCTTCAAGTAAAGCTCGCCCTGGATGTCCTCCAAGAGCAGCGATCCCGGCACCAGCGAGATCGGCGCCGGCTTGCCGTTGGCCGCTGAAACGTCGCCGGCGTTCTTTGAGACGTAGTCGCGGGCATTGGCTGGAATGCCGTCGAACAGGTCGTAGAAATAGTCGGCAATTGTCTTTCCGGCCTTGCGCGCCTCGTTCCAGCCCTGACCGCCCATCAGGATCAGCGAGGCGTTGCACTGCGAATCGAGGTCGATGAGCAGCACCCGCTTGCCGCCATGCACCGCAAGCGCGTGCGCCAGCATCACGGCAACGGTTGACTTGCCGACCCCGCCCTTGCGGTTCGCGACCGCCAGAAACACTGCCATAGAACCTTTACCCCTCGATATGCCGGCTTGACCCTCTTGCCGCCGCCGGCAGACGCCACAAATGCGTTAGCCGACCTATGGGCCGATTCCGTGGCCCTATCCAAGGGCTCCGGAAATCGTCATGATCGTACTATGCCTCTACAACGCAGGGGAAAATGCTCGGAAATTTGCGTTAGCTCAACCTTCCAAGTGGCATGATCGCGGGATCTGGTGCCGGTGTGGCCCGTAATCAGCGCATGGGCTGGCGCTCCCCACCGGTGTTGCGCAATATTTGCATTCAGAACTTTGGGAACAGCCGTTCCTGCACGGCCACGACGGGAGATCACATGTCACGCCGGTATTTCGGGACAGACGGTATTCGCGGTTTAGCCAACCGTCATCCGATGACGTCGGAAATCGCGTTGAAGGTCGGCATGGCAGCCGGGACCGTCTTTCGCTCGGGTACCCATCGCCATCGCGTGGTCATCGGCAAGGACACGCGACTCTCGGGCTATATGCTGGAAGCGGCGTTGATGTCGGGCTTTACCTCGGTCGGCATGGACGTCTTTCTTCTCGGGCCGATGCCGACGCCCGCCGTCGCGATGCTGACCCGCTCGCTGCGCGCCGATCTCGGCGTCATGCTCTCGGCATCGCATAATCCGTCGAACGACAACGGCATCAAGCTGTTCGACGCGGACGGCTACAAGCTCTCCGACGAGACGGAGCACCAGATTGAGGATCTGATCGACGCCGACACCAAAAGCCTGCTGGTCGAAGCTGACCGTATCGGCCGCGCCACGCGAGTCGAAAGCGCGCAGGAGCGCTATATCGAATTCGCCAAGCGCACGATGCCGAAACATCTGCGCCTCGCGGGGCTCCGCATAGTCATCGATTGCGCGAACGGCGCCGCTTACAAGGTCGCGCCGGAGGCACTTTGGGAGCTTGGCGCCGAAGTGATCAAGATCGGCGTCGAGCCGAACGGCCTCAACATCAATCTCAGCTGCGGTTCGACTGCGCCGGAGCTTCTGGTCGAAAAAGTCAAGGAATTCCGGGCCGATATCGGTATCGGACTCGATGGCGACGCGGATCGCGTCGTCATCGTCGACGAGAAGGGCCGGATCGTAAACGGCGACCAGTTGATGGCGGTCATCGCCGATAGCTGGCTTCGCTCCGGCCAGCTGACGGCAGGCGGCATCGTCGCGACGGTGATGAGCAATCTCGGTCTCGAACGCTATTTGAAATCGATTGGCCTCACGATGGCGCGCACGCCGGTCGGGGATCGCTATGTCACCGAGCACATGCGCAAGCACGGCTTCAATGTCGGCGGCGAGCAGTCCGGCCACATCGTGCTGTCGGACTTCACGACGACCGGTGACGGCCTCGTGTCGGCGCTGCAAATACTGGCCTGTGTCGTCTCGACCGGAAAGACCGTGTCGGAAGTCTGCGATCGCTTTCATCCGCTGCCGCAAATCCTCCGCAACGTCCGATACGGCAGCGGCAAACCGCTCGATGACAAGCGCGTCGTCAAAGCGATCGAAGGCGCAAAGGCCAAGCTTGGTGAAAATGGCCGCCTCGTCATTCGCCCATCGGGCACCGAGCCCGTCATTCGCGTCATGGCGGAAGGCGACGACGAGCAGGTCGTGTCGACCATCGTCGGCGACATCGTCGATGCCGTAGAATCTGCTGCCGCAGCCTAGAGTCCGGCCTTAAATTGGTTTTGTCATCCTCGGGCTCGTCCCGAGGAAACGTTTATCCGTGTGCGGCCGGACCGGCTGGCCGATTAATCGCTCTCCGCGAACTGCACGATGGCTGAGATTGCGTTTCGTTAGCCTTTTCCGGCACGTCACGGCGTGCCAATCCCCGACGGTGATTAAGTGTCCCTTAATCGTTTCGTCTGCATTGTCCCAATGGTTTCAGTGCCCGCTGCAGCGCGCAAAAGGCGTTGTGTCGGTGCTAGAGGGAAATGACAGATGTTCAACGCGCACAAGATCCTGATTCTGGGCGCGGCCTTCGTTCTCGGCAGTGTCCTGAGTGCGTCGGCTGCGGACCTCGGTGGCCTCAAGGACGAGCCTATAGCGGCACCCGCCGCAACTGAACCTTCCGGTTGGTATCTTCGCGCCGATGGCGGATACGCCTGGTACAATAATCCTGGGATCACCGTCGAAGGTTTCACTGCGCACGACACGGATATGGGCGGAGCTTGGAGCGTCGGCGGCGGCATCGGACGTTACTTTGGCCGTGGCTTTCGCGGTGACATCACGGTCGACCATCTCTTCGATGCTTCGACGGAAACCACGCTCTGCCAGTGCGGCACCGACGTTGGCGACGCGAAGTTCAACTTCAGCAGCACCGTCGTGCTCGCCAACCTCTATTACGATCTCAATCGCGGCGGCCGCTTCATGCCCTACATCGGTGGCGGTATCGGCTTCGCGCACAACGAAACATCGAGCGGAACGATTGATCCGGACTGCGGCTGCAGTGGGACGATTGACGGCGGATCGAGCAACAGTTTTGCCGCGGCAGGTATGGCCGGATTTGCATGGCGTCTTCGCGGCGGCGAAACGCGTTACGTCGGTGGCCTGAAGGACGAGCCTGTGGCCGTCAGCAGCGGCAACGCACTCTATCTCGATGTCGGATATCGCTTCCTCTATCTTGGTGACGTCAAGACCGGAGCGGCGGACTGGAGCGGCAATTCAGTTGACGACGTCAAGGTGAAAGACGTCACGGCGCATCAGATCCGTATCGGTCTTCGTTACGACCTGAACTAGTCGGGCGTTGGCGCGCATCGCGCGCCGAAGAGACGGCTGGGAGCAGGGGTAAGTTCGCGCCTGCTCTCAAGTAGAGAGTAATGCCAACGGTGTGGTTCGTTCCACGGCGTTTTGCTGCAAGCATCCCGGCAGGGCCGCGCGGCAAGCCGTCTTTCCCTCCTGTGGCTCGGTTAGCGCACGCGTAGCGTTGAACAGAGTCCTGAGCGGCGCATTTCGCGTTCGCGTGCAGCGGGGGAAAAGGCGGCTATGACGTTTTCGAAAGTGCTCGCTTTAGCGAGCCTCGCGCTTATCACGGGAGCGGCGCCAGGCTGGGCGGCCGACTGGGGTGGCGTCAAGGACATGGGCGGCGGCGTTCCGGTCCCCGTCCCGGCACCCGCGCCGGTTCCAACGTTCGATGCCGATTCCGACTGGTACGTCGGCCTCGCAATCGGCGCCAACGTCTCACAAAGCGCGACCATCAAAGATAGCGACATCAACATGCCGGTGAAGGACAGCGGCGATATTGGTGCGTCGCCAATTTTCAGTGGCAGCTTCGGTCGCTACATCACGCCTTCGCTCCGCGCTGAAGTCGTTTTCGACTATTCGCCCGACGAGCGGCTGACGGACAAAGGCGTGCTCGTATACCAAACCACACGGTCGAATTTTTTGGATACAAACACTTATAACGTCGAGCGCTACGACACAGTAAAGCTGTCGCGGACAACTGGTCTGTTCAACCTGCTCTATGATATTCCCACCGGAACGCGCTTCACCCCTTACATCGGCGGAGGCGCCGGCTTTACATGGCGCAAATTAAGCCGAAACTCTTCAGAAACGGCAACCTGCAGCGCAACGGCGGATTTCCCGGCACAAACATGCGTGAGCGGTCCTGGTCTGCCGACTTCGCAAACTCTGACCGCAAGTTCATCGACGAATGAGCGCTTCGACTTTGCCGCGGCCGTGCAGGCCGGCATTGCCTACAATATCACTGACCAGATCGTCTGGGATAATGGCTGGCAGATGCTTTGGGAGGGTGGTGCGATCGCAGTTTCGGCACCAAGCATCGCCAACGAAAACCGTATCGTCTACAAAGATTCCATTCTGCAGCAGTTCCGTTCCGGCATCCGCATCAGATTCGACTGAAAGCTGCGCACCTTGTGTTTCGGTACCCAAAAGGGCGGTCGTTTCCGGCCGCCTTTTTCGTTGGCCCTAACCCAGAACCGCGACGAATGCGTCCTGTACGGACGAGTTTTGGACCCGCAAAGTCCTCCAGAGGCCAAAAAACGAAAAAACCCGCGTCGCTACAGCCGATTTTTTGCTCAGACCATCTCGTGCTAAGAGGCGCGGCCCGTCGCGACGACGGGTACAGCAACGGGAATGAAATGTCCGCACCAGAAAAACCGAAAAACAAGCCCAATCGGCCGTTCTTTTCCTCCGGCCCTTGCGCCAAGCGCCCGGGATGGCGCCCGGACGCGCTGAGCAATGCACTGACGGGACGTTCGCATCGCTCTGCCGAGGGCCGCGAGCGTTTGAAGCTCGCCATCACGCTGACGCACGAAGTCCTGCGCGTGCCGGAGGGCTACAAGGTCGCGCTTCTCCCGGGCTCCGACACCGGCGCCGTCGAGCTTGCGATGTGGAACTTGCTTGGGGCGCGTGGCGTCGACGTGCTTGCCTGGGATGTCTTCGGACGCGTCTGGCTGCGCGATGTCGCGGAAGAGTTGAAGCTTCCCGATGCGCGCACGATGGATGCCGAGCCCGGCCACTTGCCGGATCTTTCCAAAGTCGATTTCTCACGCGATGTCATTTTCACCTGGAACGGTACGACGACCGGTGTTTGCGTGCCGGACGCGAAGTGGATACCGGACAATCGCCAGGGTCTCACGATCTGCGACGCAACCTCGGCCCTGATGGGGCAAGCCATCGATCTCAACAAGATCGACGTGCTGACCTATTCCTGGCAGAAAGCATTTGGTGCCGAAGCTGCGCACGGCATGGCCATCATGTCGCCGCGCGCCCTGGAGCGCCTGGCATCGTACACGCCGCCGTGGCCGATCCCGAGGCTGTTCCGCATCAAGAACAAGGGCGAGATCGTCCATGATGTCTTCGAAGGCGTGACGATCAACACGCCGTCAATGCTGTGCGTTGAGGACTATCTCGACGCCCTCAACTGGGTGAGGGAGATCGGCGGCATCGACGCTACCATTGCGCGCACGCATGCCAATGCTCAGGCTCTCTATAGTTGGATCGATCGAACGCCTTGGGTCGAGGCGCTCCCCATCGACCCGAGGACGCGCTCGGAAACGTCCGTCGCAATCCGGTTCGTCGAGCCCGACGTCATGGCGCTAGGCGAGGCGAAGGCACTCGCCGTGCAGCGTGAAATGGTTCGCCTCCTCGAAAGCGAGAAGGCGGCACTCGATATCGGCGCCTATCGCGGTATGCCGATCGGTTTGCGCATATGGTGCGGCCCGACC
This sequence comes from Hyphomicrobium denitrificans 1NES1, assembly GCF_000230975.2. Classification (NCBI taxonomy): domain Bacteria; kingdom Pseudomonadati; phylum Pseudomonadota; class Alphaproteobacteria; order Hyphomicrobiales; family Hyphomicrobiaceae; genus Hyphomicrobium; species Hyphomicrobium denitrificans. Next base: position 2,587,538 of record NC_021172.1, on the reverse strand, counting down.
GTTGAGGAGGCGGACCTCCTCGATCTGCTGCCCTGGCTCGACTGGGCGTATGCCGAGGCGCGTCGTAAAAATGGGCTTTATAGCCATAATTTAAGCCCGGCTAAGGATTAACCCGGCCATGAGTCAATGCTTTTTCTGGACCGGCGTATCGGCCATAATGGCGGTCGTGCGCCCGTAGCTCCGGGGAAGGGCGGCGCTTGGATATCCGGAACAATATTGAAGGTTTTAGCGAGATGCGTTTTGCCCTTGCGGCAGTACTTCTGGCTGCCCAGTCCTTGAGTGCGCATGCCGCCGACGTTTCCGCGACATCGACAGTTGATGCCGTGACTGTTTTTCTCTCGGGCGCTGAGATCACGCGTCTCGCCAAGGTGAAGCTCGATAAGGGCGAACACACGATCATCATCGGCGACGTGCCTGCGAGCGCCGTTCCAGGATCGATCCGCGTCGAAGGCAAGGCGACGGGCAGGCTCGATATCGGTTCCGTCGATACCGCGCGCAAACTTTTGCAGCGGGAGGAAAGCCAGGCCGCCGATGTCAAACGTAAAGAGCTTGAGGATCGGATCGAGCAGCTCAAGGACGAACGAACGACGGTCGACGCGCAGGCACAGGCTGCGGCGACCCAGAAGAAGCTGATCTCAAATTTGGCCGAGCTGCCGAAGCGGCCGCAATCCGCCGAGGCACCGGCAGGCACCGGCGACGATTGGCAGAAGATTTTATCTCTCATTCCTCAAGCCGCGAGCGATTCGGGCAAGCTCGCCCTCGATGCCCAGCAGAAGATCCGCGTCATTGATCGTAACATCAAGGATCTCAGGAACCAGCTCGCGTCTCTCGCGCCGGCCAAGACCGAGCAGACCGAAGTTCGCGTTTATGTTTTTGCCCAGACGCCCGTCGATGCAGATCTGACGATCCACTATCAGGTTCCTGACGCAAACTGGGCGCCGATCTACGATGCGCGTCTACAGACGGGCACGAAAACCGAGCCGCCCAAGCTGACGCTCGCCCGCCGCGCCGCGGTCTCGCAAAGGTCGGGTGAGGATTGGACCGGTGTATCGCTGCAGCTTTCGACCTCACGCCCGTCGGATGGCGCGTCCGCCCCGCCGCTCGACACGCAATTCGTCGATTACGAACAGCCACCGAAGCCCGTTGCCGCTGCGGCGCCTTCCGCAAACCTTGAGTTTGCGAAACGTGATCGCGCCGCCGACAGCCGCGCGCTCGGCGGCCTCGCCGCTGCGCCTCCACCGGCTCCGGAAGCGGACGCCGCTCCCGCTGAGGAAACCGTGGCGAAACTCGCCAGCGCGCCTTTCGAAGCGACATTCGAAGTACCGGGCCGGACGACAGTTGCGGGCAACGGCGACGTCAAGCGCGTTCTGCTGATGTCGGACGACATCGAGCCGGTGCTTGGTAGCCGCTCGGTTCCGAAGCTCGATCCCAACGCTTATCTCTACGCCAAGATCAAGATCGCTAAGGGTACCCCGCTTTTGCCGGGCCGCGTCTATCTGTTTCGCGACGGTACCTTCGTCGGTACCGGCGATATGCCGCTGCTGCCGCCAGGACAGGAGCATAATCTCGGCTTCGGCATTGATGATCAGGTTAAAGTCAAGCACGCAGTGCTCGAAGAAAAGCGCGGCGAGAGCGGGCTGATCTCGACGTCGCACGTCGATAGTCGCAGCTTCCGCGTCAACGTGAAGAACCTGCATGAGCGGCCGATTAGCGTGACGATCCTCGATCGCATCCCCGTTTCTCAGAACGACGAGATCAAAGTCGAATATACAGGCCGCGCGACGCCGACGACCCAGAATGTCGACGATCGGCGCGGGGTCATCGCATTCGAGGAAAAGCTCGATCCCGATGAAGAAAAGATATTCGAGTACGGCTATCGCATTTCGTGGCCCGCGTCGAAGTCGATCGTCTACGGTCCATAAGCGAGTCTGCCGGGATTTAAGTTTCTGAAAAAGAGAGCGGTGTCGCCGCATGGCCCCGGCTGAGGTCGGGGCCAAGTCATGAGAAGGTGTGAGAATGACGAACGTTGTCGTGGTCGGCGCCCAGTGGGGTGACGAGGGCAAAGGCAAAATCGTGGATTGGCTGTCTGAGCGCGCCGATGTCGTCGTGCGATTCCAGGGCGGCCACAACGCCGGCCACACGCTCGTCATCGGCGGCAAGACCTTCAAGCTGTCGCTGCTGCCATCGGGCGTGGTCAGGCCCGATAAGCTTTCAGTCATCGGCAACGGCGTTGTCCTTGATCCCTGGGCTCTCGTCGCGGAAATCGAAAAACTCAGAAAGCAGGGCCTGACGATTACTCGCGACAATCTCCGTGTTGCCGAGAATGCGACGTTGATTTTGCCTTTGCACCGCGAGCTCGATCAGCTTCGCGAGGAAGCTGCTGGCACCCAGAAGATCGGCACGACCGGTCGCGGCATCGGTCCCGCATACGAAGACAAGGTTGGTCGGCGCGCCATCCGCGTGCAGGATCTGGCATCGCCCGAGACGCTCGGACCGAAAATCGATCGCGTCCTTGCGCATCACAACGCCCTCCGCCGCGGCCTCGGCCAACCCGAAATGTCGAAGGACAAGCTCATTGCCGAACTGACGGAGATAGCTCCCCAGCTCCTGCCGTACATGGATGTCTCGTGGGAGTTGCTCGATATCGCGTGGCGCCAGGGTAAGCGCATCCTGTTCGAAGGCGCGCAAGGGGCGCTCCTCGACGTCGATCACGGAACGTATCCGTACGTCACGTCTTCGAATACCGTTGCTGCTCAGGCAGCGACGGGGTCGGGCATCGGTCCCCGCCACGCTGGATATGTGCTCGGTATTGCGAAGGCCTACACCACCCGCGTGGGCTCGGGTCCATTTCCGACCGAATTGACGGACGCTATCGGAGAAAAGATCGGCGAACGAGGCCGCGAGTTCGGTACAGTGACCGGACGTAAGCGCCGGTGCGGTTGGTTCGACAGCGTGCTCGTCCGTCAGGTTGCGAAGGTCTCGGGGATAGATGGCATTGCCCTCACGAAGCTCGACGTTCTCGACGGCTTCGATACGATCCGCATTTGCGTCGGCTACACGCTCGATGGGGAACGGCTCAATCGTCTCCCTGCGAGTGCCAGTGCTCAGGCGAGAATTATTCCCGTGTATGAAGACTTCGAAGGTTGGTCCGAGTCGACGCAAGGCGCACGCCGGTGGGCCGATCTGCCGGCCCAGGCGGTCAAATACGTCCGTCGTGTCGAGGAATTGATCGAATGTCCGGTAACCCTGCTTTCGACTAGTCCGGAGCGTGCCGATACCATCCTGATGAAGGATCCGTTCGAATAGTGCCGATGAACAAGCGGTTTTGACCAAATGCTAGGTTGAATCCGGACTAATTAAGCTGGCAATGTAGATAACGAGTTTTGAGATGGTAGGTGCGTGAAGGGAGGAAAGATCGCGCATGAATCCGTCGACGCGATACGAACGATTGACGTTCCTGAGACGCGATAAATCATTCGACCCGGAAGCCAGCCAGACGGCCCTTACCCTCCAATTCGAATCCGAGCCCGTAGTTAAGATCCAAACCAAAGGAAGACGTACGTTTTTCCTGCGAAGACACTTTTCCGAGGAGGAAGAATCTTTGGTGGTGTATCGTGTCTTCGTCGACGAGGGATCGGCTGCAGCAGGAGAAAATGAAGTCGGCTATTGCCGGCTCAGGCAGCCGGAGAATGGCATTGTCACCATCGCCGGCGCGGAGGTGAAAGAAGCGTTTCGGAAGAAGGGTATCGCCACCGCCGTTTATGACTGCATCGCACGGGACATGGAACGTGCAGGAGCGCTTCTGTGGCCAGTCTCTCCGACCAAGATGACGGATGCGGAATTCAAAGTCTGGTGGCGGCGTTCGCCGGCTCTTGTCTTTTACTATCCCCATCGCGAACGGCTCGGGTTCGAGCCGCGGCGTGAGTTCGAGGCGTTGCTGAACGAGGGTGGCGTTGGCGCGGTCCGACAGGTAGACGCACGACCCGCCGCCACATCGGGATTCCGGAACAAGCTTGCTAACCTGCGACGGTGGTTTGCTTCCAAGGTCCTCCGCGCCGAGGATTGACGCGCAATCTGTTGCCAGGATCCCCAACGCGAGATCTAAAAGAGCGCGTCGGCAAGGCGCGCGGCGGCAAATGCAGCCACAAAGCAAACGGGAAACGTAATCAGCCATGCCATGACAATCCGCTGCAGCACGATCCAGCGGATATCGGACATGCGTCGGCTCGCAGCCGCGCCGGCGATGGCGCTGGTGATCGTGTGCGTCGTTGATAGCGGAACGCCGAATGACGAAGCACCGAAAATGGTGAAGCCCGCAGCGGCTTGCGCGGCAAAGCCTTGCCAGGACTGAAGCCGCGTCATGCGCGAGCCGAGCGTCTGGATGATGCGCCAGCCGCCGGCGGACGTTCCGAGCGCCATTGTCAGCGCGCAGATTAAAACGACCCAGAGCGGGATCTCGAATGTCTGGAATACGCCCCCAGCGAGCAGCGTCATCGCGAAAACGCCCATGAATTTCTGGCCGTCATTGAGTCCGTGGTTGAAGGCCAGAAAACATGCCGCAACGATCGACAGCCGGTCGAACATCCTTTTCGTACGCACAGGTTTCGACGCGCCAGTCAGCGCGACTGCGATGCGCCCGATGATGTAGGAGGCAACGCAGCCGAGAACGACCGACAGCAGCATGCCGATGATGACTTTTTCCCAACCGACCCACTGAAGAGCCTGCCACCCGCCTTTGGCGAAGGCCGCACCCGCGAGTCCCGCGAGCAGGGCATGCGACTTGCTGATCGGGAGGCCGGCGTGTGCTGCGAATGTGCCCCATGCCACAATACTCAGCATCGCGGCGGTAATCGAAGCGAGCGTCAATGCGCTTGGATCGACTATCCCCTTGCCGACGGTTGCCGCCACGGCCGTTCCCGACATGGCACCGAGCGTATTCATGACCACGGCCATCAGGATTGCAGTCTTGGGAGATAGAACTCCGGTGGCCACGATCGTTGCGATGACATTCGGCGCATCTGTCCAGCCGTTGACGAACTCCGCCATCAAAATCGTCGCAAGGGCGAATATGAGCGCGAGCGAAATGGCGCTCATTACGTCTCCTTGCGCGCCAGCGAGACGATGAGCTTGCCGCAACGCTTGGCATCGTCCGTCATTTCTTCAAGCATCGCGTAGAGCCTTTCGAGCGCGATGAATTCGAGTGTGTTCGACCCCGGAGCCGAGAACTCCGCGACCAAGCCGCGCTCCGCGCGTGCGATGATGCGATCGGCTTCCGACTCCGCGTCGTTGATGGCGCGCGCCAGATCTCGCACATGTGCCACCGACAGCTTGCGGTTTTTGAGCACCTCCACCAGATTCCGCATCGCGTGGATCGACCGCTCTCCGGTCACGATCAGCTCGCGCGCCTCGGGGCGGAGTTCGCCCAGAAATCGTTTGTAGATGTCGATATGCGCTGCCGCGCCGCGCATTCCGTCGATCACGTCGTCGATTTCGTCCGTCAGCCGCATCGCATCGGGAACGTCGAAGCGCATGATGAACGCATTATCCAGAAGCTCGTGAATCGCATCCACGATCTGATCGGCGCGGCGCTCGAACGCGACGATACCGGGTAGGTCCTGTCCATCCGTCGCGCGGAAATGGGCTGCACACTCGACCCCGACGTTCGCGAGGCGAACCATGAGATCAGCAAACTCGTCATTTTGCGATGGACCGAATAGGCGCGCAACTGCACCCGACGGACGCTTCGGGTTCTTCAAGTGATGTCCCTTCTCATATGAAGACTCAATATGGTCCTGCACCCACAAGATAGGCCATTTAAGGGAGCTCATGAACCGACAGACACATCTTCGCACGTTTCGCCCACATCTCATTCGAGGGGCAAAACGTCACTTCGCATCTGCACACGAGCGGGATGTGGTGAATTGGCGGTGTTTCGAGGAAGAAAGGGAAATCAAGCGTCGGCCAGCGCCAAGATCAGCGCCCGCAGCTTCGGTTCACGGACTTTGCGGCTCGCAGTCTCGATATCGAACCAGACACGATTGCGCTGGGCCTTTTCTTTCCATTGTTTTTTTTCTTTTTTTACCCAGAGCAGGTAAACAGTCACTTCAATCAACCGGACATTTTCCTTTTCGATTTTCCGGTATCGATAGCTGCCGTAGGGTTCCTTCGCAATTTTTCCGGTAACGCCCGCCTCCTGCCTCGCTTCGCGTGCGGCTGCCGCGCTGTCTGTCATCCGCTTCGATGGCCATCCTTTGGGTATGACCCATCGCCCCGTGTCTCTGGAAGAGACAAGAAGCACCTCGATCGTGTTCTTCGGCGCTTTACGCAGCGGCAACGCGCCGACCTGTTTCAGTGAAGGCATGGTTCGATGATGGTTGGAAACGGCAGCAAAAGGAAGCCTGCACAACAGACTTCATGTGCAAAGCATGGGTCGCAATACGTTCATTCTTACGAATTTGACAAGCGCCGATTTGCAACTCTCGCTTTGATGGCGGGCATCCGATCGGCTAAAGACAAATAGTTGGCTGAAATCCGGGGACGTTGAAATGCACGCCGCACGAGGTTTGATGCTCGCCGCGCTCGCTGCGGCGACAGTCGCGCTTGCGGCGAATAAAGCAGAAGCTGATGGCGATCAAACCTGTCCGGCGGGCGCGCTTGGGGTATCGAGAACGATCGAGGTGGATACGACGGGTGGTCCGTGGTTCGGTTCACCCCACGGCGATCCCAATTTCCTGCAGCCTAAAGAAGTCGTCTTGACCTTTGATGACGGGCCGTCACCCAAAGATACGCGCGAGATTCTGGCAGCGCTCGCGAAGGAATGCACCAAGGCGACGTTCTTCGTCGTCGGCGAAATGGTCGCCGAGCATCCCGAGGTCGTAAAAGAGGTCGCCGAGCAGGGGCACACGATCGGTGTCCACACATGGTCGCACCCGAATCTCGCGCGGCTGGCTCTTGACGACGTCAAGCGCGAGGTCGAAGCGACGTTCGACGCGGCCCAGAAGGCGAGTCCGGCACCCGTCGCGCCCTTCTTCCGCTACCCCTACCTCAGCAGCAGTCAGGCTACGGTCGATTACATGAAGAGCCGCAACATCGGGCAGTTCGCGGTCGATATCGATTCGCAGGATTGGCGCGCGCGCAGCACCAAGCCTGTCATCGCGCGCGTGATGGCGGGGCTAGAGGCACGCGGCCGAGGTATCATTCTGATGCATGATATTCATAAGTGGACCGCTGACGCCGTCCCGCAGATCCTCGCGCAGCTCAAAGCGGGCGGCTACAAGGTCGTCCAACTGAAGGCCAAGACTCCGGTCGAGCTGATCGCGGACGTCTCGCCGCCCGTAAAGCCGTCACATCCCCAGCTTGCCCGCAAGCGATCCAAAACCGCAGCAGGGAGAGTCAAAGGCAATCGCCGCAGGATGGCGTTGCGCTTTCGCAAGCCATCCGCCTAGCCGCATTCGCTTAGCTTTGGCGGCGAGGCGGCCAGCTTAGATATGTCTACGGCCCAGGATTGGGCGACGGCGCGGGGCCGGTCGGGCTGGCATTCGGCGAAGACGGTGACGTCACCGGCTCGCTGATCGTCGATCCCCCGGTGTTGGTTTGGTCGGCCATGGGTGTAACGTAGAAGTACCAAGTAGCCAGGCCGAACGCGATCAGCAGCACCATGATCAGTACGTTCAGTGCACTATCGCCCGAGCGGACCGCATCGTCCAGATTTCTGGGTCTGCGTATGTCGTGTAAGATGGCCATTTGCCTCCTCCTTGTCCTAGGAGGCTAACGGGCTGCCGCCCGGCCGGGTTCCAACCCTCGGGCGTCTAGCCGCCGCCGAGAATGGCGATCGCGGGGTTCGTCTGCGTTATGTCGGTATTGTTGACATCATAGAGCGCCGAGAAGCGCGCCAGGAACTTGTTGAGTTTGTCCGGGTCCTGCAGGTCGCTGATTTTCAGCTTTTTCGTGATCATATTCGCCTGCACGTCGATGTCCGCGTTCGACATGGATATCGGCAGCCCAAGCGCGGTTTGCGCCACCTGCAGAAGTGCCTTGTCGGCAAGGATCGAATAGGCCGACGTGATTGTCGGCACCATGCGCTGGAAGTAGAGCGCCAAGCGTGCCCCTTCGTTCTGGACGCCTGCATTTTCCTCCAGCGTTTGCCGCGCGTAGGCATCGGTCGTAGCGACGATCTGGCTGCGCGTCTGCACCTGCTGCAAAGGCGTCGCGAGATCGTTGCCGTCAGTGCCGAAATTGAATGCGACAGCCATCGCGCGATAGGCAGAATTTTCCGGCTTGTTGATGTAGCTCTTGGGGTCCGTCGGATCGCTTGTCAGGATCTTGCGCAGGGTATCGTTGGAAAGCCCTTTATCCTGCAAGTCGAAGGCCGTGAGTGCAAAGGTCACGAGGCGCTTGTCTTTCAGGAACTCGTCCACGTTCTTGATGGTCCCGATCGTGCTGCCGTAGTAGGAATCTTCGTCCGTCGTCTGGTTGTTTTGTACGGTGGGGTCCCCGGTCTCTTTATTATAGAGCTGGATGGTCGAAACCAGGCTAGCGTTCACCTGCGCCGAACTCGCCGTTTTGGCGTTCCCGTTCGCATCGAAATTGAACGCAGCCGCCAGTTTGCTGTAGGCGGAATTGTGCGACATGTTCGCGAAGCTGCTAGGATCGCTGGCGTCGCTCTCCAGAACTTTCTCGATCGTGAGCTTCTGGGTTTTGCTTGGGTCGATCCCGAAGGCGCTCAAAACGAAATCATAGAGACCCGTATCCTTGATAAAATCCGACACGCTTCCGATTTTGGCGATGTCGGTCTTATAAAAATTGATTTCGGTATTCTGGAAATTCTCGGCGGCGGTCGTGTTATTCGTCGTGAACGACGAGACGACGCCGTCGATCTGCTCCGCGGTTTGGGCCGCGGCGCCGTTGATCGAGCCATCTGTATTGAAGTTGAAAGCGGCGGCGAGCTTGCGGTATGCGTCATTGCTCTGCGTGTTCGCGAAACTATCGGGATCTGATAGATCGCTCGTCAAGACGTTGCGCAACAATTGCGTCGACTGCTCGGATGGATCGAGTCCAAAAGCAGTTTCGAGATAGCTGACGAGACGTGAATTGCCGAGCAGGTCGTCGACGGACGTAACCCCCGCAATCGCATTTTCATAATACTGCGATTTGAACGCAGCCCCTGGCGCGCTGGTGCCGGTGCCGGACGCATTATAATACTGGTAGACGGTATTGGCGATATTGTCGCTCGATTGTGCCGAGCTGCCGTTGATCGAGCCGTCAGTGTTGAACGAGAACGCCGCGGCCAGTGTTTTGTACGCGGTATTCGGCAACTGGTTGGCGACGCTGTTGGGATCTGACAGATCACTCGTCAGAACCTGCTTGATCGTCGCGTCGGATGTGATGCTTGGATCGAGGCCATATGCCGTCAGCGCATAGTTCAGCAGGCGCTTGTTGTTGATCAGGCCGTCGACCGATGTGACGTTGCCGATGTTCGCCTGATAGTACGCTGCATCGTCGGCGGCCGTCGCGCCTTTGTTCACCTGTTGCTGAGTATAGAGATTGACGAGATCGGTTTGGTCGCTGGCTTCCTGCGCCGTGACCGGCTGCTGGGCGACCTTTCCATCCGTCGAAAACTGGAACGATTGGGCGAATTTCAGGAAACGAGGATCGGTCAGCTTTCCGACAAAGCTCTGTTTCAGGCTGTCGGACGTGCTGATATCGCTCGTCAGAACCTTCTTCATGAAGGCTTTGGCATACGTCATGTCCTCCAATCCGTAGGCCTTCATGGCATACGAGAAGAGGCGATTGTTGTTCATGAAATCGTCAACCGATTTCACCTTGCCGATGTTCGCGTTGTAATAAGCGGTCGCGCTCGAAACATCCGACTGTGCCGAAACCCGCGCAAGCGACCTCGACATGTCCGAGGCGTAGCTCGTGTAGGTAAGATAAGTCGAGATCATCACGGGCCTTCGCTTCGCATTACGCACGAATTGCGGGAAACGAGAGCACCGAGGCTAGAGCTGGCAACTTGCATGAACCTGCCTCGGCAATGAGTCGCCGGCGAATGCGCGCGGAATCGGAATGCGCATGCAATCCGACGTGCGTGCGAACTTTTCGAATGGTCCTGTGAATTGGTTACCAGAAAGTTATCGTCGTGCGGGAGCAGGATGCAGCGAATCAGGCGTGCAAGCCGTTTGACGGAATGGCGGCGATGAGCCCGCGGTATTCCGCAATGGCTCCGTCCTTCAATTCATGGGCGAGCACGCGCGCCGGATTGACGGGCCCGGGAAAGACGATCTGGCCTGCAGGCACAACTTTGAAGCCGAACCGGCCATAGTAGGGATCGTCTCCGACGAGCACGACGAGGGACGTGCCGCCGGCGCGTGCCGCCGCGAGGGCTTCATTCATCAGCTTCGTGCCGAGGCCGATGCCCCGGTGCTGGGGATCGACGGCAACAGGTCCGAGAAGGGCGGCGCCCGGTTGCCCTCCGATCGTGATTTCGGTCATCCTGAGGGACGCGACGAGTTCCCCGCCAAGATGCGCGACGAGGCAATACCGCGAAAGATGCCCCTTGCCCTCGCGCACGCGGTACGCTGAGCGCGCGAACCGTCCAGGCCCAAAGACTCGGGCATGCAGCCGCGAAATTTCGGGAACGTCTTGTGGGACGGCTTTGCGAATGACGAGGGGAGGAGACATGGAGTTTGGAACTTCCGGCGGGCGAATGGAGCGCCTTCTAGCACACTTCGAACGGCGCGCGACCCTCGACGGCTTGACGAATGCGCGCGGCATCTGGGGCAGGAAGGCCGGCCGGCAAGGCGTCCAGGCCAAAAAACGACAGGTCGGGCGCGGCCGGGGCGACGTCCTGCCGCCATTGTCGCACGACGTATAATCCAGTCAGCCCTTCCGGCTCCGGTACGCTTTCGCCGAACATCCAGAAAAGGTCCGGGCGGAAAACGATCCGAATTCGATAGTCCTCCATCAGAAAGCGACGGAGAGTATCGTCCAGCGCCTCTCCCTTGCGGACCTGGGCCCGCGGCAATCGCCAGCCGTTTTCCGCATCTGCTTTGATAAGAGCGATCCGGTATTCGGCGTCGATAACGCACGCTTCGACTGCCAGCGCGATGCTCCGCGTCGCCCGCCAGTAAACTCTCAGCCCGCGCATGACGATCTTGCTCAAGAACGTCATACCTTCCTCGTCCCAAATGCCGTCTGCCGCACAGACACATTTGCTAGTTAGCATACTGTGCTAGATTGTGCCTGCCCTGCCGCCGCTTCATCTCTCCAAATGACAGAAACCTTTACGCTCGCGCACTTTTCCGACGTGCACATGTCCCCGATTTCGGGGTTTGGCTGGCGCTATTGGAATGTCAAGCGCGTGCTCGGCTATCTCAATTGGCAGTACAAGCGCCGTCACGTGCATTTCACCACCGTAGCCGACCGTCTGATCGCGGACGCTCACGCACTGAGGCCCGATCACATCGCGATCACCGGCGACCTCGTGAATCTGGGGTTGCCGGCCGAGCATGATGCGGCCCTCGCTTGGCTGCGCCGCGTCGGCTCGCCCGACCATGTCACGGTCATTCCCGGCAATCACGACATCTACTCCAGTATGCGCGGCGACCGGGGCGTGGCGCGCTGGGCGGCGTACATGGGCAGCGAAGAGGACACGCTGGCATTTCCTTTCGTGCGCCGCGTCGGGCCGCTTGCTCTTGTCGGCTTGAATTCCGCGGTCGAAACACCCCCCTTTTTTGCGAGCGGCCTACTCGGAGCGCACCAGCTTGAGATTGCGCAGGAGCAGCTTTTAGGGCTCGACGAAGAAGGCGCGATCCGCGTCGTACTCATTCATCATCCGCCGCTCGCTGACATGACCGCATCTCGACGCCGCCTCAAAGACGCGGCGCATTTCGCGCACCTGCTCGAACGCACAGGCGCGGAACTCGTCCTCTACGGGCACAATCATATACCCGCTGTCGATTGGCTGCCATCGCGTGGAAAACCTGTACCGCTGATTGCTGCTGCATCCGCGTCAGCCGGCACCGCGTACGGGAAGGAGCCGTTGGCGCGCTATAACCTTTTCACGTTTTTCAGAAACCCGTCAGGTCTTCGCATTCGTCACGTCGTGAGAGGCTTGGAGACGCCCGACGGCCCCGTCACAAAGATCAGCGAAAACTTTCTCGAGACAGACGACTGATTCAAGATGACGGCTTTGTAGCGGCTAATTGACACGCGAACCCGCGTCGTTGGATCGCGCGTGAGAGTCGTGTTCGACGCATTACTTTCTGACTTAATCGCAGAAAGAAAAAATCGCGTGTACGTGCGTTGGGCAAGATGGCGCGAAATTGGAACACCGCTGATCGTCGGATGCGCATCTGCATCTCGGACGCAGTGCGACTGCAGCTTGTATCTGCGTAACTAAAGCGTGTGAAAGATCGGGCGTCGTGCCGCAGGTGCGATGACATTGGGCTGCCGCGAGCGTTAATGATAATCATCGCCGGCGCCGCTCAGCGTTATGAGCGGTGCGTGCGGGGAGCATTAAAATTTGCCGAAAATGGCTGACATAAATCTCGCCCTTCAAGGCGGCGGGGCTCATGGTGCCTTCACCTGGGGCGTTCTCGATCGTCTTCTCGAAGATGAGACGTTACACTTTGGCTGGATCAGTGCGACGAGCGCCGGTGCGGTCAATGCTGTTGCTTTTGCTGCCGGGCTCGCGGAAGGTTCACGGGAAAAAGCCCGCGAGAAGATGTATAAGATCTGGCAGGCCATCTATCAGGCAGGCGTTCCGGATCTGACGCGCCTCAACCCCTTTCTCAATGGGTTGGTGCGACCGTCGCAACTGACGACGCACATCGCGACGATGCTGTCGCCTTACGAGTTCAATCCGCTCGGCTTCGATCCGCTTCGCCGGGTCATCACCGATCACGTCGATTTCGATCTCGTGCGCACGAAATCTCCCGTCGAGCTTCTGATCGCGGCAACCCACGTCGCAACGGGCCGCGCGCGTCTGTTTCGTCACGATGAAATCAGCGTGGAAGCCGTGCTTGCGTCCGCTTGCCTGCCAATCCTGCACCACGCTGTCGAAATCGAAGGTTCGGCCTATTGGGACGGAGGCTTTTCCGCCAATCCCGATCTCGTGACGCTCGCCAGCGAAAGCCCGGTTAGTGACACACTGCTGGTCATGGTCGCATCGCGCGTCAACACCAGGCTGCCGACGACGGCGCGCGATATTTCGAACCACGCCAACCGTCTGACCTTCAATGCGCCACTGCTGCGCGACATCGAGGTGATTACGTCGGTGCGCGAAACGTGCACCGGAGCATTGCTCACCAAAGGACGGCTGGCTCCGCTCGGCCGTCACCGTTTCCATCTGATCGACGGCGGCCCGATTACCGGCACGCTCAATCCCGAGACGTCGCTGAAGCCCGACTGGGATATGATCACCTACCTGCACGGCGCCGGCCGCGACCACGCAGACAAATGGCTTGGCGTGGCGCGCTCGGCGGTCGGACGTCTGGAGACGGTCGACCTCGCAAAATACTTTTTTCCAGCCGTCGACGAAGGCGTTTCCTTTCGTCCGGCGACACCCGCAAAGCGCGTCACGGCGAAGCGCCGTGCCGCCGGCAGACGCGCGAAATAGGGTCCCGCCTTGATCTCAAGCAACGCTCGGCAGCGCATCGACGTTTTACATTGGCCGCTGCCGATGGAGATGCCTGTGACACCGTTCGGTTTTGCAAAACTATTGTTAGCGACGCTGTTGATTGCGCTTCTCGTTCACAGCGCAGGCAGTGGTGCTGCGTATGCCGAGCCAAGCCCGCTGAAGCTCGCCTTTCTCGGGACGAAGTTTCTGAACGATAACGAGAAGCTGGAGCCGACAACCGAGGCTGAGCGCCACCGGTTGGCAGCGTTGGAACAGCAGTTCACCTCATCCATCGAAAAATCGCGGGACTATGAGATCGTCCCTGTAACGGACGACGTGCGGGCCAAGATCGCGACCAGTCAGCCATTAGGGCAATGCGGAGGTTGCGAAGCCACGTTTGGAAAAGAACTGCACGCCGACCGAGTCGCATGGATGAGCGTGCAGAAGGTCTCCAATCTGATCTTGAATATGAACCTCTATGTCGCGGACCCGAAAACGGACAAGCTGACGTTTCTAAAAAGCGTCGACATCCGCAGCAATACCGATGAGTCGTGGTCGCGCAGCTTGAAATACCTGCTCGACAATTATTTTTTCGCCAAGACTCAGCCGACCAGCGGCTAGCCGACGAGCCGCGCGTAGCCTTCGTCGACGGTCTCGTCGAGGAGACGCTTATATTCGGCGTAAACGCTGTCCTTCGGTGTAATCTCTCCAAACGCCTCGCCGTCGAAACTTTCCCGCCGCGCATAAAGGATCGCCGTGGCGACGGGTATGAAGGTTGCGCGCTGCTTGTTGAGCGTGGTGATGATGCCGCGCATTTCGCCCGCGCGGTCGAGCTGCGAAACGACGATCATGCGCATCGCGCCCTTCGTCAGGGACACGAGGTGGATGAAGCTTGAAGACGCCGGAATGTAGAGACGCCCGCGGTGAGCATACGGCGCATCCGGACGGTCGCGTTCCTGGAACAGAAGGCTCGGCCACTCCGAATCCCAGCTGATTTCCGTGCGGTAGGATACGATCGTGTCGGGCAGCGAGAACGATCTGCGAAGGGTCAGGTAGCTGCCGACATAATGGTCGACGGCGACTTGTGCATAGGCGCCCATGTAGACAGGAGCGACGCCGCCCTGGGTCTTCGCATTCATTCCGCCGTTGTCTACGGCGACGGACTCCCCGTGCCAGGCGTCTCTCAGCCCATGGAAATCCAGCCCGAGCACCATGCAGACGTCGAACAGCGTCTGGTCGCGTACCGAACGGCCGCCCAGGAGGTTCTGAATGGTCTTCTCGTGGCAGTCGGAGGCGTCGGCGAGTTCCGCCTGGGTCAACTTCTTCTCGACCATCGCCGTCTTGATCCGGTCGAGGGCCTCGGCACGGTTCGTCACGGGACCGGGTGTGGGTTGCTTTTTCATGAACCACGCAAGCTGGGCTGAATGGCGGGAAGACAGTTGCGTAAAAATATCGATTTTTATCCCCCGCTGGCAATCGGAATCCGGCGTCAAAATTCGCGGTTCCGCTTGCTGCCGCTCCTTCGCTTCTGACGGGCTGATGTTTCCTCACCGGGAACGGCATCTTCAGGTCATCGGGTTCACCGCTGGGGTGGGCATCGAGCGAGATCAGGAGATGGGCACCGTGTCGGATACATTCACATTGAAACTTGCGGCGGCGATTTCAGCGGCAGCACTTGCGGCGCTTGCCGTCCTTGCGTCTCAGGCAGGGCAGGCGACGGCCCAGGAGTTCGACTGCCGCAAAGCCGGCATGGCCTCCGAGCGCACGATCTGCCGGAGCGACATGCTGGCGGCGCTCGACGAGAAGATGAGCGGTCTCTACGCCGAGCTGAAGCGATCCTATGATCGGAAAAGCCAGCGCGATCAGCTGAAACGCTATCAGCGCCAGTTCCTTGCGGCTCGCGACGGTTGCGCGCGCGATACCGAGTGCATCAAAGGAGCATATCTCGACCAGATCAGCGTGCTGGAGGCTCAGCTCGAACGCAACGATCGCCGAAGTGAGCGCTGACGGTTCAGCCTGATTGTGCGCGCTAGTTCATCACCTCGAGGCGGACGTTGGTCAAGCCGACGTTCGTCATGCCGAGAGTCTTGGCAGCCCCCTCCGAAAGGTCGATCACCCGCCCTGGCTTGAACGGGCCCCGGTCGTTGATGCGGACGACGACGCTGTCGCCCGTGTCGACCCGCGTGACCTTCACGCGCGTGCCGAAGGGCAGGGTGCGATGCGCAGCGGTCATGCCCGAGGGGTCGAAACGCTCCCCGGTCGCCGTCTTCTCGCCGACGCCCGCCCCATAATAGGAGGCGAGGCCCGTCAAGGCGCTGCTGTTGCCCTCGGGAATTGGACCGTGTAGGCCGTAGGGATGTACAACAGCCGCAGGATCGGCGACGGCTGCGGTTTTGGCCCGCGGGACGGAAAGCGTCACCGTCACGGTCGGCCGCCATGAGCCGATAGGCATTGCGCTGTGATTGGACGACTTGGCCGCCGCCCAAGGCCCCATCTCGAGCGCCCGGCTGGCGGGCTTCGCGAGGCCGTCGCTAAGATACTCGGCCCTGAGAGGGGCACCTGCGGCGACGATTGCCAGATTGAAGGCAAGCAAAGAACCAACTCGAGCGCATCGGTACACGCACATTCCCCCCGGAACCATGCCGAATCCCATCGACTATGCCGATTCGCGGGGCGAAAAAACGACGGAGGCGCCTGGTTCCCCAGACGCCTCCGTTATTCCTGGTCGTTGAAGGCGCTCAGCCGCGGCCGAGAACTTCGAGCGAAACCGGGGCAACACCTGCGCCCGTCATATTGATGGCCTGCGCGGCGGCGCGCGACAGGTCGATGACACGCCCGCCGACGAACGGGCCACGGTCATTGATGACGACGACGACGGACCGGCCGTTCGAACGGTTCGTCACCCGGACGCGCGTGCCGAATGGCAGAGAGCGATGGGCAGCTGTGAGCGCGCCGGGATTAAACCGGGCGCCGGAAGCCGTCATCTGGCCCTGCCAGTAATACGAAGCCATGCCGCTGGAGCTACCGCCTGCTGCGGCGTAGGACGCGCGGTGCCGACGAGCGGGAGCCGACGCATAGTTACGGCGAACGGCCCGGTTCCGGGAGGCGTATCGCGAATGCTTGGCACTCCGGTAAGGGGCATAGGCGTGCCTCGAATGCGAGGCTTTGTAGGAAACGCGCGACTTAACCGTCTTGTGAGAGGCGGTCGAACCGCAGACATAAGACGCCCCGTGGCAAGTCCAGGCAGCGTTGGCCGGAACTGCGCTGGCCGCCATGCCTGCAACACCAAATGCGGCAATAGCGATAAACGAACGCATAGTGCACTCCTTTTTAAGAGGAGCAGCAGCGTTTGCGGGTCGAATTGAGCGATTTCCCCCGCCTGCGGCCATTATGAAGGCTGCAGGACAACCGCCACCGTGGCGGCACCGTCGTTAATGTTGGGAGAAGTGACTCATAAAATAGGATTCCCTGAAAAGACCCGTAACCCGAACTCCAGAACCCAGTTCGAACTGCTGCCCGTGATGACTGGGGGAGACCCCGTCCTGGCGCCGCACAACGAGCATCGGACGGCTATGCGGTCAACCCATTGCTTCTACCACATTTTAACCATATTATTTAACGCATTGAAAAACATAAATGTTTATAGGTGCATCTTTGAGTTGCGTGACGTCCTGCCGCAGCTCGATCCGTACCCGAACGTCCATCCCGGCTGCAAACGGATATCTCGCCGTATCAAATGACTACCGCGTCGCAACAGAGTTTTCTGTCTGCGTACGTCGTATTTCGCGCAAGGAATTCAGCCGCGACAGGCGCGCCTTCAGCATTGTTGGGACGGCCCGCGGAACGCCCGGTGACAACCTCAAAGCCAGCCCTTCTTCCGGAAATAGAGGAACGGCACCAACCCCGACACGAACATCAGGCCAAGCGCCAGCGGATAGCCCCATGTCTCAGCGAGTTCTGGCATGTACCTGAAGTTCATACCGTAGATCGAAGCGACGAGCGTCGGTGGCATCAGCATCACGGCCATGACTGAGAATAGCTTGATGATCTGGTTCTGCTCAGTGGAGATCATGCCTAACGTCGCATCGAGCAGAAAGCTTGTCCGAGCTGATAGAAAGCGCAGGCTTTCCATCAAGGACGTGATGTCGTGGTTGGCGGATTCGATCCGCGCCATGATGCGTTTGTCGTCCTTGCGCTCCCTCACGGCGTTCGCAAAATAGAGGAGCAGCCGGTGAATCGACATCGCACTTTCTTGCGCTCTTGCGGTGATGTCGCCTTCTTTGCCGACCGTTTTCAAAAGCACGTCGAGTCGGCGGTCACGGGAATTCTGCGAGCCGTTCTGGCCGAATACGATCGGCGCCATGCGTTCGACCTGGTCTTGCACCCGCTCTATGAGATCCGCTTCTCGCTCGACGAGCATCTCGATGAGGCCGATCATGATGCCTGGGCCGCTCGCGCATGCCGGATCGCCCTTGGCTGCGCGTGCGACGTAAAGCGGAAAGGCGCGCGGATCGGCATAACGCACTGTCACGAGGCGTGTGCCCGATAATATGAAGGTGATGACCGACGTCATCGGCACATCCTGTGAGCTGTTGTGCACGATGATGGCGGTCATATAGTAGGCGCCGTTTTCGGTGTAGAAACGGTTCGACGCCTCGATCTCGCGCATTTCGGAGCGCGTCGGAACCTCGATACCGAGCGCCTGCTCGATGGTCTTGTCTTCATCCTCGGCTGGATTGAGGAGATCGATCCAGACCCCGCCGCTCGACAAGTTGCCGATTTCGGAGCGCGCGACCAGCTTGCCGCCGACTGCGTCGTACACAGTTATCATTGGCATACCTCTGAAAAATCAGTCGATTGCGACCACCTGGAAGGAGCGCTCAGAAACCTTTCAGTCGGTTCTCCGTGTCTGATCGCGAGACCAATTTCATGGCGGCTGCGGCAAGGCAAGCCTGCTAAGCTGAAAAACGACGATTAGGAAGAGTGCGGGTGCCCCGCGCTGCAACGGACTAGGATTGACGATGGCAAAAAAACACTCGGCAGCGATCTCTCTGGCGGCTGCAGGCCTCGCTGTCACAATGGTGCAACCGGCTTCCGCCGCAATCAAATGTTCGAACGGTTTCCAGCTTGTCGACGGCGCCATGCTGTCGACGCCCTATTGCCGCGACAACCTCGTTGCGGCAGTCGCGCGCCAATACGGCTTCAACGCGCCGGACGCCAAGGTCCGGAACAATCCGAATTTCAAACGCCACGTCTGCCGCTTCGTCGGCCAGGACATCCGCATCAAGGAAGCCTGTGATGAGGTGAACCCGAATGGACGCGGACGCTTTTGACGGCGGCCGCGTGCGCGCGAGCGCATCGGACAAATAGAGAATGGCGTCCGCTTTCTGCAAACGCCATCCGAGAAATCCGATTTGATCCGGAGCGTGCGCCGGGGCTTCACCCGAGATCGGGTGTCACTTCGCTGACATCCTTGGCACGGCGAACACTGCCATCGAACTGCGCGCCTTCGTCGATCGAGAGTGTCTGCTTGACGATATCGCCCTCGACCCGCGACGTCGCATTGAGATTGACCGACGATCCCTTCAGGGCGCCATTAACTTCGCCCTGGATGATGATCGTGCGAGCCGTTATCGTGCCGACCACGCTGCCCGTATCGCCAACTGTGACGGACTCCCCATGCACATCGCCCTGGATGTGGCCTGCGATTAGCAGCGAGCCCTTCGTCTTTATGACAAGCTGTTGTCCAGCGATGGTGATGTCCTGTCCGAGTACGGACGTTGGAGCGTCAACTGCCAGTCCGGAATGATGCTGCGCCGCACCGAAGAGCGGGGGCGCTGACGTCTTGATCGGTGAAATTGGCTGCGGCGTGATGGACTTGATCGGCTCGACGTTGCGCGGATCAGGCGTCGCTACGCGGTTAAACATTACATACCCCCTAACAATGACATCGGTTATCGCCGGTCCCGCGACAGCCGTTACACCACCTCACTTTGGGCACATTATGGCCAAGCGCGAAAGTTCTCCAGGCAAATTCTATAGCCTGAAGGAGCCTCCTGCGCCGCCCGAAATTGGTGCGGAATAGCGCTGTTCCGGCGTCAGCGCGGTTCCCAAAGGTCCACGAAGGGCGCCACGACGTGAGTGCCGTGCCGACCTTCATAGACGTGGACGAACGGCGCATCGACAATCGTGCGTCGGCCGCTTTCGACATGCGCGAACGGCGCGCCCACCACTTGCCCGCGATAATAGCGACGGTGATGGCGGCGGTGGCGCCAGCGGTATCCATCATCGTGCACCCTGACGAGATCGGAAGACGCTTGGTTCACGGCTACCGCGCCCGCTCCCGGAGCGGCCTGCGTTATAGTCAACCCAGCCGAGCCCATCAGAACCAAAGCAGCGGCTGCGGTCGTCAGCAGTGGGCTTAAAAACGCTGCCATGAGAAAATTTCTCCGTTATCCACTCTACGGACTTGAAAGTAGGTAGGGAATTTCCGGATCGCAACCGAAGCTGCGCCGAATGACGACTCGTGCGACACTTGTGCTGAATATCGAGCTAACCGGACGCCCTTTTTGGACGGAGAACGGAAGCTCGCAACCTGCAAGACCGGCTGTTTCGCGCGCCCCGGTCTGCTATGATCAGACGTCGGATCGCCGGGGAGGATGCCTATGGGAATGCGTTGGTTTGTGTGGGGCTTTTTCTTCGCATTCTTGAGCGGCCTATCCGTTAGCGCTTCGGCGGAAGATGCGTGCCCGAGAAACGGAACGCTCGGTGTTTCGCGAACGGTTGAAATCGATACGACCGGCGGTCCGGGCTTCGGCATGGAGCATTACAAGGCCTACGACTTCCTGCAGGATAAGGAGGTCGTGCTGACCTTCGATGACGGCCCGCAGAAATACTCAACCGAGGCCGTATTGAAAGCGCTCGCGGACGAATGCGTGAAGGCGACATTTTTCTCGATCGGCAAGATGGCGCTCGGCTATCCCGAAATCATCCGCGAGGTTTCTAAAGCCGGACACACCGTCGGAACGCATACTTGGAGCCACAAGGCCATCGGCAAGCTGAAGACCTTCGACGATGGCAAGGCGGAGATCGAGCGCGGCGTGAGCGCCGTCCACCGCGCCGTCGGCGGACCGATCGCACCGTTCTTCCGTTTCCCGACGCTTGTCGATACGCCGGAAGCCGTTGCCTATCTCGGCAAGCGCAACATCGCGATGTTTTCAACCGACATCGACAGTGTCGATTACAAGCCGCAGACGGTCGATCATCTCATCAAATCGGTGATGGCCAAGCTCGACAAGCGCGGCAAGGGCATCATCTTGATGCACGACATTCACAAAAGAACTGCGCAGGCGCTGCCCATCATTCTCGCCCAGTTGAAGGCGAAGGGTTACAAGATCGTACACATGACGGCCAAGGCGCCGGTCGTAACGCTTGCCGAATTTGACGAGGCTATAGAAAAAGAGGCCAAGGGGCTGCCGCAGGTCGGCGCCGAACGGCCGATGTCGAGCGTCGTGAAAACGGTCGGCGGAGCGGCGCCGAAGGATGACGGCGCGGGCGACGCAACCGAGCCCGAGGGAATGCCAACCGCGCCCGCAGAAGAAAGCGTGCATGCTCCCGATGGCGGGGGATCGGCCTCGGCACCGCTTCCTGCATTTCCATCTGCGGCGTCGCCGGCGAAGAAATCTACCGTTGCGCCCGAAACGGCGGTGCCCCCCGGGACGACCCCGGGTCCCGGCAAGCAGTCATCGAATGAACCGTCGAGCGCGGTATCTGGAAATTCCGGCATCGCGACATCGCCTGCCGCTTCGGCTGCTTCTTCTGCAACTGCACCGGCATCGCCGCCGTTGATGACTACGGCGTCCGTGGTGCGCACGGTTTCGGGTGAGGAAGCGAAACTGGCCGCGCCGGCGGCGCCTGCTGCAAAAAGTGAAGCGCCGCAAGAGACGACGCACAAATCGCTCATGGAGCGCGCTAAAGAGACCTGGAAGCTGTGGTTTGGAGAATAGCGACCTCAGCGGATCGGCTAATTATTAGGGAAAGTACCAAAAAAGAAATGGGTGGCAGGATATGCCACCCATTTCTTTTTGGCCGCCCTGTGAGGTCCCCCCGGACCCGCCGCAAGCCAAATCTAATGCCAAGCGCAAAGGCCAAGCTTTTATCGGGCGTACGCGACACTGCGAGCGATGAACTTGCGTATCGTGTTACGGCATGTGTGGGTATTTCGTCCCCCAGCCAGTCCCCCGATCGGCTGTCCCACGAGCAAAAGGGTATGTCAGCATTGCCGGTTCTTCCACAGAAAAACGAATCACTTCTCACTGATTCGATATTGCTGTGGTGTTTCGGTTACAACGAAACATTCTGAGCAAAAAGCGAGAGCACGCAGATTTCGCAAAAGAAAAAGGGCCGCCTTTTAAGGCGGCCCCGTGAGATCATTCGTCATGAAAGCGGAGTGCGATGTCCGCGTTCGTCGTATCAGACGCACTCCGGGAGATTTCCGGATGCAAGTCTGAGCGACCACGACATCGACCGCCTCAAGATCCCACTCGACATCGGATCACCTCCTCTCGATTGTTGCTGATATGGAGAGACTCTCACGGTTCGTTCGATTTGAAAAGACCCGAAAGGCAGGGATGCGTGCGCCACATCAGACATACTTGTTGAAGTCTGCTTCGCGCACGATTGCGGATTTCAAACCTCACAATAGTCTTTGCCGTAGACGTCGGTGCACCGACTCTTATGGTTATTCGGAGTCATTTTGGAGAGCGTTCATGACGGCCCCCCGCTTCGAGGCTGCAAATCCAACCTCGCATCGGCATTCGGCAGGTGAAAAGCAACTTAAAGAGCGATTCCAAAAAATACATGGACATGCACTCGACACCAGCAGCCCGCAATCTTTCTCCGAGAAGCTCTTTTGTCGGATGATCGCAGTCAGCCGCGCGGGCGACCGCGTGATGAGCGAGCTCTCGGATAAATTCCGCGTGCGCAACTATGTGGAGCGTCATATCGGCGGCGCCCATCTCGCAAAACTGCTTTGGCACGGCACTGACGTCCATGCCGTCCCATTCGAAACGCTGCCCGAGAAATACATGATCAAAGCCAACCATGGCTCCGCCATGAACCGGCTGGTCCGGGGCGAGATTGATCGGGTATCTGTTGTCAAGGAGATGGAAAGATGGATGAATGCGGATTTCGCCAGCCAGCATGGCGAGCATCACTATAACGCTATTCTTCGCCAGATCGTCATCGAGGAAATGCTGGACGATGGCGAGGAAGACGGACCTCTAGACTATCGCTTCTGGTGCTTTGACGGCAAAATTGAAACGATACAAGTCGACAACAATACTCATTCGATCAACCCGTTCTACGACACCGATTGGAAACGGATCCCAGGCGGCTACCGGCCCGAAACGCGCGAGGTCGAGATCGACCGCCCCGCCAATTTCGAAGAGATGAAGGTTCTGGCGTCCCTGCTTTCGCGCGGCATAGATTTCGTTCGTGTCGATTTATATAGTTTGAAGGAGCGTGTCGTCTTCGGCGAGTTGACCTTCACGCCGACGGCAGGGGTCGCGATATTCAAGCCGTCGTCATGGGAAACGCGCCTCGGCAATGCGTGGCGATTTGACGATCGCCCCCTGGAATTTCGAGAGTCTTTCCGCAGTTGACCTTGCCAGGTTTAGCGTCCGGACTGAAATAGGACGCAGTCGTCGGTCCGAAATCGTCGACACGAAGAGCGGCAACGGACTGTTGTGCCGTTGGGCCCGCCGCTTGTTGCGGGCCGCCTATTGCTTCGTGCAACTCGGATACGGCACTTTTTCACCGGCGACGACTGGGCAGACCCGGAATGGGACCATCTGCTTCAAGCGGCCTTTCCACTTCTCTTCGTCGATCGTCAGATTTTCGGCATTCGCCGGTGTGCGTTCAGTCCATTGGATCGTGTAGACGGCTTCGTTGGTTTTGATCGCGACCGTCAACGCAGTTTCTCTGTGTTTATCCGGCTCTACTTTCCCGCAGCTCGTGATTGCGACGAAGCCGTCCTGACCATTGATCTTGGTCGAACCCAGCGGTTTCACCGAAAAGGTGTCCGGACAGAGTTTTTGAATACTGCCCGAGATATTCGCGGCGATAAATTGCGCGGTCTTCTTGGGATCTTTGTCGATGTCCTTGGCGCCGGTTATGCTGATCAGCTGAGACCAATTGTCGATGCTCTCACCCTTCGGAATGGCAGCGCGAAAATATCGGCCGCCGTCGGCTTGTGCCTTCTGGATCTCGAATCCGCCCGGCAGCGTGAAACCGACCAATTGTCCAAGCACGGGCGCGATGATCGTGGAAGATCCTGGCTCCTCCGCAAACGCCGCCGATCCGGCCAATCCGGAAAACACAACGAGCAGAGCAGAAATCATTCGCGTTCGCATATCGAAAACCTTCGTTTGTAGCGTCCGATAGAATTATGATGCGTCAAAAACATGTTCAGCTCGGTGACCTGCAATCGTTTTAGTCGGGTTGCGCGCGCATCTCCATGGCGCGCCCGAAGCCGGCGAGCAGGGTCCCGAGTGCAAAAAGCGCCAGCACGATCATCTGCAGATTGTCTTCGACGCTTTCCTTCTCGATCATGTAGTCGGAGATATTGGCGTCCGCGGTCCTATAGCGGCCGAGGTTTTTGTCTCGCTCGGCTTCCGCTTCCTTAATTTTCTCTGCCGAGGCATTCGCCGCCTGCAAAAGCACGATACGATTGTCATGGATCGCTTTGAGCTGGACCTGCGCCGATTGTTGGATGCTGAAAGCCGCAAGCCGCCATTCGATCTCGCGCTTCAAGGGATCGAGATAGAACATCTGCGTCGCCGTCGATCCAAGCAGCAGAACTATGCCGAACAACTCGCAGAGCTGATAAGCCTTAAACCCCATGGACATCCCCCGTTGGTGCTGCAAAAAAAGGGCGGAACCCGAAAGTACCGCCCGCATCGCAATCCTATCAAAAAGGCGTCGGCGACCTATTGCTTTTCGGCATCGATGTAGAGTTCTCCGCCCATCTTGCGGAATTTTTCGCTCATGTCCGCCATGCCGATTTCCTTGTCGTTAAGCGTTGCCGCGTAGTCGCGCACGTCCTGCGTGATCTTCATCGAGCAGAACTTCGGCCCGCACATCGAGCAGAAATGCGCGACTTTGTGCGCGTCCTTCGGCAGCGTCTCGTCATGGAAGGCGGTAGCCGTGTCGGGGTCGAGCGACAGGTTGAACTGGTCCTGCCAGCGGAAGTCGAACCGCGCCCGCGATAGCGCATCGTCGCGAAGCTGCGCCGCCGGATGCCCCTTCGCAAGATCGGCCGCATGCGCTGCGATCTTGTAGGTGATGACGCCGGTCTTGACGTCATCGCGGTTCGGAAGACCGAGATGCTCCTTCGGCGTCACGTAGCAGAGCATCGCCGTTCCGTACCAGCCGATCATCGCCGCGCCGATGCCCGACGTGATGTGATCGTAGCCGGGCGCGATGTCGGTCGTCAGCGGCCCGAGCGTGTAGAACGGCGCTTCCCCGCAGGCTTTGAGCTGCTTCTCCATGTTGACCTTGATCTTGTGCATCGGCACGTGGCCGGGGCCTTCGATCATCACCTGACAGCCTTTCGCCCAGGCGATCTTGGTCAGCTCGCCAAGCGTTTCGAGCTCGGCGAACTGCGCGCGGTCGTTGGCGTCTGCGATGGAGCCCGGACGCAATCCGTCGCCGAGCGAGAATGAGACGTCATACTTGCGCATCAGATCGCAAATCTCGTCGAAGCGCTCGTAGAGGAAGCTCTCCTTGTGATGCGCAAGGCACCACTTCGCCATGATCGAGCCGCCGCGCGAAACGATGCCCGTCACGCGATTGGCCGTCAGCGGCACGAACGGCAGCCGCACGCCCGCGTGGATCGTGAAATAGTCGACGCCTTGCTCACACTGTTCGATCAGCGTGTCGCGGTAAAGCTCCCACGTCAGCTTGACGGGGTCGCCGTCGCATTTCTCCAGCGCCTGATAGATCGGCACGGTCCCGATCGGCACCGGCGAATTGCGGATGATCCACTCGCGCGTCGTGTGAATGTTGCGGCCCGTCGAGAGATCCATAACGGTGTCGGCGCCCCAGCGGATCGCCCACACCATCTTCTCGACTTCCTCTTCGACCGAAGACGTGACAGCCGAGTTGCCGATATTGGCGTTGATCTTCACGAGGAAGTTGCGGCCGATGATCATCGGCTCCAATTCGCCGTGGTTGATATTCGCCGGAATGATGGCGCGGCCGCGCGCAATCTCGTCACGCACGAATTCTGGCGTGATGTGCTCGGGAATTTCGGCGCCAAAGCTCTCGCCATCGCCGATCGCATCCTTCGCCCGCGCGAGAGCTTCGGCTCGCCCAAGGTTCTCGCGATGCGCAACGTAGATCATCTCCTTCGTAATAATCCCCGCGCGCGCATATTCGAGTTGGGTAAGGAGATTCCCTCCCCCCGTTCCTTCCACGGAGAGAGGGTCAGCCGCTTGCGCAGGAGCTTGTTGCGGCCCCTCCCCCCAACCCTCTCCCCGCAAGCGGGGCGAGGGAGTAGCCGCATCACTGAATTCCCCTCCCCCTTGCGGGGAGGGGCTAGGGGGGGCAGTTGACAGCTCCGGCGATTGCGGCGAACCCCCACCCGGCGCTTCACGCCACCCTCCCCGCAAGGGGGAGGGTGAAATCGCACGCAGCGGCCGGTGCACAGTCGGAAACACGCGCGCCGCGTGCGCGTCCGAGACGTTGCCATTGTCTTCAGGTTTTACCGCGCGGCCGTCATACGCTTCAACGCCGCCGCGTTCTTTGACCCATTCATCGCGCAATCGCGGCAGACCCTTTTCGACATCGATCGTCGCTGCCGAGTCGGTGTAAGGCCCCGAGGAATCATAGACACGGAACGGCGGCTCGCCGCTCGTCTCGCTCAGCACGATCTCGCGGAACGGGATGCGTAGAACCAGTGCACCTTCGGGCACAATATAGATTTTGCGCGAACCCTGCACCGGACCGGTCGTAACCTTCGGTGCAACGAGGTCGGACGGCAAAAAAGGTTTGTTCATCTCGAACTCCAGTCAAACGAGTGGATTTTCAATGCGAATAGCTGGCGATGCAGAGGATCGCGCCAAGGACCGCTGCAACAATGCCGGAGACGAAGACAGGCTTTTCAGTCCTGAACGTGTTTGGCCCGATGCGCCTTACCCAATCGGGAAACATCAGGCGGAGCACGCCATTGATCGTCGCGAACCAGCCGAAAAGCGTGATGATGATCCGCCAGTCTGCGACCCAGACGTTATGGTTCAACAACAGCGACACGCCGAGCGTCAGTGCAAATGCGCCGGCGAGATAAACAAGCGGACGGCTGGCGACGAACTCCGCCGACATCTCGGTGTAGATTTTCGAATTGATCGCCAGGCTGAGGCCGATCACGAGCATGACCGGTCCCATGAGGCGTGCCAAAAAGATCGAAGTTTGCATCGCATTCTCCCGTCCCTTCGCCGGCATGACCCGGATCAGGTTCTAAGGGTGCTCGCGTTCCTTACGCGATCTCAGCCGGATAAACCGGCGCCCCTCGGAAACAGTTTGATTTTGGCGCCATTGAACTGCAATGGCAAGTCAGGCTAACGGCCTAGCCATTCATTATTCCGACAAACGCGCCTTTGCGAGGCGCAACAGCGCGTCGCACGCGGAAAGCCCTAAGAACGCGTTGTCTAAGCCGCCATCGCGTGCTTGGCGGCATCGACCCAGCCTTTGATTTTCTCGATGTCCGGCGGACGGCCTTCGCGCAACACGCGTCTACCCGCCGACGTGGCGGCGAACTTCAGCACATGCGCCGAAAGAACGATCGGATCGGCTTCAGCGACGGCCTCTGCCGTGCGATATCCGGCGCCGACGAGAAGCTGCGCATGCGTTCCACGCAGGCCTGGAACGTCGATCACCATGCGCGCCTGATCCTGCCAGTCGGTCAGCGTCTCGCTGTCGAAATGCGGATCGTCGAGGTCTTCCGCAAGCGCCATCGGATCGCATTCGAGAAAATCCCCCACCGTATGCACGCCGACTTTGGCGAAGTGCTCCGCCATTCTCGGACCGATGGACGGCGCCGCTTCGAGGTCGTCGCTTTCGAACAGATAGGTACGATCCGCTTCCATCCTTTCCTGCGGCGCACGTGCAGGAATAGGATTCGGATGCGGCGTTCGCGCCATGGTCGCTGACACATCGGCCTGCAGCGGCAAAGCGGGAGGACGCTCGGTTACTTCGGAAGCGATGTGAGACGACTTTGCGACGGCCAGTTCGAGCGCCGTCGTATCGTGCGCGGACGTCGTTTCTTTCGGCGTGGCGATCATGGGCGGTGTCTGCTTCGGAACAGCGGAGCCACCAGCCACGCGCGCGATGCGCGCTTCGTTCCGCTGAGCAATCTGCGGTTCCAGAACTTCCTTGCGATGCAGATCGCGGATCGTGCGGTCATCTTCCGACAGCGAATTCTCGACGCGTCCGGTCGTTTTCAGCTCGTCGTAAATCGCCGCAACGAGCTTCCGGTCTTCCTCGTTCGTCAATCGCTTCTCGATGAACTTGCGCGGAATTTGCGTCATCGCCAGGAACGTTTCGGCAGTCAGCGACACATCAGGGGCGGCAACGCCCGATTCCGAAATTGCCGCATCGAGCACACGCCCATAGCCCTTAGCCGCGTACATCAAGAGTTCGGCGACGATCGTGCGTGCGATGTCGTCGAGTCCGTCTTCGGGCCTGACGGTGCCTTTGTGAATGTCGTAGTGTGCAATGAGCTTCTCATAGTAGCGGTGCGAGAACTCGGCGCTGGTGCACACGAATTCCTTCAACCAATTGGCGCCGGCCGGAACCGCAATATTGATATTCGCAAATCGCTGCTGCCCAATCGCGCGCAGCGCATTGTATGAGCGGTTGATGCTCCACTCGGTCGCGCGGTGGATGGCGTTCTCGGCTTCTGTCTGTGCCGTGTGAAACGGCATGACGGGATCGGTGTAATAGTGGCTGAGCACGCCCGCCGCATAGACGGCCTCCGGCCAGTTGCCCGCTTTGATCTCGGCAACCGTCCGCCGATACCACTCATCGGCCTTCTCCGGCGCGCCGCCCCAGAAATTCTCAGAGACGTGCAGCACGTGGTTCTTGAAATCCTTGAAAGTAACGTCCGGAGCTTTCGAGCCTTCGAGATAGCGCTCGACATGCTTTAAGAAGATTCGCGACCAGGCTTTCTTGTCCGCGCGCGGCATGGCGTCGAGTCCATCGAGCGCCAGCTTGTGATGCGTGCCATTGGCGTGCGTGGCATAGACAATTCGAAAGAGCGCGGACATCTCTTGCCTCAGGGCTGGTCACTGTACCAGCCCGATGTCTACGCGAGTCGCGCGTCGCCCTCGATTGCGTCGGAGGCGCCCAAGCGGGTCATCAACGATTTTCGCTCCGCTGCCGCGACTGTTTCTCCGCCGCGAGATCGATGATCTCGGCGCTGAGGCCGCGGTCGCGGGCAATCCGGCGCGCCAGATCGGCGCGCCGCTCAAGCCGTGTGATGTTCGTCTCGCGAGCTAGAGAAGCATCCGAAAGCATGCGCACCAGGACGTCCGGAGTGAGCCCGCAGGCCCGTCCAAGTGCCAGCGCTTCTTCTCGCGCGACGGCATGTGCCGCTTCGACGTATCCCATCAGCGCCGCGATTGCGTGCGCGCTGCCAAGCGGTCCGGTGCGCTCGACCTGACCGAGAAGCGAGAGCACCTTGTCCGCGATTTCGACAGAGTCGGGATAGCCGCCGAGCATGATCTTGGCCCGGCCCTCCGCCGCCGCGTCCGAACCGCCGATCAGGGCCGCATCGACGAGCGCCACGCCGCGCGTGCCGAGAAGCCCGAGAAGGGCTTGCAACTCGCGGGGCGTGCGCGCGCCAAGATCGACGACGACCGATCCCGGCTGCATCTCGGCACCCATTCCCATCCGGTCCGGATTGCCAACGAGGAGTCCGCGCATCGCCTCCGTGTCGTCAACCGCGACGAGCACGACAGGACACTCGAACGCAACGTCCGTCGGCGTCGAAGCAGGTTCCAACCTTTGCCCGCGCGTGACGACGGGCGAGCCCGGCAGACCCGCGTAGAGGACACGATACCCGCACGCTGCAATGCGTGTCGCGATCGCCGGGCCGTAATCGTCGCTGCCGATGACTCCGACCGGCGGATCGCTCATAGGTTTATCGTTGGCCATCATTCCCTCCGCGCTACAGCGAGCTAGCGTCCCTCGCGCCACCACGCGAGCGCGATCAAGGCCAACAGCGCTGAAAGCGCTGCCAACCCGGTGAACATTGGCGTCAGCTTGACGCCGCGCGTCAGGTACGCCTTACGATCCTTGAGCCCAAGCCAGCCCGAACCAGCCATGACTTTTGCCGCTGACATCATCGAGATGCGTGGCACATCGATATCCGTTGCCGAGCCGCTTGCCGTTCGTGTCCAGAAAACGCCGCCGCCCGTCGCGTCCGCGATAGGCTTCATCTTGTTTTCTGTCGCCGTTACCTCGCTCATCTCGCGCGGGTCTTCGACACCGGCATTGGCGACGGCGGTGAGTTGGCCGGTAGAGGCGGGCGTCTCGGCTTTGTAGAGGCCCGGCAATTTGACGTCGATCGTCGAGCGCCAGACGCCAGGCTCTCCTGTCGCCGGCGCGAGCGTAACGTCGGTCGTATCGCCTCCGGGCCCGAGCACCTTCACTGGCGAGACCTTGTCTTCCATCGAGCGCCGTTCGAGCGTCAGTTTCAGTCCGCGTGCGGAAGCAATCAGTCGCTCTTCCTCGAGGTCGGGCTCTTTCATGAGCCAGTGCGAAAGCCGGCGGAGGAGATCGGTATGCGGCCCGCCGCCGTCGTAGCCGCGCGCCCATAGCCACGCCTGATCGGATGTCAGCAGCGCAACACGCCCCTTGCCCTTGCGGTCGAGAATGAGCAGCGGTTTGTCCTCGGCGCCGGTCATCACGATGCGGCCGCGTTCGGCGTTGACCTCGGCCTGCCGGAACCAGCGCCCCCAGGTCGGCTGCGGAGACGCGTCCGCAACTTTCGCCGAATTCCAGCCGGGCAGACCTCGTGTCACCGGATGCTTCTGGCCTTCCGGCGTGACCTTGGCGCGGAACGGCATTTCAAGAACGCGGCCCGTTGGAGCCGCCGGCAGCACGGACGAAAGTGGCGTATGATAGATGCTATAGGCGCTGGCGTAATCGTCACCTGCCGCAACCAGCAGCGCTCCGCCATGCTCGTCCACATAGCGCGCGATGTTGTCGTAGTAGAGAAGCTGCAGAATGCCCCGGTGCTCGTACCTGTCGAAGATGATCAGGTCGAACTCGTTGATCTTTTCAGAAAAGAGTTCGCGCGTCGGGAACGCGATGAGCGAGAGCTGATTGATCGGCGTTCCGTCCTGCTTCTCAGGCGGTCTCAGAATCGTGAAGTGCACAAGATCGACCGCAGCGTCGGATTTCAGAAGATTGCGCCACGTACGTTCGCCCGGATGCGGTTCGCCCGAAACGAGCAGTACGCGCAGGTTCTCGCGCACGCCCTCGGCCGCGACGACGGCGCGATTGTTGGCAGCCGTCAATTCGCCCGGCGTCGGCGCCAGCTCGATCTCGACGATGTTCGTTCCCGTGTGCGGGATCGGCATGTCAATTTTGACTTTGCGGTCGATTTCGGTGCGGACCGTTTCGTCAGGCTGGCCTTCGCGGCGGACTTTCAGCGTTACGGCGCCGGATTCGGATGTCGGCGCCTTGCCGGTCTCCCGCACGGCGAGCTCGATGGGACGCGATTGCCCCACGAGACCGTAGCGCGGCGCCTCGATCACCTCGATACGCCGGTCGAATTCGTCGGGTTTGCCGGTCAGCAGCGTGTGCACCGGCGCATCGAAACCGAGCGCCGCCGCCGACTTCGGCACGTCGTGCACCTGACCGTCGGTGACGAAAACGACACCCGCAATGCGGTCGGGCGCGGTGTCGCTCAACGCCGCGTTGAGATCGGTGAACAGATTTGTTCCGGGCGGCGTCTGCTCGCCGGGAACGCCGCCGGTGACCCACTTGATCTTGAGGTTCGGGATCTTGGCGAACTTCTTCTCGAGATCGCCGCGGATTGCCTCGAGCTGTTTCGTCCGGTCGGAAAGTTTCTGGCTCGGGCTTTCGTCGAGCACTACGATGGCGACGTTGGCGAGGCTCTCACGCTGTTCCTCTTTCAGGATCGGATTGAAAAGCGCCGCGATCAGCGCCGCCAGAGCCGCGAGACGGAGGAGCGCGCCGCGCGATCGCCTGACGAGCAGCGCGATGACGAGCCCAAGCGCCACCACCGCCAGTGCGATCAGCACGGGACTGGGAACGAGCGGAGCGAATGTAATCGACCAGTTCAAATCTGACCTCTATTGCCCCCGACTTTATTGCCCAAGTCTTTCGAGCAGTGCCGGCACATGCACCTGATCGGCTTTATAGTTGCCCGTCAGCGCATGCATGACGATGTTGATGCCGCCGCGAAACGCCATTTCGCGCTGCATCTCGCCGCCCGGAACCGTCGGGTAGATCGGGCGGCCGCGATCGTCGAGCGCCCAGGCCGCTGCGAGATCGTTCGATGTGATCATGATCGACGTGACGCCGTCGGACACGCGCGCTTTATGCGTATCGTTCTCATTGTTCGGGATCGCTTCGACCCAGAGCTGCCCGCCGTCCCAGCGACCGGGGAACGACCGGAGCAGATAGAACGACTTCGTCACGACGTGATTTTCAGGCACCGGTTCGAGCGGCGGCACGTCGAGTTTGCTCAAGAGTCGTTGCAGCGCCGATCCGCCTTTTCCTGCGAGCGGTAATGTGCTGCTGCCACCCTGTCCGTAATCACGCGTGTCGAAAATAATGAGCCCGCCTTCTTTCATATAGGCATCGATCTTGGCTATGACCGCGTCGGGCAGGGCTTCGGCTGTTTCGAGAACCGGCCAATAAAGAACGGGATAGAATGCGATCTCGTCTTTCTTGATATCGACGGCCATCGGTTCGCCGGGTTCGACGGCCGTGCGTGTTTCGAGGACCCGCCCGAGTCCCTGCAGACCCGCGCGGCTCGTTTCATCCGTCGTGCGGTCGCCGCTGATGACGTAGCCAAGCGTCACCTTGCTCGTTGCGTCGATGGCGATCTTGTCGGCCGCCGAAAGATTGCCCGATCTGACGATCTGCGTGCCGTCCGAAGGACGGTGGGGCGTGAACGAGTCGAGCTGCCGAATCTCCGGTTCTTGAAAATCCTGCGGTGAGAAGTCCTGTGCTCTGACGTTGGTCGGGAATGCTGCATAGGCGAGCGCCGCCAGCGCTACGATGGCCGCTGCTCCGGTGTGCGGGCGCGGACGGCGCGAGAAGAGTCCTCCGAGTCCGCCTGCCTGCAAAATGAGAACCGCGAGGATGTCGGCAAACAGCAATCCGAGCGCAACGCCGAGCAGCGTCGGCTTCAACGCCGTGCTCGCGCCGTTGTCATAGGAGAGCCGCGTCACCGATGCCGGAAGATTCGGAAATGGAATGAGTGTGCTCTTCGGCGTCAGCACGTTCAGCGCGCGCGGGCTTGCCGGCTGTCCGTAATATCCGGGCGGATGCTCGAAGCTCGGTGCCGTCTTCTCAAGCTCGGACGCTTTGACGGGCTCGGCCGTCGGCGGCGGCGTGCGAAGCGCTCCGAGGCCATCGAGCGTCTTGAGCGGCGCCAAGACGTTGGCGTCGCTCGTGTCGGTCGTGTCCGTCGCATTCGCGTTGGTCTCGGTCGAAGCGCTGCCCTGTGCGCCAGCCGCGCCGATCGTGCCCATTGTCGAGAGACGCCGCAGCATGTCGACGAACAGACCGGACATCGGCAGGTTCGACCAATCGGAATTCGCGGTGACGTGGAATAGAACGAGGCGCCCATTGCCGTGCTTGGCGGCCGTCACGAGCGGTGTACCATCCTTGAGCCGCGCCCAGATTTCGACTTCGGGCGTCAGCTCCGCTGGGTCAGCCAGCACCTGCCGGTTGATCGTCACGTCTTTCGGAATCGTCAGCCCCGCAAAGGGACTGTTCTCGTCAAATCCCGCGAGCGGTTGCGGCGTCGACCACGAGAGCGCGCCGCCGAGCGAGCGCCCGCCGCTTCTGAGGGCCACCGGCAAGAGATCGTCGCCCGCTTTTTCAAGCCGCGGACCGGCGAAGCGCACGAGCAGACCGCCACGCTTCACAAAGTCGTCGACTTTTTTTGCCGCTTCGCCTGTCAGCGTGCCGATATCCGCAAGCATCAACACCGAGATGTTCTGCTTCAAGACTGCGTCGAGACCATCCGACAGGTTGGCATTCTTGGCGATCGCGAGATCGGCATAGGGCTTCAGCGCTTTCTCGATGTAGTAGAGCGGTGCCAGCAGCGGCTGCGCTTCCTCACGGCTTTCGCCCGACAGAAGGCCGACGCGATGCCACTGCGTCGCCGCGTCGATCAGGCTGACGGTTCCGGCCGAGCGTTCGCTCGCAATTTCAAGGCGCGCCACCTGATTGCGCAATTCGAGCGGCAGGTCGAACACGACCGTTGTGGACCGCTCTCCGGCCGCGAGCTTGAACGGCGCTTCGCCGAGTCGTTCGCTCCGCGCCGAGTACGCATAGACGCTGCCCGACCGCGCTGGTCCGCCGGGCGAGAAAATCGTCGCTTCGAGCTTTCCTTTTTCGCCGAGGTGTGCCGCAAGTCCGAGCGCTTCGTGCCCCTTCGCCTCATCGAGGACAGCGAACGTGCCGCTGCCTGCGAGCCCGGCAAGCTTCTTGGCGACCTCGGCTGCATCCGACTTGTGATCGATGCCGTCCTGCAGCCAGACGATGCTCGGATTTTTGACTCCCGCCTGATCGAGCGCCGTCTTCAGTGCACCGACTGCGGCATCGCGATCCGGCGCAAAGGGCTCGGGCACGAGCGCCGCAGCGGTGCTCCGCGCTTCTGCGGGCGATTGAATTTTGAGTACGGGCAGTCTCGTCGCCGCCGCCGTTCCGGCAACGATCACCGGACGGCCTTTGCTCTCCGCTTCACCGATGATCCGGTCGATCATCGCGACGCGTTCGGGCCAGCGCGACGCTGCCGACCAGCCGTTATCGACGAAGATGGCAACCGGCCCTTCGCCCGTCAGCGCAGCGTCGCGTGACGGATTGAGGACAGGCTCAGCGAGTGCCAGGATGACGAGCGTCGCCGCGATAAGCCGGATCAGCGTCAGCCACCACGGCGTCTTCTCGGCGGTCTTTTCCTCGTTCTCAAGCCCGACCAGAATGCGCGTCGGCGGAAATTCGACCTGCGTCGGACGCGGCGGCACGGCACGCAGCAGCCAATAGATGATCGGCAGCGTGATCAGCGCCGCCAGCAGCCAAGGATTGAGGAATGCGAGGGAACCGAAACTCATGATGCACGCTCCGTCACGTCGGAGCTTGCAGACATCCATCTATAGCCGCTCGCGGAACCCTGGAGCCGCATTAGCAGCGACAAGAGCGGCTCGGACGCGGGCCGGTCGGTATGATGCGTCAGGAACGACCAGCCGAACCGCTTCGCCATCTCGGCAAGCTCTGCGCGGTGCGCTTCGAAACGCGCGCGATATTTCGGACGCAGCGCTTCGACGCGATCTGCTACCCATCGCTGATCGCCCGACGGACTCAGGAATTCCGTGCGCCCGTGATAAGGCAACGTTTCTTCCGCTGGGTCGATCACCTGCACCATGTGCCCCGCGACGCCGTTGCCCGCAAAGCCTTCGAGACGCTCGCGGATGACTTGCGGTGGCGACAGGAAATCGCTGAACAGGATGAGTCCGGAAAACCGGCTGAGCGAAGTCTTCGGCGGAAGGCCGTCATTCGTCATTCCGGAATCGCTGTTCCCTGCGATCGTCTCGGCGAT
The DNA here is from genome assembly GCF_000230975.2 of Hyphomicrobium denitrificans 1NES1. Taxonomy (NCBI): domain Bacteria; kingdom Pseudomonadati; phylum Pseudomonadota; class Alphaproteobacteria; order Hyphomicrobiales; family Hyphomicrobiaceae; genus Hyphomicrobium; species Hyphomicrobium denitrificans. The sequence goes on along the minus strand of NC_021172.1, from coordinate 2,552,058 downwards.
GCGTGTCGCGGCGTTGCGGCTCGCGGTTGGCGACATTTGCGCGAGCAGCGCCACGCGTTCCCCGCCGCGCACGAGCAGCTCGGCCGCGGCAAGCGTCAGCACGAGCATGCGGTCGCGTTTCGAAACCGGCGCGATGTGGCTCTGAAAATTCATCGACGGAGAAATGTCCGGCCAGAGATGGAGCGTGTGAGCCGCTTCCCACTCGCGCTCGCGGATATACAAGTGATCGGAACTCGCAGACCGCCGCCAATCGACGAGCGTCGCGTTCTCGCCCGCCTGATATTGCCGGAATTGCCAGAACGTCTCGCCGGGCCCCGCGCGCCGCCGCCCGTGAATGCCCTGCGCAACGGTCGAGGCGATGCGATCCGCTTCCATCAGGAGTTCCGGCATCCGGTCGACGAGGCTGACGGCCTCACGCTCCAGCGCCAGGACGTGCCGGCTCTCGTTATTGGTGCCCTGTCGTTGCCCTCGGGGGCCCGCCATTCGCGATTACTCCACCGACGCGGCGAGACGCGCGATGATGCGATTGAGGTCCTCGCCCTCGGCGCGCGCCGCGAACGTCAGCGCCATGCGGTGTTTCAGGATCGGTTCCGCCAGCGCGATGACGTCGTCGACCGACGGCGCGAGGCGTCCGTCGATCAAGGCTTTCGCGCGCACCGCGAGCATCAATGCCTGGCTGGCGCGCGGACCGGGGCCCCAAGCGACGAAGCGGTCCGTCTCGGCATTCTCGCCCGTTCCTGGACGCGCCGAACGCACGAGCTTCAAAATCGCTTCGACGACCTTATCAGGAACCGGGATCTGGCGAACGAGACGCTGCGTCGCCATCAGGTCCTGCGCCGAGATCACCGGCTCGACCTTGGCGGTATCGGTGCCGGTCGTCGCATAAAGCATGCGCCGCTCGGCGTTGAGATCGGGATAGCCGACGTCGATCTGCAGAAGAAACCGGTCGAGCTGGGCTTCGGGCAGCGGATACGTGCCTTCCTGTTCGAGTGGGTTCTGCGTCGCGAGCACATGGAACGGCGCGGGCGTGTCGTGCCGTTGCCCCGCAACGGTGACATGATGCTCCTGCATGGCTTGCAAGAGCGCCGACTGCGTTTTCGGCGACGCGCGGTTGATCTCGTCCGCCATCAGAAGCTGCGTGAAGATCGGCCCCTTGATGAAGCGGAACGACCGTCCGCGGCCCGGCTCGTCGTCGAGCACTTCCGAGCCGATGATGTCTGACGGCATCAGGTCTGGTGTGAACTGGATGCGCTTGGCGTCGAGTCCGAGGACCTTCCCCAGCGTTTCAACCAGCAGCGTCTTCGCGAGACCCGGCACGCCGATCAGCAGTGCGTGTCCGCCCGACAGGATCGTGATCAGCGTCCGCTCGATGACGTCGTCCTGTCCGAAGATGACCGTTGCGGCAGCTTTATGCGCGCGTTGTACGCGCTCGGCAGCCGCTTCGAGCCGCGGCACGATATCGGTATGGGTCTCGACGACATTGCTCATGGACGGAAGGCCTCGCTCGGCAGATTTCGCAAAGGGAAACAAAGGGCCGAGCTATGGCGTTCCCGGCAGCGCCTTGAACCTAGACGATCCTGCCCGGCCCTCATAGGGTCAAGTGAATGTTATGTTAGGATAAGGCGCCAATTCGGCGGCCCATCGGGTTACGGCAGATGCCGGATAAAGCTCATGAATTTGCCGGCATGAAAGAAACTCCCGCAACATCGTCCACAGGACTCGATGCGCTGTTGCGCGCCGCCGCCGAAAGCGGTGAGGCAGGCGCACGTCCCGTCGACAGCTGGAACCCGCCCTACTGCGGCGACATCGGCATGAAAATCCGCCGAGACGGCGCTTGGGCTTATCAGGGAAGCCCGATCGGGCGCATTGCGCTTGTCAAGCTTTTTGCGAGTATTCTGCGGAAGGATGACGACGGCAAGACCTATCTCGTGACGCCTACCGAGAAGGTCGACGTCGAAGTCGAGGACGCGCCCTTCCTCGCTGTCGAGATGGCGGTGTCAGGTGATGGTCGCGATCAGACGCTGACTTTCCGCACCAACGTCGACGATGTCGTCACCCTCAATGCCGACCACCCTCTGCGCTTCGAACAGACTGAGCCCGACGGCGGACTGAAACCCTACGTCCTCGTCCGCGGACGCCTGGAAGCCCTCTGCACCCGCGCCGTCTACGCTGAGCTTGTTGCGCTCGCCGAGCCAAAGGGCCGCAACGGCGATAAGGTCGGTGTGTGGAGCGGGGGCGTGTGGTGGGAATTGGCATAATGCGCGTGCTTAACGTCCGCTTCTGATCCAAGGCGAACATTGCCGGCCGGAACTCGGCGCAGATCGCAACTCTCAGTATCCGGTCTGCAATTCACTATAAGCTGACCGAGCCATGACCTCAGGTCGACCATTAGTGGGCCAATTGGAATCTGTCCCGTAATCCGCAATCACCGCGCGACCAATCGAATTACTTAAATCACGAAGCCGTAGAAACGGAACGATGGCAATTGCCGAAAGTTGTCAGTCGGCTGAATGAGCGCAAGCCGACCGATAACGACACTTAGCATGGCTTTTCGAAATGGCTGTCGTATCGAATTTCGCCGCCGCGAAAAGGAGATATAAATGAAAGCGCTAATTCTTGTTTTTGCGCCAGCTCTCTTCGCCGCATCATCAGCTTGGGCCCTCGGCCCATCCTTCCCATCCAGCATTTCCGCGACGACTGGACATGTGGAGAAGGTCCAGGCACGACGACCGAATAGGCCCCATCGACCACCGGCGATGCGGCCAGGCCCGCGCCCGCCGTCACACTGGAGACCCGGTCATCACTACAGACGGCCGCCGCCCGGGTGGCATCGTTTTGGCCGCCGGCCAAGCCGCTGGCGTCAAATGGGCTGCGTCGTCGTGGGGCCAGTCTGGTTCTGTCCATAATCGAACTGACGGCCGGACAAGCGATCCAATTGCGCGCATTCCGACACCCAAAGTGGCGACGGGAGTCGTTGCGATGTCCGCAAATCTAAACAAATCTAAAATGTACATCCGGGGATCGGATTTGGGAATTGAGGTCCGGATTTGATATCGAGCGCTAACCGGGTGGCGGCTGCGCGCTGCATTAAATTGGCAAGCGCCTGAAACTTCCGAGATGGTCACGGCGTTGTGAGGAAGTCCCGAACAGAAGGATCAAAATCCATGTTCAGAGTGACTATTCTAGCGGCTTTTGCGATTGCGATCGCTTGTCTCCCGGCGTCTGCACAAGACAAAGCGAAGGACTGGTGTACTAACGCGCACATGCAAAAGATGCAGTCCACTATCGGCAAGATGACCGATGCTGCGAAGAAAAAAGAAGCCAAAAGCCATCTCGCCATGTCTAAGGCTGCCATGAAGGCCAAGGACATGGATGGATGCGTCAAGCACATGGAACAAGCTCACCAGGCGATGGGCCTCTGAAGCTCATCACGCTCAGGCGCCGAGAGGTCGCGTGATTTATTTCTGAATGGTCGCGAGGGTGAGCCCGTCGTGCGTCGCTCTTCGATGACTTTCCGCCGCGGTAAGCAAGCATGCCGGGTAGGTGGTGGAACGCGCTACAGCGACTTGGCAAAGGATGCCCGGGCATTTAGAGACTTAGAAGTTGGCGTCTGTATTCTCTCTCAGTACAGTCGCGCAGCAGGCAGCGCCTGCGCCTCTCTGCAGAGAGGACGCACGCTACCCAAGCGGCCGTCTGACAGCTGAAACGCCCCAGTCATAATCGCTTACCGACGATGCCATTCGGCTCAAGAAATATCTTCGTACCCGCCCGACATCCCCGGCCAGGGAGGAAACCATGAAGTTCATTGCTGGATTCATTGCTGCACTCGCAGTGCTGGCCGCCGGCGGTCTTATCTACATCTACAGCGGCACTTACAATGTTGCTGCTTCCAATCCGCATAGTCCAATTCTCGGCTGGGTACTGGTAACGGCAAGAGATAAGTCCATTGCGGCTCGCACCGATGAGGTGGGTCCGCCACCGCCGCCAAGCCCAAGCTCGATCAAAGAAGGTTTCGAGCACTTCGATGAAATGTGCGTCGCGTGCCATGGGGCGCCGGGCGTCGAACGCGGCGAAGTCGGCAAAGGATTGAACCCAAAGCCGCCCGATCTCGTCCGCCTGTCAAAAGGAATAGACCCGCGACAGCTCTTCTGGGTCGTCAAGAACGGAATCAGAATGACGGGCATGCCGTCCTTTGGTGCAACCCACAACGATCATGCCATCTGGAACATCGTTGCATTCTTGAAGGAACTTCCGGCAACCACGGCACAAAAATACCAAGACATGAAGAAGGAATTGGCAGCTTCACAGAGCAGCGGTCACGAGCATGACCACAACCACTAGGTTACTTGTCCAATGAAAGTCGCTCCGAACTGGCTTATCGGACGGTGAACCTCACCGACTGCAAAACAATCGGGGCTAGTCGATGAGTGACAGGAACTCCTGCCGCTTGATTGGATTGTCGCGGAAGCAGCCGAGCATGCGGCTGGTCACGAGATCGGTATCCGGCTTGTGTACGCCGCGCGTCGTCATGCAATGATGCGTCGCCTTGATGATGACGCCGACCCCTTTCGGCTGCAGCGCACTCTCGATAGCGTTGGCAATCTGAGCTGTCATCTTTTCCTGAATCTGCAGCCGCTTCGCATAGGCATCGACTACGCGCGCAAGCTTGCTGATTCCGACGACACGTCCGCGCGGAACATAAGCGACCCACGCCCGCCCGATGATCGGAGCGAGATGGTGCTCGCAATGACTTTCGAACGGAATGCCACGAAGCATGACCATCTCGTCGTAGCCTTCGATTTCCTCGAATGTTTTCTGCAGAATCTGCACCGGATCCTGCCGGTAGCCGGAGAAGAACTCTTCGAACGCGCGCGACATGCGCGACGGCGTTTCGGCGAGACCCGGCCGGTCCGGATCGTCGCCCGCCCAGCGAATAATGGTGCGGAACGCCGCTTCGACGTCGGATCGCTCGAGGTTGTCGTCGTGAGACTCGACTCGCAAGCATGTGTTCAGTGGTGTCACCAATGCATCCACGAGGTCGTCTCCTGTTATAGAGTGGCAGGCTTACTTGCCGGCAATGACGTGAACCGTGCCGGTCATGTCGGGGTGCACGCGGCAGAAGTATTTGCTCGTTCCGGCATGATCGAATTGTTGCCGTGCTGATTGGCCGGCCGCGATGAGAACGTCCCACGCGCCGTTGTTGGCCGTTGCGGTATGATCGATGAAGTCGCCGTTCACCCACTCGATCGTATCGCCTTCCTTGATGGTGATCTCGGCAGGCGAGAAGGCGAGGTCGGCGATCTTGACTTGCACGACCTCGCCCGCGATCCCAACGCGAGCGCCGACAATCTGCAATGCCAGAAGAATGGCTGCATAACGAATTGCGGTTCGCATCGATCCCATCCGCTATTTGAGCGAGCTGGCAAGATGCTCCGCATGCGCCAGATGGCCCTGGAATATCTTGAGGCCGGTCTGCAGCAGGCTCTTCAACTCGCCATTCGATGCCGAGGGGATCAGCGTGGTCTCAAGCGCCCCGTCGACGGTCTTGTGAAACGCGACTTCGTTGTCTACGTAAGCCTTGTCGAATGCGGCGCCGGACAATTTGCTCAGCTCATCATGCTTCTGCGCGGCCTGCTCGGAGAGAGATTTGCTCGTGCCGTTGTCCTCGGGCGTGACGTTGAGTTTCTTGACCAGCGCCAACGCCTTGTCGTTAACTGCCGTGTGATCGCGCACCATGTCGCTCGCAAAGGACCGAACGGCTTTGTTTTGCGATTTTTCAAGCGCAAGTTGGCCAGCTTTTACGTCGATGTCGCCCGCCGTATAGGCGATGTGCGCGATCTGCGGATCGGTCGGTTTGTCGGCTGCGAACGTCGGTGACGTCAGCGCTGCGAGCGCGAGCGCTGCAGCGAGACTCGATGGGAAGTGGCGCATGAGATTGCCTCCGTGTTGCGAGCCATGAGGGCTCTGTGTCTCACGAAGGATTGGATGCAAGCGCGCGCAAAACGTTCCCAAAGTCAGCGTTGGCTGAGCCGCGACACGACGGCATCCGTCAACCGCTCGCAACGTTTGCCGTCGAACGGAAAGACGTCGCTGAAGAAAGAGCCCATGTGTTCTTCGAGCGAGGACTTGAGAAGATTGCGCGCTCTATGCAGGCGCGTCTTCACGGTTTCCGGCTTGATGCCATAAAGCTCTGCAGTCTCTTCTATGCTCAAACCTTCGATGGCCCGCGCAATGAGAACGGTTCGGAATTCTTCCGGAAGCTTGTCGATCGCCTGTTCCAGAAGGCGGCAGATCTCGCGTTGCGATGTAGCTCGCTCAGGGTCCACGATCGTCTGTCCAGAGAGAGGGAAGGGGATGATATCGGCGATCCGTTCTGGTGGGAGTTCGAAGTGTGAGGCGGGCTGATCGACCCGTCGGCGTGCCCGCTGCAGGGCTTCATTCAGCACGATGCGCGTCAGCCATGTTGTGAGGCTTGAATCGCCGCGGAAATTGGAAATCGCGGAGAAAGCGCGGAAGTACGCCTCCTGCAACACGTCCTCGGCCTCGCTGTCATCACGCACGATACTGCGTGCGATGCGGTAAAGGCGCCGATTGTGCTCCTGGATGATCGTGCGGATAGCGGCTTCATCCCTTTGGGACGCGCGTCGGATAAGGTCGGCTTCCGCCGATCTCGCCGCGCTGCTTAGCACCGATTGAGCCATGGCCGTGTTCCTTCCCGAAGCGCCGAGCCTATTGGATGCGCGCTCGCAAAAAAAGGTTCCCGGAAAGGCAGCAAGGCGCGCAGCTGCGCAATTTGCCCGATTTCGCTGACGTTCGCCGCCGATGCGCACCCGAAATCGCTATCCTTAGTGAACCTTCAATTCGGTGCCGACCAGCCTGAGCTCAGCAGGGCGGATCAGTTCCGAATGCGCGACGGTAACCCGGAAAAGCTTACCGTCGAGTTTGGCCGTCCAGAAATCGAGAAACGATTTGAGCTTCGGAAAGCGCGGCGCAACGTCGTACTCCTGCCAGATGTAGCTTTGCAGAAGCGACGGATGATCCGGAAGACGATAGAGAATTTCGGCTGTCGTCAGGCTGAAGCCGGCAAGTTGGGTCTTCAGCCCGCTGCCGTAAGAGACTTCTTTGTTGGCCACTGGACAATCTCCCTTCAAAAAGAGTGATTGGCGCCCTCCCTGGAATAACGATGATCAGTTGAGATTCGTTCTTTGTCCAGACGAATGACAAAAGGTTTCAGTCTACTAGCAGAGTGTGCTGATGAGTGCTCGCAGCCCTGCTAGACTTGGGATGTTCGCAAGATGCTCGAAACCGCGCTGAAGAGTTTGACGACGTTCTTCGCGACGATCGGCCCGGTCGAGGCCGCGGTGCTGTTCGCGACGTTGACGCCGAAGATGGCGCGTCCCGAGCGCCAGGCGATCGCCATACGCGCGACCCTGATTGCATCGGTCATTCTCGGATTTTTCACATTGCTCGGCGGCCCGATCCTCAATCAGCTCGGCGTCTCGATTGCAGCATTGCAGACGGCAGGCGGCGTGATCCTGCTGATAATCGCTCTCGACATGATCTTTGCGCGACCCGGCGGCGCCATCAAGTTGACTCCGCCCGAAGGCGCCGAGGCGCAGACCCGCGAGGATGTCGCCGTGTTTCCGCTCGCGACGCCGTTACTCGCCGGACCAGGTGCGATGAGTGCCGGTATCCTGCTGGCTGCCAATGCGAGCGGCGAGCCATTTGGATTGGCAATCGTCACTGCATCCCTTGCATGCATTATGATTGCGACTCTCGCGCTGTTACTGCTCGCGCAAGAGCTGAACCGCGTGATGGGGATTACGGCGCAGCGCGTACTGATCCGCGTCTTCGGGATTCTGCTCGCAGCACTCGCCGTGCAGGCGCTCTTCAACGGCATCAAGGCATCCGGCCTGATCCCTGTCGCAGGATTTTCCTGAGCAGCGGCAACACTGAATAATCGCGGCTGGCGGATTTTGAACGCTCGTTAGCGCCTCTTTAACGCGTCGGTGTTTCAATCCGGCACAACGAATTCGGTTCAGTAGTGTTTTGTAGCGTCGAAAGCGTAGACATGTGTGCGTTTGCTGCGAGCCGGTCGCCGGCTAGAGTCGCTCGTGCGGCGATCGTGCCGCTGCTTGTTGCAGCGGCAGCTTTAGGCGAGGCCGGATGCGCCACGGATAATAACACCTACAATGCGGGCGCTCCGGCCACCGTCGCCTATGCCCGTCCAGTCTCGGGCGGCGTCGAAATCGAAGATGACGGCTTGCCTTCGCAAGCGCCGCCAGCCGCCAACATTCGCCAGATGCCCGACGATCCATCCGAACCCTACAGCCGTAACTATGGCGGCCCAAACCCAGCGGCGATCGACAATAAACCGATGGACAAAATCGCAGGCACGCCATCGCCGGCGCGAGCCGCGATTCCTGCCGACTTGCCGCCTGCGTTCCGGCGGCAGCTTGCGATGGCCGGTTACACGATCGAGTAACCGCGAAGCACGGGATCGCGAAGATGCTCGTGCCATGATATGCGGACGCGATGCTCGCTCGTGTTGCCATCCGTCGCTATCTCGATGTCGAACGGACAGTTCGGCTTGACGATGATATCGACGCGATCTTTTTCGAAGCGAGCAACACGAAATCGTTCGAGAACGAAGCGGCGCGGCTAGCTTTTCGCGAGCGCTGGCTCGGGCGCTATCTCCGCGACGATCCGCAGTTTGCGTACCTGGCCGTAACGCCTAAGGGTAACGTGGTGGGCTATCTCGTCGGCTCGGTTGATGGGCCGGCATCGAACCGATCTGCCGAAGCCGGGGGCATCGCCGCGTTTCGCGATGTGAACAAACTTTATCCTGCGCATCTGCATGTCAACATGGCGCCTCTGTATCGAGGCTTGGGAATCGGCGGTCGCCTGATCGATGCGTTTATAGCCGATGCGCGGCACGCCGAAGCCGCGGGCGTCCACGTCGTCACCGGCGCGACCTCTGCTAACGTCCGCTTTTACAATCGTAACGGCTTTCGGGAAATTGCTCGTGGCGGACCCGCTGACACGCTCGTATGTCTGGTGCGAGCCTTCGGTTGAAAGCATCCGGCCGTCAGTTTCTTCAAACGGACGGCCGGCAAGTTGCACGACGCCTAGGAAATGAAATTATGCTCAGTTGGTCAGTTCTGGAAGCCGAGGTGGCACCATGAACCCGATCGGTTCCGACTTTTTCAGAAGCGTCCTCGGGTCTTCGCTGACGCGCCGCGACTTGCCCTCGAACATCGCGCCCTGTTCGATCGATAAAGACTGATGGAAGATATCGCCTTCGACCTCGCTCGTCGTCTGCAGCATCACGCGCTTGCTGTGGACAGATCCGACGACATGACCGCGAATGACGACTTCGTCTGCAGAGATGCCGCCCGTCACGGTCGCACCTTCGCTGACGACGACATGACTACCTTCGATATCGCCTTCGACGACGCCGTCGACCTGCACTTCGCCTTTGCAGATCAGATTGCCGGCGATCGTCAGATCGGCGCCGATGACCGAAATGGACTTGGCTGAGTCGGCTTGCGGTACCGACAGGAACGGGCGCGGCTGAAACGAAGGGGTTGAGCGTATGTCTGAGGCGGAAGCCACCGTTTGCAGCTTCGGCGAATCCGTTTCTGAGCGGCGAAAGTTCGGCAACATCGGAAATCTTCCCCTGACACAACCTAAGCAACATGCGCACCCGTCAAGCGAGTGCATCTGATTCGGTTAGCACCTTAGTCGTCCCGGTTCAGCCGGGAGACATAACAAATGCACCGGCAATCCCCAGATTTATAGGCGGGCACTACAATCTTGGCAGCACAGTGTGGCGGAAGATCAACGAACGCGCGCCCCTTGAAGAATTTTTGTTCAATTGCCTAACGCCTTGAGCGCAGCGAGAACCTCCTCGGCGTGGCCGGGGATTTTCACCTTGCGCCAGCTTTTGGTGAGCTTGCCCTTGGAATCGATCAAAAATGTCGAGCGCTCGACGCCCATGTATTTGCGGCCATACATGCTCTTTTCGACCCACACGCCATAGGCGTTGGCAGCTTCCTTGCTGTCGTCCGCAAGTAATCGCAGCGGCAGGTCGTACTTGTCTTTGAACTTCTTGTGACTTGCCGCGCTGTCGGGAGAAATGCCGATGACTTCGGCGCCCGCTTGGGCAAATTCTTGCGCCAGACACGAGAAATCCTTGGCTTCTTGCGTGCACCCCGACGTGTCGTCCTTCGGGTAGAAATAAACGACCACGACGCGACCCTTCAATTTCGAGAGCCGGACGACTGAACCGGCGTCGTCATGCAGCGAAAAGTCTGGTGCGATTTCACCGTCTTGGAGCATCTTGAAAGTGCCTTTCTTTTGTCGCTTTTACCCCTGTACGTGCCATCATGTACGAACAGAGACCAGTAGTTTTATACCTTCCCTGGTAACGAGTTCTGCCGTTTGCCGGTGTAGGCACGGATCAGTCGGTTGTTGTTGCCGTCCGCGGGGGTTTGAGGAGCGGCGTTGGCGAAATCCGTAACTGGCGGGCGTCCTGTCGATGGGCGCGACGCCGATCAGACTGCGCATCATATGAACTGGTCCGGTACGACGACTCTGCCGGAGCGCGTTGTCGCGGTATCACCTGAGGCTGAGCCGGACGAGGCTGCTATGACGCGCGGCCTGCGGCGGTTTTTCCACGGCTGTCGTATGATGTTCTACGTCGTGACGCCGCTGGTGCTGCTAACGGCCATCGGCATCGGCGTCCTTTACGTTCGGCTCCGACACGGTCCGATCGGTTTTGATTTTGTCGTTGCCCCGATCGAGCGCGGTATCAATGCGGAATTGACGACGAGCTCCGTTAAGATCGACGGCGCGGAGCTGAGACTGGGCACATCCGGTGAGTTGGAATTCCGCCTGCGCGACGTCAGCGTGCTCGAAAAGGGCGGCGACGTGGTTCTCTCTTCGCCCCTTGCCGCCGTCAACATCTCGCTTGCGGCACTCATGCGGGGTCGCATCGTTCCGCGGCGGATCGAATTGATCGATCCGATCATTGCGCTCGCGTATTCGGAGGACGCCGGATTCGTATTCGAACGCGCGATACCGCATCCGGTGCCCGCCCGCGCACCCAACCAAGGAACCCCTGCGACGGCGCCGTCGCAGGACAATACAGTCGCGCCGAACACAACAGTTGCCGTGCGGACGGTGCGGACCGGCCACCAGATCAATCTGGCCAGGATGTTGAGCGATTCGTCCTATCGCGCACGCCAGCGGCTCGACGCGACCTCCTATCTAACCGAGTTCGGCTTGTCGAACGCGACCGTCGTCGTCGATTACGAAGGTCAGCGTAGCTCTTGGCGCATCGACGAAGCCAGCGTTGATTTCAACCACCAAAGAAAGCGGAGCGTGATTTCGGGCCGCGCGCTCGTCGCATCGAAGCAGGGTCCGTGGGCTTTCTCGTTCCTGACGGATGAGAGGGAGGCGGCCGACAAACTGGAGGTCAAGGCGACGGTCCGTGATCTCGTACCATCGACGCTCGCTGCTGCTGCGCCGCCGCTGGCGCTTCTCGGAATGTTCGAATTTCCTGTCGCAGCCGATGCAACCGTCGTGCTGACGAGGTCAGGCGATATCGAGAACGGCGACCTGTCACTTGAATTCGGAAAGGGGCGCGCACGGCTGCCGTATCTCGTGCAGCCCATGGACGTAACGGCAGGACTCTTCAAGCTCGACTACGACGGCAAAAAGCGGCGTTGGGATCTGCAGCCGAGTCCGGTCAAATGGGCTGACGGAACGATCATGTTCTCGGGTGCGATGATGGATGTTGCGAAGGCGAATGAGCCGCCGCAATGGCGCTTCGCGCTCGATGGCAAAAAGGGTGTGTTCGAAGCCCCCGAATTCGACGTTCCTCCGGTGACGATCGACAGTTGGACAGCGCACGGTTCCATTATTCCACGCCGCGGCCAGGTCGACATTGACGAGTTTCGCCTCGCAGGCGGCGGCGGTGTCGCAACCGTGAAGGCGACGACGCAAGCGGGCCCGCAAGGGCAAAGCATGTCTGCCGAATTTTCTGTGTCACCGATGCCGCTGAAAACACTGAAGGCATTGTGGCCCCGAGCCTTGGCAACCGGCACCCGCGAGTGGGTGGGCAAAAACCTTTCCGCCGTCGACTTCCAGGGCGGAACGCTGAGTTTCACAAACGGCAACGTCGGCGGTGTCGAAGCGGGAACCGTATTGACTGATCTCGAGCACGTGACAGCCAGTTTCGAGGCGAAGAACCTCGTGTTTCATCCGTTGCCGGGCATGCCCGAAGTAGAAGCGCCGGAAACATCGGTCAAGCTGACGGACAATGCCATCGAGATCGCCATGCCGAGAGCCGAAACGACGCTCGCGGACGGCCAACGGCTCGCTCTGAAGGACATCAGCGTCCGGACGAACAACGTGATGGCGCCGCGCCCTGACGGCGAAATTAGCTTGTCGGCGTCTGGTGATCTCGGTCCGTTCATAGAGGCGGTTCAGGCATTGCCGATCCGCAACTTGCGCGACGCCCCGCAGCTTCCCAAGGCCGGCGAGGGCAAGGTCAATGCGCAGTTCGATATCAAGGTACCCTTTGTTCCCAATGTTACGGGTGACGACATTGCGGTTACCGGCAAGGCGCGAATTACGGACGGACGCTTTGGTAAAGTTGCCGGCAGATTCGATGTCCAGGGCTTCACGCTCAATCTCGATCTCAGCGACACCGCGCTCGACGCCAAGGGCGATCTGCTCGTCAATGGAGTTCCGGCGAAGATCGCCGGCCAACGCCTTCTGGGCCCAGGCGCCGGACAGCAACCACCCATCAAGATTATGGCTAAACTCGATGATGCCGATCGCACGCAGCTCGGTCTTGATATCAACGATATAGTGCAAGGCGTCGTGCCGATCGAAGTCTCGCTGGAGCCGGTCGCAAACGGCCCGTTGGCGATCAAGCTTCATGCCGACCTGACCAACGCCGACATGGCGCTCGATCATCTGCAGTGGCACAAAGCAGCGGGACACACCGCGACGGTCGATGCCGACATCGCGAGCAATCCGAACCATGATACCGAACTGCAGAACTTCAAGATCACAAGCGATGATATCGCCGCCGAAGGCAAGATCGTCTTCGGGCCCGACAATAAGATCAAGCAATTCGAATTCCCGAACCTGATGCTCAATGTCGTATCGAATCTCGACATCAAGGGATCGCGCGGCAAGGACGACATGTGGTCCATCGATGCTTCGGGAAAGAACTTCGACGGCCGTAATTTCTTCCGCTCCATGTTTAATATCGGCAATGGGCCTGAGCGCAAAGCCGATCTTCCGGGCGCCGCCAAGGGGGGGCGCGTCAATGCACAAATCGACAATGTCATCGGGGGCTACGACGTCTCTCTACGCAACGTGAAAATGCAGATCGAGACGCGAGGTGGCAATCTGACGGCACTGAATGTCAAAGGCACGCTTGACGGCGGCGCTCCGCTCGCCGCCGAGGTCGACAAAAGCTCTGGCACGCGCCGACTGCTCGTCGATTCTCCTGATGCCGGTCAGGTGATGAAGCTCGTCAATTTCTATCCCAATATGCAAGGCGGGCGCATGCGCCTTGAAGTCAATCTCGACGGCACGGGACCGGCGGAGAAAACCGGCATTCTTTGGGTCGAGGATTTCAAGATCCTGGGCGACCCGATTGTCAGCGAGGTCGTCAGCAGCGCCGATCAGGGACGGCCGGCAATCGAAGGTCGCCGGAATGTCACGCGCGAAGTTTTCGAGTTCGACGGGATGCGGGCGCCGTTTTCCGTCGGCTACGGACAGTTCGTGCTTGAGGAAGCCTATCTGAAAGGGCCGCTGCTCGGCGCCAACCTGCGCGGCAAAGTCGATTTCAAAACGAAGCGCGTCAATTTCGGTGGCACCTACATTCCCTTGCAGGGCCTGAACGGGGCGCTCGGCGGCATCCCATTGCTCGGCCAGATTATCTCCGGCACGCAAGGCGAAGGTATCTTTGGCATCACGTTCGCGGTCCAGGGACCGACGTCGAACCCCCAGGTGATCGTCAATCCGTTGTCGCTCGTCGCGCCCGGAATCTTCCGCGAGATGTTCCAGATGACGGCATCCGATCCGAAGGTCCAGATCCGCGGCGACGACCGCCCATCGCAGGCCTCAACGGCCGCGCGCGTGCGTGAAACGGCGCCCGATAGGCCCACAACCGGCCAGAACGCCAAATCCAAGGCGACGGCGAACGTCAAGGCTAAACCTAAACCGAAACCGAAAAAGCCGGTCGAAGCCCAGGCTGGCGCCGTCGACGGCTGGTCATCGACGACCACCCAGCCCTCTCAATAAGCGCTCGGACCGCGCTCTCGTTGAATCAGACCGGTCTCAGAAGAACGTGCTTCTTCTTGCCGAGCGAAAGCTTGATGACGCCGTTCGAAACCGCATCCGCCGCTTTTAGGACGGCCTTATCGGACGTCACGGGCTCGTCGTTTACCTTGAGTCCGCCGCCTTGGATTTGCCGGCGCGCCTCGCTGTTCGAGGCAACGAGGCCGGCCTTGACGAATGCAGTCAGCACACCGAGGCCGGAATTGAATTCTGTAATGGGAATTTCGATTGTCGGCAGGTCAGTCGCAAGTGCGCCCTGCTCGAACGTCTTGCGCGCCGTCTCCGCAGCCGCTTCCGCCTTGTCGCGGCCATGCACGAGGGCGGTCGCTTCCGTCGCGAGCGTCTTCTTCGCTTCGTTGATCTCCGCTCCGCCGAGGTTCGAAAGTTTCGCGATCTCGTCGAGCGGCAGCATTGTGAAAAGCTTCAGGAAACGGGAGACGTCGGCGTCTTCCGTATTGCGCCAGAACTGCCAGTAGTCGTAGGCCGAAAGCTGTGCCTCGTTGAGCCATACGGCACCCGACGCGGTCTTGCCCATCTTGGCACCCGACGACGTCGTCAGCAGCGGGCACGTCAGAGCAAAGAGTTGCTCCTTGACGCCCATGCGCCGGCCGAGGTCGATGCCGGTGACGATGTTACCCCACTGATCCGAGCCGCCCATCTGCAGGTTGCAGCCGTAGCGGCGGTTGAGTTCGACGAAATCGTAGGCCTGCAGCAGCATGTAGTTGAACTCGATGAACGACAGCTCCTGCTCGCGGTCGAGACGGAGTTTCGCGCTGTCCATCGTCAGCATGCGATTGACGGAGAAATGCCGTCCGACGTCGCGCAGGAATTCGATGTAGTTGAGTGGCGCGAGCCATTCAGCGTTGTCGACCATAAGCGCGTCGGATTTGCCGTCTCCGAACGTCAGGAAGTTCGAAAAGACGCGCTTGATGCTGTCCTTGTTGGCGTCGATCTCCGCGATCGATCGGATTTGGCGCGTCTCGTCCTTGCCGGAAGGATCGCCGACGCGGGTCGTGCCGCCGCCCATCAGCGCGATCGGTTTGCCGCCCGCCTTTTGCAGCCAGGACAGCATCATGATCGAAATCAGGTGTCCGACGTGTAGCGACGGCGCTGTGCAGTCGTAGCCTGCATAGGCGACGACGCGCCCTTCGGACGCAAGCTTGTCGAGCCCATCGGGGTCTGAGCACTGGTGGACGAAACCGCGCTCGGTCATAATCTGCAGGAATTCGGACTTCAGTGTCGGCATTGCAACTCAGGGCTTTCGTTCGGATCGCGCCTGGCTCAGGGGCAAGGCGGCGGCAACATGCACCGGAAGGTGGTCATGAGCAAGGTGATGCGGGCCATCGGCTTGATGAGCGGGACTTCGCTCGATGGCATCGACGTCGCCTATCTCGAAACGGACGGCGAAACCATCGTGAAACGTGGTCCGGCGCAGACGTTTCCCTATGATGACGGGATGCGGGAACTCGTCGCAAAGGCGATTGCCGAAGCCGGAAATCTCGCTTCGCGCCATGAGCGTCCGCCCGCGCTGGTGCGGGCTGAGCAGGTTCTGACGGAGCTTCATGCGGCAGCCGTCGCGGAGTTCCTGAAACACGCCGGTATGGATAGCACCTCCCTCGATCTGATCGGCTTTCATGGCCAGACGGTCCTGCATCGGCCAGAAAATGGTCTGACCGTCCAGCTCGGGCTCGGCGCGCTGCTGGCGGATGCGACCCGTTGTCCGGTCATTTACGATTTGCGCGCGGCCGATGTCGCAGCCGGAGGGCAGGGCGCGCCTCTCGTCCCAGCCTATCACCGGGCGCTGGCGGCGAAGCTTCCGGCGCGGCCGCTCGCGATCGTCAATATCGGCGGCGTCGCAAACGTGACGTGGATCGGCCGAGACGGCGCGCTGATTGCGTTCGATACCGGCCCCGGCAATGCATTGCTCGACGATTGGATGATGCGGCGCGCGAAACTCTCGCGCGATGAAGACGGCGCGGCGGCCGCGCGCGGCAACGCCGATGAAGACATCGTCCGCGATCTATTAAGCCATCCCTACTTTGCAAATCCCCCGCCGAAATCCCTGGATCGCAACGCCTTCGCGACGGATGCAATTGACAGGCTGTCGACGGACGACGGCGCGGCGACGCTTGCCGCATTTACAGCGCAGACGATCGCGAGATCGCGCGAGCACATGCCGGAAGAGCCGGAGCTATGGATCGTTGCGGGCGGCGGGCGGCGAAATCGCACGATCATGCGACTCCTTGCCGAGCGCGTTCAACACGCCGTCATACCCGCCGAGGCGGCAGGCATGAACGGTGATAGCCTTGAAGCAGAAGCTTGGGCTTATCTTGCAGTGCGCTCGGTCATGGGTCTGCCGATTACATTTCCTGGAACGACGGGCGTGCCCGTACCGATGACGGGCGGCCTGCGTGCCGATCCGTCGCCGGGACGCAAGCTGCATTGACCTGCTCGAATAGCGCCGTTTATTCGTCGTCGCCTTCGTCGTCGCCACCCGTGCTGGCTGCGGGTGCGCTCTGGGCTTCCATCCGCTCAAGCTCGCGCTGGCGCTGACGTTCGCGCTCCCGCTCCCGTTCGCGCTCTTTGTTGCGTTCTCGATCCTGCTCGAACTGGATCATGCGCTCATCGAGATACTTGCCGACGACCTCGCCCAATTCTTCCGTCTTGTTCTCGAAGAAATGGTTGGCGCCCGGCACGACCTCGTGCGTCATCTTGATGCCGCGCTGGACCTTCGTCTTAACCGACATTTCCGCAACCGCTGAGGTCGGGACGACTCTGTCGAGTTCGCCATTGACCAGGAGGCCCGATGATGGACAGGGGGCGAGGAAGTTGAAATCATAAAGGTTTGCGAGCGGTGCGACGCAGATGAAGCCGTCGATCTCCGGCCGCCGCATGAGAAGCTGCATGGCGATCCATGTGCCGAACGAAACGCCGGCGATCCAGCAGGTCTTGGCATCGGGCTTCACGAGCTGCAGCCAGTCGAGCGCGGATGCGGCATCCGCAAGCTCGCCGGGACCGCTGTCCCATACGCCCTGGCTCCGTCCCACGCCGCGGAAGTTGAAGCGCAGGACCGAAAAGCCGCGCGCCGCGAACGTATGATAGAGTGTGTAGACGACCTGATTGTTCATCGTCCCGCCGAGTTGCGGGTGAGGATGAAGGATCAGCGCAATCGGGCTGTCGCTGTTGGCTTCGTGGTGATAACGGGCCTCCAGGCGACCGCCAGGACCGTTGATAATCAATTCGGGCATCAGAAACTTCTCGGGTTTGTGGTGATCGGTTTAGGCCAGCCGGGGCCTCGGACGAGACGAGGTCGTGTTCAAATCCTCGTGCTCTAATTCTTAAACCTTGACTTCTGCACTCAGGATTTCCATAAGTTTAGAACAGTTCGAAACACCCCTAGCTCGGTTAAGGCTCACGCTGCAAGTTAAGGCGGCTCTCTTAGCACAATCCGGGGTATCGGACGCAAGGCAAGGATTTCGCCGCCACTTGAGGCGGCTCTAGTCCGGAGACGAATGTGGAACTGACGACCAAAGGCCGGTATGCGGTCATGGCGATGGCGGATCTCGCTGCGCACGCCGATCAAGCTGCCGTTCCGCTGTCGTTGGTTGCAGAACGCCAGCACCTGCCGCTTTCTTATCTTGAACAGCTTTTCGTCCCGCTGCGCCGCACGGGCCTTGTCGAGAGCGCACGTGGACGTGCAGGCGGCTACAGGCTCGCAAAGAAGTCATCCGAGATTTCCATTGCCGCCGTGATGGCTGCGGTCGAGGAAGTCACGCACTTCACCCGCTGCTCGGAGGACGACCCGCGCTGCTCGGTTGCGACGCCTTGTCTGACCCACGGGTTATGGACCGCACTGAGCGACGCGACGTCGGAGTTCTTGGCCTCCATCAGTCTGGCGGACGTGCTGCCGGGTGGAAAATATGCCGCGAGGGCAGCAGCCGTTTCGGCGTCGGTATCCCCTGCGGCCGTGAAGCGCACCTATCTCGATTACAACGCGACAGCCCCGCTTCGCTCTGAGGCCAAGGCCGCCATGATGGCGGCGCTTGATGTCATCGGGAATCCATCCTCGGTTCACGCGGAGGGCCGGCGTGCGCGAGGCATCGTTGAATCGGCGCGCGAGAGCGTTGCCCGTCTCGTCGGTGCAAAACCCTCGGAGGTCGTTTTTACGAGTGGCGCAACCGAATCCAATACCTGGGTCATGGCGCAGCCGTGGGCAACGATCCTGACAAGCGGGGTCGAGCATGATTCCGTTCTCGCTCCGGCGCGCGCTGCAAAGTGCAACGTCATAGAGCTTTCGACCGGCCGCGACGGCGTCGTGCGCGTCGAAGAGATCGCTGAACATATCCTTAAGCGCAGTATCGCTCGCCCGGCTGTGGTTGCGCTTCAAATGGCGAACAACGAAACGGGTGTCATTCAGCCGGTCGCCGAGGTTGCGGAATTTGCACGCGCATACGGCATCGCCATGCATTCCGATGCGGTTCAGGCCGCGGGCCGTGTGGCCGTGGATTTCGCAGCGCTGGGTCTCGATACGATGGCGATTTCAGCGCACAAGCTTGGCGGCCCGAAAGGGGTTGGCGCACTCATCATTCGTGACCATCTGGACCTTGTGCCGCTATTGTGCGGCGGCGGCCAGGAACGGCGGCGGCGCGCCGGGACCGAGAATGTCGCGGCGATTGCAGGCTTCGGCGCGGCGGCGGAGGCGGCACAAGCTGAACTTCGCAACATGTCGGCGGTTGAGGCTTTGCGGGACGATCTTGAAGCACATATCCGCGCCATCAGCCCTCGCGCCGTGATCATCGGCGAAACAGCATCGCGGCTTGGCAACACCATTGCAGTCGCGTTGCCGGGCAAGCTGGCGGAGACGTTGGTGATCCGCCTCGATCTGGCGGGCGTCGCGGTCAGCGCCGGTTCGGCATGTTCGTCGGGCAAAGTCGGCGCCAGTCACGTGCTCGAGGCGATGGGTCTCGGATCTGACATCGCATCCGGAACGATACGCATCAGCCTTGGGCTTGAGACGACGAAGGATGACGTCGCGGCGTTTGTCGCGGCTTGGCAGGCGATTGCCGGTTCGCACGCACTCGCCGCTTGAGGAAGAGAACGAGTTGAAGGGCCGCGCATTGCGGCGGTTGTTGAAAAAGAGAGACGAAGAAATGGCTGCTGTCCAGGAGACGATCGAGCAAGTCAAGAAGATCGACGTCGACCAGTACAAGTACGGTTTCGAAACCAAGATCGAGAGCATCAAGGCTCCGAAGGGTCTCGATGAAACGACCGTGCGATACATCTCGGCCAAGAAGGGCGAGCCGGAATGGCTCTTGAACTGGCGCCTCGAGGCGTTCCAGCGCTGGAACGCCATGACTGAGCCGACGTGGGCTCGGGTTCATTACCCGAAGATCGATTTTCAGGACATCTACTACTATGCTGCGCCGAAATCGACCGAGGGCCCGAAGAGCCTGACCGAAGTCGATCCAGAGTTGCTCGACACATACAAAAAGCTCGGAATTCCGCTGAAGGAGCAGGAAATCCTCGCCGGCGTTTCGTCGTCGCGCGTCGCCGTCGATGCCGTGTTCGACAGCGTTTCCGTCGTCACGACCTTCAAGGAAGAGCTGGCGAAAGCAGGTGTCATCTTCTGTTCGATGTCGGAAGCCGTGCGCAAGCATCCTGAGCTTGTGAAAAAGTATCTGGGCTCGGTCGTGCCGCAGTCCGACAACTTCTATGCGTCATTGAATTCGGCGGTGTTCTCTGATGGCTCGTTCGTTTACGTGCCGGAGGGCGTCCGATGCCCGATGGAGCTTTCGACGTACTTCCGCATCAACGAAAAGCAGACAGGCCAGTTCGAGCGTACACTGATCATTGCCGACAAGGGCGCCCACGTTTCCTATCTCGAAGGCTGCACCGCGCCGACACGCGATGAGAACCAGTTGCACGCGGCCGTCGTCGAGCTCGTCGCCCTCGATGATGCGGAAATTAAATATTCGACCGTCCAGAACTGGTATCCGGGCGACGCCGAAGGCAAGGGCGGCATTTATAACTTCGTGACGAAGCGTGGCGACTGCCGCGGCCATCGTTCGAAGATCTCATGGACGCAGGTCGAAACAGGTTCCGCGATCACGTGGAAATATCCGAGTTGCATTCTGCGCGGTGACTATTCGCGCGGCGAGTTCTACTCGATCGCCGTTTCGAATGGCTATCAGCAGGTCGACAGCGGCACGAAGATGATCCATCTCGGCAAGAACTCGTCGAGCCGCATCATCTCGAAGGGTATCGCCGCGGGCTATTCGCAGAATACCTATCGCGGCCTCGTCTCGGCGCATCGCAAGGCGACGGGCGTTCGCAACTTCACGAACTGCGACTCGCTTCTGATCGGTGATAAATGCGGTGCGCACACTGTGCCCTACATCGAAGCCAAGAACTCGAGCGCGCATTTCGAGCACGAGGCGACGACGTCGAAGATCTCCGACGACATGCTGTTCTACTGCCGCCAGCGCGGGCTTTCTGAGGAAGAGGCCATCGCGCTCGTCGTCAACGGCTTCGTCCGCGACGTGCTGCAGCATTTGCCGATGGAATTCATGGCCGAGACGCAGAAGCTGATCGGCATCTCGCTCGAAGGGTCGGTCGGTTAACGGCCTTCTACATCACACCAGTTCAGTTGGATTGAAAACAGATGCTTGAAATCAAAAACCTGCACGTGAAGCTCGAGGACGAGGATCGCGTCATCCTCAAGGGATTGTCTCTGACCGTTCCGAAAGGCGAAGTCCACGCGATCATGGGTCCGAATGGCTCGGGCAAATCAACGCTCGCCTATGTGCTGGCGGGGCGTGACGGCTACGAGGTCACGGAAGGCGACATTCTCTGGAATGGCGAATCCATTCTCGATATGGAACCGGACGAGCGTGCCGCCAAAGGCGTATTCCTCGCATTCCAGTACCCGATGGAAATTCCGGGCGTCGCCGGCCTGACGTTCCTCCGGACGGCGATGAATGCCGTTAGAAAGAAGCGTGGAGAAACGGAGCTGACGACGCCGGCTTTCATGAAGATCGTCAAGGAAAAGGGCCAGAAGCTCAACATCAATGTCGATATGCTGAAGCGGCCGGTCAACGTCGGCTTCTCGGGCGGCGAAAAGAAGCGTTCCGAGATCCTGCAGATGGCCCTTCTCGAGCCGACGCTGTGCGTGCTCGATGAAACCGATTCCGGCCTCGATATCGACGCCCTGCGTGTCGTCGCTGAAGGCGTCAATGCGCTGCGTGCTAAGGACCGTGCCTTCCTCGTCATCACGCACTATCAGCGGCTGTTGAATTACATCGTCCCCGACAAGGTTCACGTGTTGGCCGACGGGCGCATTCAGAAGACGGGCGGTAAGGAGCTCGCTCTCGAACTCGAAAAGTCAGGATACGCGGATTACACCGGCAAGGCGGCGTGACATGAACGTAGCGGTAATGAAAACGAAGGCCGAGCAGGCGCTGACGGAAGCGTTTGAAGCTGCGGCCGGAAAGTTGCCAGGAAGCGCGGCCGTCAAGACCCGGCGCGCCGAAGCGATCGGTGTGTTCGGATCGCTCGGTCTGCCGCACCGGCGCATCGAGGAGTGGAAGTACACGGACCTGCGCGCCAATCTCAAGGAAGCGTTGCCGCCCGCAATTCAGGACGAAACTCCGCTGACGGTTGCCGAGCTGATCGTCGCGCTCGGGCCCCTCGCGCATGTGGATGCCTATCGTGTGGCATTCGTCAATGGCCGTCACCGCGCCGAGCTTGATGATGTCGGAGACGCTTCGGGCCTCGATGTTGCGGCACTAGGAAAAACGCTGGCATCGGCGCCGACCAACGTCGCGGATGCACTGACGAAATCCGATGCCAGCGGTGCGATTGCTGCACTCAATGCGGCCTTCATGACGGACGGCGCAATTGTGCGCGTTACCGATAAGACGACGTTGGCAAAGCCGCTTCTCGTCGTCTTCGTGCGCGCAGGCAGCGGAAGAAATTCCGTGACCGCCCGGAATTTTATTTCGGTCGGCAAAGGTGCGACGGCGACGATCATCGAGGCGCACGTCGTTCTGCCTGGCGCAGCAGCAGAGGCCCAGACGAACGCGCAGACCGAAGTCACCGTCGGCAAAGGCGCGACGCTGCACCATGCCAAGGTCGCGGTGGATGAAGGCAAATGTGTTCATCTGGCCGATTGGGACGTTTCGCTCGACGCGGACGCAACCTATCGCGGCTTCCAGTTTTCTTCGGGCCTTGGGTTGGCGCGCAACGAGATCAACGTCCGCTACACGGGCCAAGGCGGCAAGCTCGATTTGTCGGGAGCCTACATGGCCCGCGCCAACGAGCACATCGATACGACGCTGGTCGTTGATCACGCCGTTCCCGCCTGCGAAAGCCGGGAGCTGTTCAAGGGCGTTCTTGATGGGCATGGGCGCGGCGTCTTTCAGGGCAAGATCATCGTGCAGCCCGATGCGCAGAAATCCGACGGCAAGCAGATGTCGCAGGCTCTGATGCTGTCGGAAGATGCGGAATTCGATTCAAAGCCCGAGCTTGAAATCTTCGCGGATGACGTCGTCTGCGGTCACGGAACGACATCGGCTGAGCTTGACCCGGACATGCTGTTCTACTGCCGGTCGCGTGGTATTCCGGAAAGCGAAGCCCGCGCGCTGATGATCGAGTCGTTCATCGGCGAGGCGATCGACAAGGTCGAGCATCCCGAACTTCAAACCGCTCTGATGAAATTTGCTAAGAGCTGGCTCGCGGATTCGGTCCGCGGATAAGGACAGAGATGGGAAGCGAAACGAGAATTTCTCCTCCGCGCAGCGTCGGCTCGCAAGCGGGCCTGACGGCGGCTCCCTACGACGTCGAGCTTATCCGCGCCGACTTCCCAATTTTGTTTCGCGAGGTCCACGACCGGCCGCTCGTGTATCTCGATAACGGCGCATCTGCGCAGAAGCCGCGCTCGGTCATCGACGCGATGGATTATGCCTATCGCTTCGAATACGCGAACGTACATCGCGGCCTGCACCACCTGTCGAATATCGCGACCGATCATTACGAGGCGGCACGCGAGACGGTGCGGCGCTTTCTGAACGCCGAGCATGCGGAAGAGATCATCTTCACGCGCAACGCGACGAGCGCAATCAATCTCGTGGCGCGATCCTTCGGAGAACCTCGAATCGGAGAGGGCGATGAAGCCGTCATCACGATTATGGAGCACCACGCGAACATCGTGCCGTGGCATTTCCTGCGCGAGCGCAAGGGAGCGGTGCTCAAATGGGCGCCGATGACGGATCGCGGCGAGCTGATCATCGATAAGCTCGACCAGCTGATCACGAAGCGGACCAAGATGGTCGCCGTGACGCACATGTCCAACGTGCTCGGCACCATCAACCCGGTGAAAGACATCATCCGGATCGCGCACGCCAAAGGTGTTCCCGTGCTGGTCGACGGCAGCCAGGGCGCCGTGCACATGGCTGTCGACGTTCGCGATCTCGATTGCGATTTCTATGTCTTTACCGGCCACAAGACTTACGGTCCGTCCGGCATCGGCGTTCTGTATGCGAAGCGCGAGTATCTGGAATCCATGCCGCCCTATGAAGGCGGCGGCGATATGATCGAGAACGTCTCGCTCGACCGCATCACGTACACGAGGCCGCCGCACCGCTTCGAAGCGGGAACGCCCGCCATCGTCGAAGCCGTCGGCCTCGGCACCGCGCTCAACTACATGATGCAGATCGGGCGCGAACGGATTGCGCGCTACGAAGCGGAACTTGGAGCCTACGCAGCAGATCGCCTTGCTGAGCTGCCCTGGCTAAAGCTTTATGGAACTGCGCCCGGCAAAGGCGCGATCTTTTCGTTCACGGTCGACGGCCTGCACCCGCACGACGTTTCGACCATCATAGATCGCTCGGGCGTTGCAATACGCGCCGGGCACCATTGCGCGCAGCCGCTGATGGAACGCCTGGGAGTGACGGCAACCTGCCGCGCCTCTTTTGCATTATACAACACGAAAGCCGAGGCCGATGCGCTCGTGACGGCGCTGACCAAAGCCCATGACCTGTTTACGTAAGGAGCTTCCGAATGGAAGGGAAGCAAAGGACTGAGGAGCGCGAAGCTCTGAAGACAGCAGTTGAATCGTTGGATGCTCCGCCCGTGACGCCTCCTGATGGCGGCACTGCGCCCGCATCTGCAAAAGCGAGCGGCGAAGCTCAAGCGCCGGCAGCTTCGGCGGGATTGTCGCAGGAAGAAATCGATAGGCTGACGAACGATATCATCGCGGCATTGAAGACGGTTTACGATCCCGAGATCCCGGCCGACATCTATGAACTCGGATTAATCTACAAGGTCGAGATCGACGACGACCGGAACGTCGTCATCGACATGACGCTCACGGCGCCGGGTTGCCCGGTCGCTGGCGAAATGCCCATCTGGGTCGAAAATGCCGTGAGCGCCGTAGCGGGCATCGCCCAGACGAAGGTCAACATCGTGTTTGATCCGCCTTGGGATCAAAGCCGGATGTCGGATGAAGCCCGCCTTGCCGTCGGGATGTTTTGAGGTACCTCGCCTTTGTCGCTCGAATACCCATATATTAGTCCTCGACTCGAAACCACGGAGGCTTGAGTGCCCTCGCTTAGAATGATGCCAAAGGTCATGACGCTGACCGACGCTGCAGCAACGCGCGTTGCGTCTCTGGTTGCCCAAAAGCCGGGCGTCAAGGCGCTGAAGATCGGCGTTAAGAAGGGCGGCTGCGCGGGCATGGAATACACGATGACCTGGGCCGACGAGATCGGCAAATTCGATGAGGTGATCGAGGAGAAGGGCGCCGTCGTCCTGATCGACCCGGCTGCGATCATGTACCTGCTCGGCACCGAGATGGACTTCAAGGTGGATAAGCTTTCGTCCCAGTTCGTGTTCAACAACCCGAACCAGAAGAGTGCCTGTGGCTGTGGCGAGAGCGTCAATATCGAACCGGCAGTCCCCGAAGGCTTTGCTCCCACCGACCACTAGGACCCGGCAGAGGAGAGCCCGTGTCCGCGAATGACGATCTCCTCGATATCCTGAAAGACGCGTTGACCCGGCTCGGTACCGTGAGCGGCCGTGGCATGTTCGGTGGTGTCGGCGTCTATTTCGATGGAATTTTCTTCGCCATTATCGACGATGGCGTCATTTATTTCAGGACATCCGACGCAACCCGCCTGGACTTCGAGGCTGAACGCTCACGACCTTTCACATACATAACGAAAAAGGGACCGTCACAGCTCGGTTCGTACTGGCGCGTGCCGGAGCGACTGCTCGATGATCCTGATGAGCTTCGCGACTGGGCTAAGGGCGCGATCGCTGCCGCTCGCGACGTCAACGCCGCAAAAGAACGCAAGCAACGGGCGACGACCGTGGCACTCGCCGCTCAAAGACCTCACCCGAAACCGGCAAAACGCTAAAAACCTTTAGCCTCGGCCCGGTACTTTCACCGGACGCGCGGGTCTGCGCATGAACGCCGGGATGTTCTCGGCAAAACCAACACGATTGTCGCCCTTGGGGGCCTGTTGCGGTTTGCGAACCAGCTCGGCGCTTGGAACATGTTCGCCCGATGGGCTGCGGCGCGGCGCCTTCGGCTCGTCTGTCCAGCTGTCGGCTGCGCGCGGACGGGGGGCGGACTTTTGAGATTTGTCTCGTGGTGCCTGCTCGTTGTTCGCGCGAGGGCGTTCGCGTTTCGCCTGCTGTGGGGGCGCCTGAGGACGCTCGCCCTTGCCTTCGCGCTCACCATGGTGATGGACAACGCCGTTGACTTTCTTGGGTTCGGATCTTCGGGCTTCGCGACCATTGTGCGGCCGGCCTGATTTCCCTTGAGATGCCCCGCGTCCGCCACGGCCCCGACGCCTTTTGCCGGCGCCAGCAATGTCTTCCTCGCTTGGCGGGTCGCCGAGCCAGATTGCCGTTTCGCCAGTAACCTTCTCGATGTCGGCGACGAATTTCAAATCGTCCGGACTGACGAGAGACGCCGAGTAGCCTTCGCGCCCCGCGCGCCCGGTGCGTCCGATGCGGTGGACATAGTCATCTGCGGCCCACGGTAGATCGAAATTGAAGACGTGCGAAACATCCGGAATATCGAGGCCGCGTGCCGCGACGTCGGAAGCGGCAAGCAGCATGATCTCGCCGTTTCGGAACTTGTCGAGCGTATCCATGCGGCTCGTCTGGTCCATGTCGCCGTGCAGCGCTCCGGCATTGAACCCATGTTTGGATAGCGATTTGTAGAGCACCGCGACATCGCGCTTGCGGTTACAGAAGATGATGGCGTTCTTGACGTTGCCGTCGCGAATGAGTTCGCGGAGCATTTCGCGTTTCGCCCAGTCTTCGCCATTCTGACAGTAAACGAACCGCTGCGTAATCGTCTTCGCCGTCGTCGCGGGTTTGGCGACTTCGATGCGCATCGGGTCTTTCAGGAATTGATCGACGAGCCGCGTGATCTCGGGCGGCATGGTGGCGGAAAAGAACAGCGTCTGGCGGCGCGGCGGCAGCAGCTTGCAGATTTTTTCGATGTCCGGAATGAAGCCCATGTCGAGCATGCGGTCAGCTTCATCGATGACGAGAATTTCGACGCCCATCAGCATGACGCGCCCGCGCCCGAAATGGTCGAGCAATCGCCCAGGCGTCGCGATCAGGACGTCGACGCCGCGGTCGAGCTTCTTCACCTGATCGTCCATCGAGACGCCGCCGATCAGAAGCGCCAGGGACAGCTTATGATTGGTGCCGTATTTTTCGAAGCTCTGCGCGACCTGAGCGGCAAGCTCGCGCGTCGGGGCCAGGATCAGCGAGCGGGGCATTCGGGCTCGCGCCCGGCCCGCCTCGAGGCGGGTGATCATCGGAAGGACGAAAGAGGCCGTCTTGCCTGTGCCCGTTTGGGCGATGCCGAGAACGTCACGACCGGTTAGGGCAACCGGAATGGCGGCGGCTTGAATGGGGGTAGGATTAACATACCCAGCGGCCGTAACTGCCGCCTGGACCTTAGGCGAAAGCCCGAGGTCAGCGAACGTCTTGCTGTCCAATAGTCAACGTCTCCATCTGCACAACCCTAGGAGTCCGGTGCAAGGCACCAGACGGTCGATCGAGAGCGCAGGGGGACGGGTGCCGAAAAAGGTCCAAAGCCGAATGGGAGTGCGGATCAATAAGCTAAAAAAGCGCAAATTCGATCCCCTGCGCTCCGGCACGTCCGCGTGCTCGCACACATCTATCCGAAGTGCAAGGGAAACTCGGTGGTTTCGCGGCTTCCGGCCGCGCGTTTCTGTCACGGGTAGGGGATAGCTAATCCCTAAGGCCGAACAGGGGCGGAGCGGGCACCGGAAAGCCCGCTCCGCGTCAACGCGACCGCGCTCGATCAGTCTTCGAGCAGCCACCTGCCGAAGACGCCTCCGATGATGGCGCCGAGGATTGGCGCAACCCAGAACAGCCAAACCTGCGACAGCGCCTCGCCGCCCGCATAAACAGCCGAGCCTAAGCTCCGGGCCGGGTTTACGGAAGCGTTCGAGATCGGAATCGCCATCAGGTGAATGGCGGTGAGCGTCAGGCCGATTGCTAGCGGCGCCAGCAGGCTGGGGCCGTTCGGGCGCGTTACGCCCATGATGACGAGAACGAAAAAGGCCGTCAGCACAGTCTCGAGGATGAAGACCTGAGACAGGCTCGCCTTAAGCATCGACAGTTCGCCATAGCCGTTCGCTGCGAAGTTCGCGCCAGTATGGCCGACGAGCGAAAAAATCCCGCAGGCGGCGCAGGCACCGATAACTTGGGCGATAATGTAGGGCACAGCCTTGCTCGCCTCGAACCGGCCGCCTGCGACAAGGCCGAGCGTGACAGCTGGGTTGAAGTGCCCGCCTGAGATGTGGCCCACCGCAAATGCCATAACCATGACGGTGCAGCCGATCGACAACGCGACGCCAAGGATACCGGCAGCGCCCGCTGGCGCTCCGAATGAGTAGAAGGCGGCCCCGAGAACGGACGCCATAAGCATAAAAGTGCCAAAAGCTTCGGCAGCGAGTGCTCTGCTATTCATGCAAAATTTTCCCCCAGGCAATGTCTCTATGCACCTGCGTTCGCTTGATCCGAATCGCTGTGGCGCGGAACAATCCTAGCTGACGTCGGTTTGTCGAGCGAGCCGGGCGAGCCACATCACAGTTAAATCAGATTACGGAAAAAAGCGTTGGAATCCGGTCACAAATCGAGAATTGCTTATTCGTCATATTAACTGATTTGATTTTCCGAACGGCGCCCGGAAGAGTAACTTGCGTTCAGCAACCGGCCTTGTGCCGGGGTGTCTCGTAACCGCCGCGTGCACAAGGCAATTCTGACGGGCGGCTAGACCGAGGTTTTCGATAGATGAATGCAAACGCCTTAGCGAAAACCGAACTGGCGACTGAAGCGGCTAGGGCGCCCGATGCGGCTCGGCCGAAAGGCGTACGCCGGGGCGAGGCTATTCGCGAGCTTAAGAAGCGCGACAACTATACGAACTTCTATCATATCGGATTTGTCTACTTCGTGATTGCGCTCGCTATCGGATTCACGATCTGGAGCTATCACCTTGTTGACGTGGAAGGTCTTGGCTGGTGGTGGGATATCCCGACAACGATTGCCGCCATAACTGTGATCGGCGCCTCGCAGCATCAGTTCGGCGGCGTCATCCACGAGGGTACGCACTTCATCCTGTTCGAGAACAAGATTTTGAACGAGCTCGCGTCCGATTGGCTTGCGGCATTTCCGATCTATACATCGACCTTCCAATTCCGTTTGCATCATCTCGCGCATCATCAATTCATCAATGACCCTGTGCGCGATCCGGATTGGGCACAATTGCATGACAGCGGCCACGACCTCGATTTTCCGATCACCCACTTCGAGATGCTGCGCGCCCTCGGCAAGCAGATATGGCTTCCGAATTTGTTCCGCTACACGATTGCGCGAGCCCGCTACAGCGCGCTCGGAACCGTCAACAATCCTTACGTCGATCGCGAACGGCGGGGCGAGCGGCTGCCGACACTGGCCGGGGTGTTGTACGCGATAATCGCGCCTGCGGCGGTTATTCCATTGGTTCGATCGGGCCATGGTGCCTGGGCGTTTGCCGTTCTCGGATTCCTGACGGCCGTGGTCATTACCTACTTTGCGCGCCTCGACGAGGACAAGCTTCCGCATGCTCACGTCGAAACGGTAATTTCGCATCGAACGACGAACATCAGCCGGATCGTGTATATGGCGATCCTCTATGCGGCGCTGACTGCGATCGAGGTTGTCGGCTGGGGCCAGGCTTGGCGCTACTTCGGGCTGCTTTGGGTGGCGCCGCTATTCACGACCTTCCCGCTGTTCATGATCATGCGCCAATGGGTGCAGCATGGAAATGCCGATCGCGGACGCTATACGAACTCGCGCGTCTTCCTCGTCAATCCGTTCATCCGTTACGCAGTGTTTCCGTTCGGCATGGACTATCACCTGCCGCATCACATCTACGCGTCGGTCCCGCACTACAAGCTGCACGGCCTGCACGAGCTGCTGCTGCAGGACCCTGAATATCGCGAGAAAGGTGTGGTGGTTGAAGGCTACTTCAACTCGCCGCATGGCGACGCTGGCGGCCGAAATCCGACGGTCATCGAGGTGCTGGGCGACAAGTATGCGCCGAAAGGGTTGGAAGAGGCATATATCGACGCCGATACGCTCGAATATGCAAAGGTCAGGAACCCGGACGCCATCGAGCGCGAAAACAGGGACTCCCTCAACGAGGGCCGGTAGCGACTCTCGACATCGGATGAACACCCCAAACACGTCATGGCCGCCCTCCGAGGCGGCCATCCAGAGCAAGATTACCAGATTTGCCGGTTAGCTCTGGATGGCCGGGTCGAGCCGGCCATGGAGTGTGGTGATAGCCGTTTAGATGTCCAAGTCCTTCGCGAACGCTGCGCGCTCCTGGATGAAGCGGAAGCGTGCCTCGGGCTTCGATCCCATCAGTGAATTCACGACTTCCGATAAGCCCTCGCGTTCCCCTTCACCGATCGCCACGCGCAACAGCATCCGCCGCCGCTTGTCCATCGTCGTTTCCTTGAGGTCCTTGAAATCCATCTCGCCAAGGCCCTTGAAGCGCGTGACCTTGGGCTTCTTGTTCTTGAAGTGCGTTTCGAGAAGCTGATCGCGGTGCGCCTCGTTGCGCGCATAGGCGACGTCCGACTTGTCGGAAATCTTGTAAAGCGGCGGCACCGCAAGAAAGAGATGTCCGTTTTCGATCAGTTCCGGCATCTCCTGATAGAAGAATGTGATGAGCAGCGACGCGATGTGCGCACCGTCGACATCGGCGTCAGTCATGATGATAACGCGCTCGTAGCGCAGATCTTCGTCACGATATTTCGCGCCCGTGCCCGCACCGAGCGCTTGAATGAGATCGGCCAGAAGTTGGTTCTGGGAGAGCTTCGCGGACGACGCATTCGCCACGTTCAGGATTTTACCGCGCAGCGGCAGCACGGCCTGCGTTTCGCGATCGCGCGCGCTCTTGGCGCTGCCGCCGGCCGAGTCGCCTTCGACGATAAAGACTTCCGTGCCCGCGGCCTGCTGAATCGAGCAGTCGGCAAGCTTGCCCGGCAAGCGCAGCTTGCGCGTCGCGGATTGCCGGCCGATTTCCTTTTCACGCCGTCGCTTGAGGCGATCTTCCGATTGGTCGACCGTCCATTCGAGCAGCTTCGTCGCCTGCTGCGGAGAATCCGCGAGCCAATGATCGAAGGCATCGCGCACCGCCGTTTCGACGATCTTCGTCGCTTCGGTGGTCGCGAGCTTGTCCTTCGTCTGGCCCTGGAATTCCGGCTCCCGGATGAAAACGGACAGCATCGAGGCAGCCGTGCCCATCACGTCTTCCGACGTGATCTGCTGCGCCTTCTTGTTTCCGGTGAGTTCGCCGTAGGCTCGAAGTCCCTTGTAGAGCGCCTGACGCAAGCCGTTCTCGTGCGTGCCGCCTTCAGCCGTCGGCACGGTGTTACAATAGGAGAGCGAGAACCCATCTTCATCGGAGATCCATGCGACGGCCCATTCGACCGACCCGTGGCCGCCTTCCTTCTCGATGCGACCCGCGAAGATGTCCTTCGTGACGCGCGTCCGGCCATCGATCGAAGCCGTCAGATAATCGGCGAGACCCCCCGGGAAATGGAAAACAGCCTCGGACGGCGTGTCGTCCTTGATGAGTTCCGGCGCGCACTTCCAGCGGATCTCGACGCCCGCGAAAAGATAGGCTTTGGCGCGTGCCATCTTGAAAAGCCGTGCCGGCTTGAATGCGGCGCCCTTGCCGAAAATCTTCTCGTCAGGCCGGAAGCGCGTCTTCGTGCCGCGCCGGTTCATGATCGAGCCGAGCTTTTCGAGCTTCGTCTGCGGAATGCCGCGCGAAAAAACCATGCGATAAAGCTGCTGATCGCGCGCCACCTGCACTTCGAGCGTTTCGGAAAGCGCGTTGACGACCGAAACGCCGACGCCGTGCAGACCGCCCGACGTGCTGTACGCTTTCGAGTCGAACTTGCCGCCGGCGTGCAGCACGGTCATGACGACTTCGAGCGTGCTCAAGCTCTTATTTTTTGGATATGGCCCGACCGGGATGCCGCGGCCGTTGTCGGTCACGGCCAGAAACCCATCGGCGGAAAGCTCGACGTCGATCCACGTCGCGTGCCCGGCGACCGCCTCGTCCATCGAGTTATCGATCACCTCGGCGAAAAGGTGATGCATCGCCTTCTCGTCCGTGCCGCCGATGTACATGCCGGGCCTGCGGCGAACGGGCTCCAGGCCTTCGAGCACTTCGATATCATGCTCGCTGTAACCCGTGCTTTCCACGGGTTTACGGGCGCGCGACGATTTTTCAGTCATTTCGCTGTCGAATTCCGAAAAGAGATCAATCTGCGATCGGCCCATGGGCAGTCCTCAATCATGTCACGCCGACAGGCACACCGTCGAAATCCGAAGCGGCCTGACGCACGACAGCAGAACCGCTGAGGCGAATCTTGGAGACGTCCTTATAGACCGAGCCGCGCCCGGCGCCACCACGCCCGATGAGCTTTGTTGCCGAAGCGCCACTTAGGACGGGCTTGCGGCCGCGATATTATCGATAAGCCGCGTCTTGCCGAGCCAGGCGGCGGCAAGAATACGCAGCGGTTTTCCGGGCGACACGACCGCGCTGAGCGTCGCGGCGTCGCGAATCTCAACGTAGTCGACTTTCGTGAATCCCGCTTCGGCGAGGTGCGCCGTTGCATCCGTAGTTATGACAGTGAATGGCGTTCCGGCCGCAACTTGTGCGGCGGCCTCCGAAATTGTTGCATAAAGCGCCGGCGCAATGGCGCGCTCCTTCTCCGACAGATAGGCGTTGCGCGATGAAAGCGCCAAGCCATCCTTCTCGCGGACAGTCGGCGCAGCAATAAGCCTTAGCGGCATGTTGAGATCGTCGACCAATTGCCGGAGCACCGCGAGTTGCTGGTAATCTTTTTCGCCGAAGATCGCGACATCGGGCGTCACTTGGTTGAAGAGCTTGGCACAGACAGTCGCGACGCCGTCAAAATGGTGCGGCCGGAAGGCGCCTTCGAGATCGGCCGCGGCGCTGCCAGCTTTGACGCTCGTCGAAAAAACCGCCGGATACATCTCGTCGACGCTCGGACTCCAGACGAGATCCGCCTCGGCTTCGCTAAGTTTTGCCAAATCTCCGGCTTCGTCACGAGGATAGCGAGCCAGATCTTCGTGCGGAGCAAATTGCGTTGGATTGACGAAGATCGAGACGACCACCTTGTCCGCGTTTTCCTTGGCTTGCCTGACCAGCGATATGTGTCCCGGATGCAGCGCCCCCATTGTCGGAACGAGGGCAATCGTTTTGCCGGCGCGGCGCCAGTCGGCCATGACGTGCCTCAGGTCCCGAACGGTGGAAACGACTTTTACGGAATGACTCACGAGGCGCGCCTTATTCTGTTGAGAATCGAGGCAGTTCCTGCCTCCAGACGTGGCAAGCCGTCAAGAGAATTGGACGCTGGCTGCGTCGAGAGCAGGGCGGCGGACGTTTTCGCGATCTGCTATGCTCGTCCGGCAGGCGAATCGTCGGGCAGCGCCTGGATACAGCGGGTTGGACATGGTCGCGGCATTGCGGCGTGAGGATTTAGAGCGCGTTCTCCCACCTCGGGACGAATTTTCCGCGCAATATTTGACAGACGAGCCGAGGCTCGTCGGCGCCTTGATAGAGCGTGCGTTCTTTGCCGAGGACGAGCGCCGTCGCATCGCGGACGTCGCGCGTCGGCTCGTGCACACCGCACGTGCCAACAAGGCCGACCATTCCGGCGTCGATGCCTTCATGCATGAATATGGCTTGGCGACGGACGAAGGCGTCATTCTGATGTGCCTCGCCGAGGCCTTGCTCAGAATTCCCGATACCGAAACGGCGAATGCATTCATTGCCGACAAAGTTTCGGGCGGCGCCTGGGACAAACATCGCGGCCATTCCGACAGCCTGCTGGTCAACGCCTCGACCTGGGGCTTGATGCTGACAGGGCGTATCGTAAAGCTCAAGGAGGCCAAAGGCGCCAATCCGTTGCAGGCGCTGAAACGGCTCGTCGCGCGCTCGGGCGAACCGACTATCCGCCTTGCGGTGCGCCAAGCCGTCCGGCTGTTGGGCGAGCAATTCGTTTTGGGCTCGACGATCGAAGGTGCGTTGTCGCGCGCCCGCGCCCTTGAGGAGAAGGGCTACCGCTTTTCCTACGACATGCTCGGAGAAGCAGCCCGTTCGGAGCGCGACGCCGAGCGCTATTTCCAGCGCTATATGGCGGCCATCGATGCGGTCGGAACTGCTGCGCCGCCGTTTACCGCCACGAACGTCGACGCGATTTTCGAGCGGCCGTCGATTTCCGTGAAGCTTTCGGCACTCCATCCGCGCTTCGAGCCCGGCAAGGAAACGCGCCTCCATGCCGAGCTCGCTCCCCGCCTATTGACGATAGCGCGCGCAGCGCGAGCAAAAGGTCTTGGCCTGACCATCGATGCCGAGGAACAGGATCGCCTCGAAGTTACTGCCGAGATGTTCGGCGAGACGTTGGTCAATCCGCAGCTCGACAACTGGAACGGTCTTGGCCTCGCCGTTCAGGCCTACGGCAAGCGTGCAATCCCGCTCATCCGCTGGCTCCGCAGGCTGGCGGAGCAGACCGGTAAGCGCATTCCGGTGCGGCTCGTCAAAGGCGCGTATTGGGATAGTGAGATCAAATGGGCGCAGGAACGCGGCCTTGAAGATTATCCGGTATTCTCGCGCAAGCTGCATACGGACGTGTCCTACCTCGCGGCGATGCGCCTTTTGATTTCGGAGCCAGTTGCATTCTATCCGCAGTTCGCGACCCACAACGCCCACGCGATCGCGTCGGCTTCCGTGGCGGGCGGCGCGGTCGAATTCGAATACCAGCGCCTGCATGGCATGGGCGAAGCGCTGTACGAGCAGATCGTCGGCGTCGGTCAGTTCGGACGCCCGTGCCGCATTTACGTGCCCGTCGGAGGGCACGAGGATTTGCTGGGCTATCTCGTTCGTCGGTTGCTTGAGAACGGCGCCAATACATCTTTCGTCAACCGGCTGGGCGACGATGAAACGTCGGTATCGGAAATCATCGCCGATCCCGTCGAGATTGCGGATCGCGAATATACGTCCGGCGACCGTCCAACGCTGCTCACACGCCCGCGTGACATCTACCTCCCCGAGCGCAAGAACAGCGCCGGGCTGCCGCTTGTCGAAGTCAGTGTCCGTCGCACGCTGCTTTCCGACATTGGCAAGGCCTTGAAAACGCCTTTCGCGGCGGGTCCGATCGTCAACGGCAATGCCACGACGGCCGGAGACGCGGCGGCATTGGCAGTCTCTCCGCACGATCATCGCGAGCGTATCGGTACAGTCCGGCTTGCAACGCCCCAAAATCTCGAAGATGCGATTACCAGCGCGCGCAATGCGTCGGCGCACTGGGAGCGAACGGAAGCAGCCGAACGCGCCCGCATCCTCGAAACGGCTGCGGATCTTTTCGAAAGAGATCGCGCCACGCTGTTGGCCGCGCTCATCCGCGAGGCCGGCAAGACGCTCGATGCGGCTCAGGCCGAACTCCGCGAGGCGGTCGATTATCTCCGCTACTACGCGGTCGAGGCGCGGCGATTGTTATCAAACTCGATCCGGCTGCGCGGTCCGACCGGCGAAGAAAACACCTTGACGCTTCGGGGGCGTGGGACTTTCGCCTGTATATCGCCCTGGAATTTTCCGGTTGCGATTTTTACGGGCCAGATTGCGGCAGCCCTTGCGGCCGGAAATCCGGTGATCGCAAAACCGGCAGAGCAGACGCCGATTTCGGGTTATCTGGTAGTGAAGCTTCTGCACGAGGCCGGGATTCCACGCGATGTCCTGCACTTGGTCACGGGTGGCGGAAAGCTTGGAGAAGCGCTCGTCAAGGATACGCGTGTCGAGGGCGTTGTCTTCACGGGGTCCGGCGAGACGGCCTGGGCAATCCAGAAGACGCTCGTTGACAGACGCGGTGCCATCATTCCTTTCATCGCCGAGACGGGTGGTATCAACGCGATGATCGCAGACTCATCCGCTTTGCCCGAGCAGGTGGTCCGTGACGCCGTCCGCTCGGCTTTCGACAGCGCCGGACAACGCTGCTCCGCCGCGCGCATCCTGTTCGTCCAGGATGAAAGCGCGTCGCGGATCCGTTCGATGCTTGCCGGTGCTATCGAGGCGCTCGACGTCGGCGATCCGCTCGACTACGCGACCGACATCGGTCCCGTGATCGACGAGACGGCGCAGGATCTGCTCGAAAGTCACAAGGTCCGCATGCAGCGCGAGGCCCGCGAGATCGTCGACCTTGCAATGCCCGAAGCCTGTCGCGCTGGCACATACGTCACGCCCGCGCTCTTCGAGATTGACCGTCTCGCTAAGCTCGACCACGAAGTTTTCGGGCCGATCCTTCACATGATCCGCTACCAGCGCGATCAGCTCGACAAAGTCGTCGCCGCCTTGAACGCTACCGGCTACGGCCTGACGCTCGGGCTCCACAGCCGCATCGAAAGCGTCGCCCAGTACGTTGCCGAGAATGCGCGTGTGGGAAATCTCTACATCAACCGTAACCAGATCGGCGCCGTCGTCGGTGTCCAGCCGTTCGGTGGCGAAGGTCTTTCCGGAACCGGCCCGAAAGCGGGCGGCCCAAACTATCTTTTGCGTTTCGCAACGGAACGCACGCGCTCGACCGATATCACCGCAACGGGCGGTAACTACACGCTGTTGAGCGGCAAGGCTTAGCCCGACCCTATTGGCCGGCCATCACGAAGCAGTCGACGCCTTTGCGGCGAAGCTCGGTGCATGTCGATGCGGCGCGGTCCGCGTCAAAACCCGCGAACCGGGCGCGAAAGATCTGTTTGCCGTTAACGGTCCCTGGATGCGTGACCGACGGAACGCCGGCCAGCAGTCGCTTGGCGCGATCCTGCACGGAATTGAGCGCACGCTGGGCATCGGCGATCGAGCCATAGGCTCCGATCTGAACCTCATAGCCGCCGGACGTTGCGCTGATGCGCGTCACTTGCCGCTGCGCAGATTGTGCCGGAGGTGGCGACGGCTCCGGTCCCCCGGTCAATGCCGAGGCCTGTGCATTGAGTGTCGAGGGCGGCAGTCCGCGTTGGCGGGGCGCGGGAGATGAGGGGGCCCGATTGGCTGGCGCCGTCGGCATGGGAGCAGGCTCAGCCGCGGCCACGGGCGCCGACGCTGGAGCAAAGGCGACAGGCTTTGCGATAGGGGCGGGCTCAGTGGCAGGAACCCTGTCCGAAGCGCCTAACATTTCCGCGCGTCGGCCAAGGCGTTCGGCAGCGGCGAGAAAACCGGCATCCGCATTGCGATCGGCATTCGCCGTCTGAACGGCTCCCGTCTCTGCCGGGCCGTCGGTATCTTG
Source organism: Hyphomicrobium denitrificans 1NES1 (assembly GCF_000230975.2). Taxonomy (NCBI): domain Bacteria; kingdom Pseudomonadati; phylum Pseudomonadota; class Alphaproteobacteria; order Hyphomicrobiales; family Hyphomicrobiaceae; genus Hyphomicrobium; species Hyphomicrobium denitrificans. The sequence continues at coordinate 2,514,784 of NC_021172.1, read as the reverse complement.
CATGTCTGTCGTCTCGTCCGCAGATGCAGCAGCCGGTTTTGCGGCGAGCGGAACGTGCTTGACCTTGAATATCTGAATTGGCGTTTCGCGGTTTCCGATACCCGCAACGCGCCGCGGCGATTTTGCGGGGCGCCCCTCCGGTTCGGCGACGGCGACATCTCGTGTTTTCGGATCGCGGGACGCCGGGCGTGATGCAATCTTCGGCCCGCCCCTGAGCTTCGCAATCAGCATCGGCTTGCGTGTTTTGGCGGTCGAGGCGCGCGTGAACGCCTTTGTCAAAAGGACGCGCATCTCGGCATTTCGCGACGCGGCAGTCGATCCGCCGAAAACGACGCCGACGAGATGACGGCCGCCACGATGAACCGACGTGACGAGATTGAACCCCGACGCGCGTGTGTACCCGGTCTTGATGCCGTCGACGCCCGCAAACGTGTTCAGCATCGTATTGTGATTGCGGTACGACTTGCCGCGATACGTAAACGTGCGGGTCGCAAAGATCGTATAGTAGCCCGGAAAATCGTCCATCAAGTGCAGCGCCAAGGTCGCCATGTCGCGCGCCGTCGAGACGTGATCGTCGTCGGGAAGGCCCGATGGATTTTCAAAGTGCGATTTCATCATCCCGAGCTCACGGGCGCGGGTATTCATCAGCCGGACGAAGTTGGCTTCCGTGCCGCCGATCTTCTCGGCAAGGGCGACCGCGATGTCGTTGGCGGACTTCGTGACGATCGCCTTGATTCCGTCGGCAACAGAAATTTGATCGCCAGGTTTAAGATCGAGCTTGGACGGAGCGACGCTCGCGGCGTGCTCCGAGATTGTGATCATGTCCGACATCTTGAGACGGCCGCTCTCAAGCAGCTCGAATGTCAGATACAGCGTCATCATCTTTGTGAGGGAAGCCGGGTGGCGAATGGCGTCGCCGTCGTCATTGTGCAGAACCGCCCCGGAATTCACATCCACGACAAAGGCGGCATGCTTGTTCGTTGCAGCATTGGCTCGCGGCACGGAAATCCCGGCCAACGCCAGAAACAGGAGCGCAAACGCAAACGCCCGTCGGAACACGACGCTAATCCCTCTGGCCGCCGGAAAGGAGGCGGGTTGTTTGAGTGCCCTTTGTGCCGCGGGTTTGCCGGATTTGGCTCCCACGGCGTTAGCCCCGCCTTGAATTTTCAGCAGAGCACTGTTTTTAGGCACCTTTTGGGCGCAGCCGCACCGATCCGCGCCTCAAGATGCCTTATAAACTGTAGTCGGGAGGGCCTGCGGTAACGTTAAAGAACGCGGTAAAATTAGGGTAATCGGCCGTTCCAGAACGGCGCACGCGAATTGTGGCCGGAGCGGGCCGAGAGCAACGGGGCATAGCGGCATGGAAGCGTTCAACTTTGGGCTGCTGCGCCGTCCGGCCGCGCTCGCCTGGATATTCGATACTTACAAATGGTGTGTGTCGATGGAGCCAGGTGAGAGGCAGAAAAATTCTCGCAAGTGCAGCTGCGCAATCGCTTTGCTCATTCTGTTTTTTGCCGGCAGCCGTGCCTATATTGTGATCTTAATTTGGTGTGGGCGCGTTCCCTTGGATATTTGGCGAAACGCATTGGTGGCCATCTGGGCACGTATTTGGGCAGTGGAGCGTAGCTTTTCTGCCTCGCCCGTGTCCGTATTGGCGATTAGATTCCGGAGGAGAGAGGGATTCGGGACTTCCTTGAGGCGGGAGATGACGACGAGAAGATTGTCCATGTCTGTACCAATCCGGCTGGCAGGAAGCAACGACCCGCCGAACGACCCGGGTCGCGATGACCGTGATGGCGATTCCAAGACGGGCATCGTCACCAAAACCAGGCCGAAAACGAAGAAACCGAGCCTCTACAAGGTTCTCCTTCTCAACGACGACTTCACGCCAATGGAGTTCGTCGTTCTTGTTCTGCAGCGCTTCTTCAACAAAGGACAGGAAGACGCGACGCGCATCATGCTGCATGTTCACCACAAAGGCGTCGGAATTTGTGGTGTCTACACGTACGAGGTCGCTGAAACCAAGGTGACGCAGGTCATGGACTTTTCACGGCAACATGGCCACCCTTTACAGTGCACCATGGAGAAAGAGTAGGACTCGATTGACATCGCTCTCCAAGAATCTCGAGGCTTCGCTGCACCGCGCGGTGCAATACGCGAATGTGCGCCACCATGAGTTTGCAACACTCGAGCACCTGTTGCTGGCGCTCGTTGACGATCGCGATGCAGCGGCCGTCATGCGCGCCTGCTCGGTCGATCTTGAGCAGCTGCGGGCCCGCCTGATCGAGTACCTGGATACTGAGCTCAAACCGATCGTTTCGAAGTCGGCGCGGGATGCTCACCCGACGAACTCGTTCCAGCGGGTTGTGCAGCGCGCCATCGTTCACGTGCAGACGTCTGGCCGAGAGGAAGTGACCGGCGCCAACGTACTCGTCGGCATTTTTTCCGAGCGGGAGAGCCATGCCGCTTATTTCCTGCAAGAGCAGGAAATGACGCGGTTTGACGCTGTTCAATATATTGCGCACGGCATCGCGAAACGTCCTGGCATGTTCGAGCCGCGCACGGTCCGTGGCGTCGATGACGACGTTTCGGCGGCTGAGGGCGAAGAGAGAAAGCCCGGTGACGCACTGAATACCTATTGCGTGAACCTCAACAAGAAGGCGCGCGACGGCAAGATCGATCCGCTGATCGGCCGCGAGCAGGAAGTCATGCGCACCGTGCAGGTGCTCTGCCGCCGCCAGAAAAACAATCCGCTTTTTGTCGGTGACCCGGGCGTCGGCAAAACGGCCATTGCCGAAGGCTTGGCACGCAAGATTGTCAGCGGTCAGGTTCCGGACGTCTTGAAGGGCGCAACGATCTTTGCACTCGATATGGGCGCCCTGCTCGCCGGCACGCGGTATCGCGGCGACTTCGAGGAACGCCTCAAAGCCGTGATGAAGGAGATCGAAGCCTTTCCGGGTGCTGTGCTTTTCATCGACGAGATCCATACCGTTATCGGCGCCGGCGCGACCTCTGGCGGCGCGATGGATGCGTCGAACTTACTGAAGCCGGCGCTCCAGTCAGGCACGCTTCGCTGCATCGGTTCGACGACCTACAAGGAATATCGCCAACACTTCGAAAAGGACCGCGCCCTCGTTCGCCGCTTCCAGAAGATCGACGTGAAGGAGCCGACGATCGAAGATACGATCGAAATCCTCAAAGGTCTGAAGTCCGTCTTTGAGGACTATCATAAGGTCAAGTATACGAACGAAGCGATCAAGGCGGCGGTCGATCTGTCGGCCAAGTACATCCACGACCGCAAGCTTCCCGACAAGGCGATCGACGTGATCGACGAGACGGGCGCGTCGCAGATGCTGCTGCCGGAAGGCAGGCGCAAGCGGAAGATCACGACCAAGGAGATCGAGGCGACGGTCGCGGTGATGGCTCGTATCCCGCCGAAGACCGTCACCAAGAACGATGCGGAAGTCATCGCCCATATCGATCGCGACTTGAAGCGGCTGGTATTTGGCCAGGACAAGGCAATCGAAGCTCTGTCGAGCGCCATTAAGCTGGCCCGCGCAGGCCTCCGCGAACCGGAGAAGCCGATCGGCTGCTACCTGTTCTCCGGCCCGACCGGCGTCGGCAAGACCGAGGTTGCAAAGCAGCTCGCCAATCTGATGGGCGTCGAGCTCTTGCGCTTCGATATGTCGGAATACATGGAGAAGCACACGGTTTCGCGCCTGATCGGCGCGCCTCCAGGATACGTCGGCTTCGATCAGGGCGGCCTCTTGACCGATGGCGTCGATCAGCATCCGCACTGCGTTCTGCTGCTCGACGAGATTGAGAAGGCGCACCCTGACCTGTTCAACATCCTGTTGCAGGTGATGGATCACGGCAAGCTGACGGACCACAATGGTAAGTCGGTCGATTTCCGTAACGTCGTGCTGATCATGACGACGAACGCGGGCGCCTCCGACATGGCTCGGCCGCCGATGGGCTTTAATCGGCAGAAGCGCGAGGGCGAGGATACCGAAGCGGTGACAAAGCTGTTCACGCCCGAGTTCCGCAACCGTCTCGACGCCATCGTGCCGTTCTCGGGCCTCTCGCCGGAGATCATCGCGCAGGTCGTTGAGAAGTTCATCTTCCAGCTTGAGGCGCAACTCGCCGACCGTAGCGTGTCGATCGAGCTGTCCGACGAGGCGACGCGTTGGCTGGCCGAAAAGGGTTACGACGAGAAGTTCGGTGCCCGGCCGTTGGCGCGCGTCATCCAGGAGCACATCAAGAAGCCACTGGCGGAAGAACTGCTCTTCGGCAAGCTCGAAAACGGTGGCACGGTCAAGGTGCTGGTGAAGGGCAAAGGTCCCGACCGCGAGCTGGCGTTCGATTTCCTGCCTCTCGATCCGTCAAAGCGGGTCAGGTCGCCCGAGGATGAGGAGACGGACGACGACGGTCCGCAGCCCGTGCTCGCCGATGCAACGCCGAAGAAGGCGCTGCCCGGACCAAAGGAAAAGGGCGACAAGCCGAAGGAAACTGGCGCAGTGCCGAGCGTGCCGCGCAAAAAGAAAGAAGAGTAGTTGCGCGGACAAAGGCGCAATGAGGAATGAGAAAGAGCGCGGCACACCAGCTGCGCTCTTTTCTTTTTGCAGCAATCAGTCGATCAGGAGTGGCGCTTTTCCAAACAGCGTTGCATCGTCGACGTGCTTGACCAAAAAATCCGCCACGTCGGCACGCGAGATGAATCCGCCGCACCAGTCCTTTGCCTCGTTCAAGATTTTGTATCGTCCCGTTGCTGGCCTGTTCGTTAATAGGCCGGGCCGGACAATCGTCCAGTCGAGGCCGCTTTTCATCGCGATGTCTTCGGCCAAATCCTTGTCGTTATAGGTGCGCTGCATCAAGAGCGGGAAAATCACATTGTCATAGAGGAAGTTGATGCGGCCGCGACTGTTTCCGGCGCCTGCGCCGGTCAGCATCATCAAGCGCCGAACACTGGCGCCTTGCATGGAATCGACAAGTACGCGCGTCGAATCCGAAAATAGCGTCGTCCCGAATATCAGTTCCGACAGGCTTGCGATCCCGACGGTATGGATCACGGCATCGACGCCTTGAACGGCGGCCGCAACCTCGCCTCGCACGCGCGCGTCGCCAGTGATCTTCGTCAGGTTCGGATTGGAAATGTCAATTGTCGGTGCCGATCGTGCAAAGGCCCGCACCTTATGTCCCGCTGCGAGGGCAGCCTTCACCGTTTCGAGGCCGATACCGCGGCTTGCGCCGATTACAAGGATCAAGGCCATGAGCGTAAACTCCCGCTACGCCGAACTGCGCCAGCGTATCAGACGAAAGCTCCAAAGCCGAGCGAAGTTCCTTGGCTATCCGGCGAGCGCTGCCTTCAGCTTTTCGGCATTTGCGGCGAGAACGGCGTTGTCCTCCATGTTGCGGGCGTGCGTTTTGAGCGGCTGGCCCTCGTAACGCGGAATGATGTGAAAGTGCAGGTGGAAGACGGTCTGCCCGCCTGCAGCCTCGTTGAACTGCGCAATGCTGACGCCGTCGGCATTGAACGCCGATTTGGCCGCGACCGCCACCTTCTGCACGAGCGGAATGATCTTGGCGAGCACGGCCGGGTCGGCGTCGAGCAGATTGCGAGACGGTGCCTTCGGCAGGATGAGCGCGTGCCCCGGCGATTGCGGCATCACATCCATGAAGACGATGGCATCGGCATTTTCGTAGACCTTATGGGAGGGGATTTCGCCGCGCAGGATCTTCGCGAAGATGTTGTTTGGATCATAGGACATGATGAGGCTCGCTCGCGCTTGCTATCGCACGTCCGGCCTAATCCGCACGCGCCTTAGGCTTCGTCTTTGCGATAGGGACCAAGCTCGGTCAAGTCGGCAGTATATTGCGTAACCATCTCGCGCTCCTTGATCAGGAAGCGCTCGACGGCGCGATGAAGGCCCGGATCCGAAAGCCAGTGGGCCGAATAAGTCTCGACGGGAAGGTAGCCGCGTGCCAGCTTGTGCTCGCCCTGGGCGCCCGCCTCGACGCGCGCCAGCTTCTGGCGGATGGCAAAATCAATCGCCTGATAGTAGCAGACCTCAAAGTGCAGAGATGGATGGTGCTCGGTGGCGCCCCAATAACGTCCATAAAGACAATCGCCGCCGATGAGGTTCAAAGCCCCTGCGATATGGCGGCCGCTACGCTTCGCGAGGACGAGCAGGCAGCTATCCGGCATCGCCCGTCCAAGCTCCGAGAAAAACGCACGGTTGAGGTACGGCCTTCCCCACTTGCGATTGCCCGTGTCCATGTAGAACTCAAACATCGCATCCCAGTGCGCTTCGGTGATGCCGCTGCCGGTGACGTGCTCGATCTCGATTCCCGGCGCGATGGCGGCTTCGCGCTCTTTCCGGATCGTTTTGCGTTTGCGCGAGGCGAGGCTCGCGAGGAAGTCGTCGAATGATTCATAGTCGCGATTTTGCCAATGAAACTGTTGCCCGGTGCGCGTCAGGAAGCCAAGCGCTCGCAGACGCTCGGCGGCATCGGCCGAGAGAAACGTCAGATGCACGGACGAAAGCCCGCCCTGGCGCGCGATCTCGATTGCCGCTGTGGCGAGAAGCTGCTCGTCCGCGCAGGCGCGCGGGCCTGGCTTGACCAACAGCCGCGGACCTGGAACTGGCGTGAACGGAACGGCAATCTGCAGCTTCGGATAATAGCGCCCACCGGCTTGCTCGTAGGCTTCGGCCCATCCGTGATCGAATACGTATTCGCCCTGGCTGTGGGATTTGATGTAGGCGGGTGCCGCCGCAGCGATCGAGCCGTCTTCGTTTTCAAGGATGAGATGGCGCGGCAGCCAGCCGCTTCCACGGCCGACCGAGCGCGAGTCTTCAAGCGCCTTCAGAAACGCATGCGAGACAAACGGATTGAAAACCTTTGGATGGGGATTTGCACAAGCGTCCCATTGCCGTCCGTCGACGGCTGCAATCGATGGCACGAATTTCACGACAGCGTCGGACGAGGTCGGCATGAGCTAAGCGAATTGAACCGAGCGAAACGAGTTTATGCAATGCCTTACTTGAAGATCAAAGCGGCTCAAGGGCAGATCAGGTGCGCGTTCAGGATGTCCAGCGGAGAGCGGCAATTTGGCAGGCCCGCGAGGCTAGGGCTCGAAACTCTCGAAAATCATCGCATCGGCCGAATTCGCCGCAATTCGCCGTTGTTTCGCAGTCCGAACCGTCCACGTGAACAGTGGAAGACCTTGCACCAGCCGCGCGTATTCCGTGACCGGCGTCGGGAGCGCGTTCACATCGTAGGCATAAAAATCCGGCGCGACAGGGCCAGACTCCAGCAGATCACGCAGCGCCGCCGCGCGTTTCGCACTGATCTTTCGCGACCACCATCCGGAACCGATGTAGCTGCCCGATATCACGCCGCGGGGCACGTTCGGCGCGAGGGTTCGAATGACGGTCATGATTGCGGGATCGAACGACATCAGCGCGATCGGCCCGCGATAGGCTGATGCCGCCGCTGCAAGCTTACCGAGAAACGATTTCTGCGGCGGCTGCCATTCGCTCTTGATCTCGACGAGCAAGGGAACGCATCCCGAAACTACTTCGAGCAATTCCGTAAACTTGAGGATCGGCGCGCCACCGACGCGGTGGCGAAGCGATTGAAGCTGCCGTTCCGTGACCTTGGCGACCGGCCCGCGCCCCGCGACGAGGCGCGCCAGCGCTTCGTCGTGGAATACGACCGGCAGGCCTTCGGCCGCCGGACGCACGTCGCACTCGATGCCGTAGCCTATCGCGATTGCCGCCTCAAAAGCGGGGGCGGTATTTTCGACGATGCCGCGCTTGGCATTATGTAATCCACGATGCGCAATCGGACGTAGGAATGCTGTGCGGTCCAGCATGGCTCAGCGGATTTTCAGAATGGCGTCGATTTCGACGCAGGTGTTGAGCGGGAGGTTTGCGACACCGACGGCAGATCGCGTATGCCGTCCCGCGTCGCCAAGGGCGGCGACGAGCAGGTCCGAAGCACCGTTGATCACCGCCGGCTGCTCGTAAAAGCCCGGTGCCGAGGCAACAAACCCGGTCACCCGCAAAACCTGGACGACGCGATCAAGGCTGCCGAGCGCGGCCTTAGCCTGCGCCAGAAGACTGAGCGCTGCGTACCGGGCAGCCGTGCGACCGTCCTCGATCGACACATCCGCTCCGAGCAGGCCGGTTAACACGCGTCCCGCATCGTCCTTTGCGATCTGTCCCGATATAAACAATTGATTGCCGGACACAATGTGAGGCACATAATTCGCGACGGGTTGCGGAGCTTCCGGTAGTTTCAGACCCAGATCCGCAAGGCGCTGTTCCACATCCGACATCGCTTTACACCAGATTTCCCAGCTTTCGGAGGTGAGATTGGGCCGCCGAACCGCCTCTTTGCAATGCCTTTATTGACCCATTAGATTGGAGGACTATGAAACACCGCCCTCTCGGGAAAGTGAGCGAACGTCCATGACCAGCCGGTTTGAAGTCAGCACCCGGAGCGCGTTCGCAGTTCTCATCGGCTTAGCATGGAGCTATCCGGCCTCGGCCGATGAGCCGGTGCATTTTGCGCCGCACCGCGCAGTCTATGAACTCTCGCTTGCCGACTCGACAGCCGGAGCCGGCGTGTCGGGCGTTTCAGGCCGGATGGTCTATGAGCTGAACGGTTCCCAGTGCGACGGCTACACGCAGAACATGCGCTTCGTAACGGTGATGACCAATCAGGAAGGAACCGAAACGCTCAGCGATCTCAGGAATTCGAGCTGGGAAGACGCCGATGGCAAGAAGCTCAGATTTTCATCGACCCAGTACCAGAATGATGAGCTGGCGGACGCGAGCCAGGGCGACGCTGCGCGATCGAAAGGTTCGACGCCTGTCGTCGGCGTCGATCTCGTCAAGCCTTCAAAGAAGCGCGTGTCGCTGCCGAACGATATCTATTTCCCGATGCAGCACGCATCGACGCTCGTCCAAGCGGCGAAGAATGGCGTGAAGCTGTTCACTGCCAATCTCTATGATGGCTCCGAGAAGGGCGAAAAATATTACCTGACGAGTACCGCCATCGGGAACGAGTATGCGCCGGGTGCCAAGCCGCTGTCGCCGACCTTCAAAGGCGCCGACAAGTTGGCAGGCGTTCCGTCGTGGCCGATGTCAATCAGCTATTTCGATGCCGGCAAGGACCAGGAAGATCAGCTTCCGGCCTACGAGCTGTCGTTTCGCTATTTCGAGGACGGCGTAACGAGCGATCTGAAGATCGACTACGGTGAGTTCGCGATCAAGGGTGAGCTCAAGGAGCTGACGTTTCTCGATCCGGGCAAGTGTCCGGCATCGGCCAGCGTCCACTAAGCCTTTCGCTTGGACTAGGGACGCGCGGGTCGATGCAACTCGGCTCGACGTTTTGCGGCGTTTAGCGGTTCCCGTTCAGCAATGCATGGGCTGATGCAATGGCCATGGGGTCGATGCCGGCGTCCTGGCAGAACATCAGCAGAAGGCTCTCATCGCCCAGCATGTATTCGAGCACGGCATCTTGAAATTCCCGGGTTTTTGCCGTTGCGCGCAAGTGTACCGGCTCCATGCCTGTCAGCGACAGAAAGCGCGACAGGCGCTGCGGATCGTCCGCCAGAAAGCCCAACGCCTCTAATGCGATGGCCTCTGCATTGTCCGATGTGATTCGCTCGGGTTTCAGCCGTGACATGACGGTTCTGCTTGCGGCGCTGCCGTTAACTGTTGGTTACGCCTTTTGGCGTCAAAGTAGGTCAATGGGTTAGCCGAGAATCGGTGCACAAACTGCCTTAGGGAGTGTGGGCGGTTGCCATGACGTACCAGGAAACCAGAACCAACGTCGAGCGCCGCGGGGCCGAAGCGCGGCTGGCGGCACAGTCGGTCCTGATCGTCGAGGACAACGAGCTCAACATGAAGCTCTTCAACGATCTGCTCCTGGCGCACGGCTATAAGACGATCCAGACCCGTAATGGCTTCGAAGCTCTGGAACTGGCGCGCAAGCATCGCCCCGATCTTATTCTGATGGACATTCAGCTCCCAGAGGTCTCCGGACTCGAGGTCACAAAATGGCTCAAGGACGACGACGAACTCTGCCTGATTCCGATCGTGGCCGTTACGGCGTTTGCAATGAAGGGTGACGAGGAGCGGATCAGGTCAGGCGGCTGTGAAGCCTATGTCTCTAAGCCGATTTCGGTGATGACCTTTCTTGAGACCGTCCGCAAGTTCATAGGTCCATCGAAATCGTAAAAGCTCCATGACCGCCCGCGTACTCGTCGTCGATGACATTCTCGCTAACGTGAAGCTACTCGAGGCGCGGCTGCAAGCCGAGTACTTTGAGGTGTTGACGGCGAATAGCGGTCAGCAGGCGCTCGACCTGTTGGAACGCGAAAGCGTCGACGTCGTGCTGCTTGATGTCATGATGCCTGGAATGGATGGGTTTGAAACCTGCCGCCGCATCAAGGCGAGCCACGCCACCCATCACATCCCGGTCGTGATGGTCACCGCGCTCGACCAGCCCACCGATAAGGTGCAGGGCCTCGAAAGCGGTGCGGATGATTTCCTGACGAAGCCCGTCGACGATATTGCTTTGGTGACGCGCGTTAAAAACCTTGCGCGCCTCAAAATGCTCAACGACGAGATGATGATGCGGGCCTCGACGGGCAGGGACATGGGAATCCCCGACGACGGCTCCTATGCCCGCGCCCTGTCGGCGCGTTCCGGCCGGGTTCTGCTTGTGGATGACCATCCGCGCTCGGCCGCACGCCTGCTTGAGGTGCTTTCGAAAGCCAATGACGCCTTTGCGGAGCGCGACATACATGCGGCATTGACCAAGCTCACGGAAAGCAATTTTGATTTGCTGGTTGTCAGCCTGTCATTGCAAAGCGCCGACGGGCTGAGACTGTGCTCGCAAGTGCGCTCCGTCGAGCGCACGCGGCACTTGCCGATCATCATGCTGGTGGAGCCCGGTGATGAAGCGCGCTTGCTGCGCGGGCTCGATATGGGCGTGAACGACTATCTGATGCGCCCGATTGATCGGCATGAGCTGCTCGCTCGCGTCAAAACGCAGATCAAGCGCAAGCGGCACTCGGATTTTTTGAGGCACCGGCTGGCGGAAAGCGTCGAGCTGTCGGTCACCGACTCGCTAACCGGGCTGCACAACAGGCGCTATTTGGAGGGCCATCTCAGGACACTCGTCTCCGAAGCCATCCGTACGGGCCGTAGCCTATCGATGCTGGTTGCGGACATCGATCATTTCAAAGCGGTCAACGACACTTACGGCCACGATGCGGGCGATGCGGTGCTGAAAGAATTTTCGGTGCGTCTGAAGCGCAACACGCGGGGCGTCGATCTCGCCTGCCGTCTCGGAGGCGAAGAGTTCGTCATTATCATGCCGGATACCGATCTTGAACGCGCCTATCAGATTGGCGAACGTTTGCGCGCCTGCGTTGCTGCCGACGAATTTGCAATCGATCGTGCCCAGAGCGTTCGTGTAACAGCGAGCGTCGGCATCGGGACGCTCGAAAGCCCGCAAGATACACCCGAATCCATGTTCAAACGCGCCGACAACGCGCTCTACACGGCCAAGCGCCGCGGCCGGAACCGGGTCGTTTCCGACGCTGCCTAAGTCCTCGCGGAAGTATTTCGGATCGTGCGCGTTCAGGGATCTCTGGGCGCCGCGCGTGACGGAGCGTCAAGAAAAAAGCGTATATTCCCAGGATATTAATCGGGCATTGGCGCAATACAGTTGCGAATCGTTGCCGTTTAGCAACAGGTAAAGCAGTTCTTGCTTTCTGCACCGTTATCTGGCACCAAATAGCCGATTGACAAGGGGGGCCACGAGAAATCGAAGCCTTTGCGTCGTCTTGCCCGTTTATGGCTCGATGGCGTTCTAAGTTCCCGATCTGCTGGGCCCGCCGCATAGCCTGGTAGGACGGGGATGGATCGATCCGAGTGACCACACGAGTGGCCTCCTCGAACGGTTGCAGAGGGTCGATCGTGAAGCTGGGTGAGGAACAACGCCCTCTTTGAACTTCACCCGGTTGTGGCCAGGGTCGCGAAGCTGTCTCGGAACGATTTACCCCGCTGCCGAGTTTGCTTTCAGCCCTGGCCACTTTATGCGGCCAGTGGCTCTATCAATCTCAAAACCTGGATTCCGAGTAGGTCGGTGCGGATAAAACCCGCACGCCAAACTACTTAATCTTTGTTTCCTTGAACTCGACGTGCTTACGAGCAACAGGATCGTACTTCTTAAAAACAAGCTTTTCGGTCGATGTGCGTGGGTTCTTCTTCGTGACATAGAAGAAGCCCGTTCCGGCTGACGACAACAACTTAATCTTCTGAGTAATGGGCTTTGCCATGGATCACGCTTAGGAAGAAAAAAAGGCCGACCCTGGTCGGCCGCAGAGGGCGCAACATACGCGCGGGATTTTCTCTGTCAAGGTGTACGCTGCGGCATCGTGCACGAGATCAGGGTGCGCTGAAGGCCGCAGGCATCCGCATAATAGAACGGCAGTTCACCACCGTTGAAATCCGTCGTTTGCGATGTGCTTTGAAGGCGCATCGAAACGTCGTCCAGCACGAGTCGCGTGATGTTCGGGAGATCAAGTTTGCGCGCGTCGTCGAGCGTAAACCAATTGAGATCCAACAGCTCGCCATCCGGCGTCGATTGCATGTTCGCGACCGCCGAACGTGATGCCGTAAAAAACCATGTGTCGTAGCGGCGGACGCGTCCGGGCGGTGTTATGGCACGCGCCAGCGGGTAAAGATGGACTGGGGCTGGCGCGTATCCCGCAGCAGTGAACGCCGGCCAGCGTTCATTATGATGATGTTCAGTCGCGTCGCTGCCGATGAGCATTCCCGTTTCTTCGCAGAGTTCGCGCACCGCCGCCAACGCGAACGGACGTAATTCGGGAGCAAGATCGTGCGGGAGATAGGGACCGTCGAAGGTATGAGCCAGGGTCCGGTCGGCAGCATCGACACGTCCGCCCGGGAAAACCCATTTGTCCGGGAGGAAAACCTGATCAGCGTGACGCCGGCCCATCAGCAGCGTCGGTTCCGGTTTGGAATGGTCGATGACGACGACGCATGCCGCGTCGCGTATCCCGCTTTGACTTGCGGCCTCAGCGGATGAAAGCGTTTCCGTCATTGCGCAACCGCGATCGATTTAAGATACGGTTTCGCTGGAGGACGGTGGGAGTTGGGCCAAATTATCACTATCGAATGCCGGATTGCCGAAACCATGCATGCGCAGCGCCCATTGGTATCCGATGAGCGCGCCCTTGACGCGCGGCAGAAGCCAGAGGCTGAGCAGCACCGTCACGGGTAGCCAGACCGCAAGCTCGACCCATGTCGGCGGCGAGAACATCCGTTCGGTAATCAGAATACCGCTGACGATGACGTGCCCGCTGATCGTCATTACGAAATAAGGCGGTGCATCGTCGGCGCGGTGATGAAACAATTCGGTGCCGCAGCTCGAGCACACGCCGTTGACTTTGAGAAATTTTCCGTAAATCCGCCCATCGCCGCAGGAAGGGCACTTCTGCCGCCAGCCGCGCTTCAACGATTGCCAGATGTCCCTGTGTGGGAGATCGTCGGCGGACGTCGCTTCGGGTACAAAATCGGACATGGTCATCGTGATGGGCGGTTCGAGTGGCTGGGTCAAGACATAGGCCGTTTCTGCGACGTTATCGACGGCGCTGGAATTTGCCGAATCTTTTTCTGGGAAGCCCGCGCGAGCCGGCCCTGAGCGCCCCAAAATTTCCACGGGTTGCGGGCGTCAGCATTTCAAAGCGCAATGCTCCGGCCGAGGGAATGGCTTCGAGCAGCCGCACTTCGACGGTATCTCCGAGACGATATCCGGCCCCGGTCCGTGCGCCGACGAGCGCGTGCGCACCCTCGATATGGTGATAATAATCGTCGCCCAGGCTCGAAATCGGGATATAGCCGTCGGCACCGGTGTCCTCGAGCCGCACGAACAGCCCCGAGCGCGTCACACCTGCAATGCGCGCGGGGAACGTCGCGCCGACGCGATCGGCAAGATGGGCGGCGATGAGGCGATCCGTCGTTTCGCGTTCCGCCGACATCGCGCGCCGCTCGGTATCGGAAATTGTCTTCGCGACGCTGGCCAGCCGCGGGATTTCTTCATCCGTCAGACCATCGGGTCCGAGACCCAAGGCACGGATCAGCGCGCGGTGAACGATGAGGTCGGCATAGCGGCGGATGGGCGAGGTAAAGTGCGCATACCGCACGAGGTTCAATCCGAAGTGGCCGATATTCTTCGGTGCGTATTCTGCCTGCGATTGCGAGCGCAGGATCACTTCGCTGATGAGATCCGGCACCGGCAGCGATTTTGCCTGTTCGAGAACTTTGTTGAAAGCTTCCGGCCTCAGGGCGCCTGCGTGTGGAACTTTCATGTCGAGGGTTTCGAGAAAGTCCCGAAGGCCCTTCAGCTTCTCCGCGCTCGGCGCGTCGTGCACCCGGTAGACGAGCGGCAGTCGCTTTTCTTCGAGCGTCTCGGCGGCCGCGACGTTCGCCTGGATCATGAACTCCTCGATCAGGCGGTGCGCTTCGAGCCGCTCCGGCGTGACGACCTGCGCGACTTGGCCTTTGTCGTCGAGAACGATTCTGCGTTCCGGCAGGTCGAGGTCTAGAGGTCCGCGCTTGTCGCGCGCGACCGCAACCGCCTTGTACGCGGCCCAAAGCGGCTTCAGAGCGCGATCCATCAATGGTTCGCATTTCTCCGAAGGCTGCCCGTCGATTGCCGTCTGCGCTTCCTGATAGGAGAGCTTGGCGGCCGACCGCATCATCGCGCGGACGAACTTATGACGCCGCTTCTCGCCGTGCCGGTCGAAAACCATGTGCACGGCGAGGCAGGCGCGCTCTTCGCCCTCGCGCAGCGAACAAAGGTCGTTTGAAATCTTTTCCGGCAGCATCGGCACGACGCGATCCGGAAAATAAACCGAGTTGCCGCGCAGTTGCGCCTCGCGGTCGATCTTGGAGCCGGGCCGGATGTAGTGCGCGACATCGGCAATCGCGACCGTAACTATGAAGCCGCCCTCATTCTTGGGATCACTGTCGGACTCGGCATGCACGGCGTCGTCATGGTCGCGCGCGTCGACGGGATCGATCGTCAGAAGCGGGATTGCGCGTAGGTCGGCGCGCCCGTCCATCGTCGGCGGAGAAAGTGTTTCGCATTCCTTCAGCACGCTTTCCGGAAAGTCCTCCGGAATGCCGTGCGCATGAATCGCGATCAGCGAAATCTGCCGCTGGTCGTCGGGATTGCCGAGGCTTTCGACGATCTCAGCGCGGGGTGTCGCAAATCTCCCGCGCCGGACGAGTTCGAAGCGCACGAGATCGCCGTCACCCGCACCGCCTGCGTCGTCAGGTAGGATCGGCCAGCTTTTCAGTTCCTTGCGGTCGATCGGCTCGATTGTACCGCCGCCGCGCTTTGAGGCCCGGAAAATGCCAAGCAGCCGGCGCTTGTCCTTGGGCAGCTTCTTGATCGGTGTCGCTTCATACGAGGCGCCGCCGCTGCCGCGCGGCAGTTTCGTGAGCTTCGCGAGAACCCGGTCGCCGATGCCGATGTCGTTATCAGAAGTGCGCGTCGAAAGGGCCAGACGCACGGTCGGCCGTTTGCCGTCTTCTTCGTCCCATTGCAGCGGCTTTGCGATTAAGTCGCCGTCGTCGTCGCGGCCCGTGATTTCGAGCGTTGTGACCGGCGGCAGCTTTCCTTTTTCTCTGAGATGTTTCTTGTCGCCCGCGAGCGTGCCTTCGGCCGCCATCTCGGAGAGAATGCGCTTGAGCGCGATGCGTGCGCCGCCCGAAACGCCGAACGCCCGCGCGATCTCGCGCTTCCCGGCCTTCCCCTGCGCGGTATTCAGGAATTCAAGGATCTGCTCTTTGCTCGGCAGACCGCGGTCGGCGGCAACGCGCGTTGCGGCATGCGGTTTGCCGACTGGCGTCTTCCCTCGTGATTTCTGCTTCAGGCTTTGGCCTTTGCGAGTTTCTTGGCTGCCGGTTTGGCCGCTGCCTTCTTCGCCGGGGCTGCTTTCTTCGCAGCAGCTTGTTTGGCTGGTCGTTTTGCGGCGGGAGCAGCTTCCTCCTTGGCGGGTTTCGCGGCCTTGGCCACCTTCGGCTTTGCCGATCGCGACGCCTTCGATTTCTTGCCACCACCGTTGGCGATACGCTCTGCAATGAGAGCAACAGCTTCATCGAGCGTCAGAGAAGCGGGGTCCTTGCCGCGAGGTACCGTGGCGTTGACTTTATTATGGGTCACGTAAGGACCGTAGCGGCCCTCAAGCACCTGTACGGGGCCGCCCTCGCTCGGATGCTCGCCCAGCTCTTTCAGCACCTTGGGAGCGCTGCGCTGGAAGCGGCTTTTGCCGCCGCCGGCGCGCTTTTCGGCGAGCAGCGTTACGGCTCGATTGAGACCGACCGTAAAGACGTCCTCGATGCTTTCGAGATTGACGTAGGTCTTGGCACCGTCGTGCTCATGCAGGATGAACGGTCCGTAGCGGCCGAGACCTGCAGTGACCATGCCGCCTTCCGTCGGATGCTCGCCGACGTCACGCGGCAGCGACAGCAGCTGCATCGCCTTCTCGAAATCCAGTGTGGCGGCGTCGATGCCCCTCGGAATGCTGGAGCGTTTCGGCTTTTCATCTCCTTCGGCTTCACCGAGTTGAAGGTAAGGGCCGAAGCGGCCGGTGCGCAGAGTGACGGCGAGGCCGTCGTCGTTGTAGCCGAGCACTTTGCCGTCGAGCGTATCTTCGCCGTTGTCGCTCGGCGTCAGCTGGCGCGTGTAATTGCAGTCCGGGTAATTTCCGCAGCCGATGAACGCGCCGTACTTGCCTGAAATTTTCAGGCTGAGTCGCCCCTGTCCGCACTTCGGACAAAGACGCGGGTCGCTGCCGTCTCCCTTGTCCGGGAAGACGTGCGGCCCGAGCATCTCGTTCAGGGCTTCGAGGACGTCGCCGACGCGCAGATCCTTGATGTCGCCGACCGACGCGATGAACTGCCGCCAGAAATCGCGAAGCACCTCTTTATATGCAAGCTCGTTATTGGAGATGAGGTCGAGCTTTTCTTCGAGGTCCGCCGTGAAATCGTATTCCACGTAACGCTTGAAAAAGCTTTCGAGGAACGCGATGACGAGGCGGCCTTTGTCCTCCGGGATTAGGCGCTTCTTCTCGATCCGCACGTAGTCACGGTCGACAAGCACCGCCATCGTCGATGCGTAAGTCGAAGGTCGGCCGATGCCGAGCTCTTCCATGCGTTTGACGAGCGTCGCTTCCGAAAAGCGCGGCGGCGGCTGGGTAAAGTGCTGGTCCGCGCTGATTTCCTTGTCCTTGAGATGGTCGCCTTCGGCGAGAGGCGGCAGTCGGCGGTCTTCGTCCTCGCCTTCCGGATCGTCCTTGCCTTTCTCGATGTAGCGGAAGCGGTCATCGCGGCCTTCCTCGTAGACCCTGAGGAAGCCATCGAACTGTAGCACCGAGCCGTTGGCACGCAGACCATAAGTTTTGCCGTCGCTGCCTTTGGTTTCGATCTCGACCGCGGTCTGCTCGATATCGGCGGGCGCCATCTGGCTCGCGATCGTGCGTTTCCAGATCAAGTCGTAAAGCGCCGCCTGGTCCTTTTCGAGATACTTGCGGACCTGATCGGACTTCCGGCGCGGATCGGTTGGGCGGATCGCTTCATGCGCTTCCTGCGCGTTCTTGGCCTTGGTTTTGTATTCGCGCGCGAACGGTGTGTACTGCTTGCCGTACTCGGCTGAGATGACATCGCGGATATGGCTTACGGCTTCAGGCACGATCTGAACGCCGTCCGTTCGCATGTATGTGATGAGGCCGACCGTCTCGCCGCCGATGTCGACGCCTTCATAAAGACGTTGTGCGATCTGCATCGTCTGCTTGGCTGAGAAGCCGAGCTTGCGCGATGCGTCCATCTGCAAGGTCGAGGTGGTAAACGGCGGATAGGGATTGCGTTTGGCGGCTTTCTTCTCGATCGACGCGATGCGGAAATCGCGGCCTTCGAGCGCCGCCTTGATCGCGGTCGCCGAGGCTTCGTCCTTGATATCAAGCTTTTTGAGCGTCGATCCTTCGATTGCGACGAGGCGTGTTTTGATGTCTTCGCCCTTGCTCGTCGTGAGCAAAGCTTCAATCGTCCAGTATTCTTCGGTCTTGAACGCTTCGATCTCGGCTTCGCGGTCGCAGACGAGCCTCAGCGCCACCGATTGGACACGCCCGGCGGAACGCGCGCCCGGCAGCTTGCGCCAAAGCACAGGCGACAGCGTAAAGCCGACGAGATAGTCGAGCGCCCGGCGCGCAAGGTAGGCATCAACGAGCGGTTCGTCGATCTTGCGTGGCTCTTTCAGCGCGGCGAGGATTGACTGCTTGGTGATGGCGTTGAAGGCGACGCGCTCGACCTCGGTGCCTTTCTTGAGCGCCTTCTTGTGATTGAGAATCTCCAGGATGTGCCAGGAGATCGCTTCGCCTTCGCGGTCAGGGTCGGTTGCGAGGATCAGTTTGTCGGCCTTTTTGAGCGCCTCAGCGATCTCGCGCATGATCTTCTGGGATTTGCCGTCGACCTCCCAGTGCATTGCAAAATCGTGGTCGGGCTCCACCGAGCCGTCCTTGGCGGGGAGGTCACGGACATGTCCGTAAGACGCTATGACCTTGTAGCCAGACCCCAAATACTTGTTGATCGTCTTGGCCTTAGCGGCGGATTCGACGATAACGACGTTCATGTGGTGTTTTCGCTCCTGGACCGTCTGGCCTCCGAGCCAGGTCGAGAATCTGCCGCTTACATCGGTTTTCACGCGGCGGGCCGGGAACATGGTTGATCGCCGCAGCGGTGT
The DNA here is from genome assembly GCF_000230975.2 of Hyphomicrobium denitrificans 1NES1. NCBI lineage: Bacteria > Pseudomonadati > Pseudomonadota > Alphaproteobacteria > Hyphomicrobiales > Hyphomicrobiaceae > Hyphomicrobium > Hyphomicrobium denitrificans. The sequence goes on along the minus strand of NC_021172.1, from coordinate 2,495,932 downwards.
CAAATAGCGGCGGATTACGACCTGCGATAGGAAAATATGAATATTGCAACCTCCGGAAGAATGAGCTAACCCACCGTTCATCATTCTGACGAGGCTCGACGTAAGGAAACTGGAAGGGATGCCCGAGGCCCAAGCGCGCGCTCATTCGCCCGACCCGGAAAGGCGCGAGCGCCTTGAATATCTTGCCGATCTATTGAGCGAGCTGCAGACGCTCGCCGAGCGCGAAAGGTGCACAAGACTACCGGACCTGATCGCGCAATCCCGTGCCGAAGCAATAGCAGAATCGCTGAAGGGATAAGCTTGTTATGGGCTTTTCAATGCTACGAGACTAAGACCTTGGCGCTCGATCCGCCCAGCCAGATCGAGTTCCAGAAGAGCAATGTGGACGCTTTGCACGGTGATGCCGGTGGCCCGCACGATCGCATCGATCGCAATAGGCGCGGGACCTAGCGCTGCCAGAACGGCTGCCATTTCCTCGGGGCGCCCCGATCCGCGCCGGAGGTCGGGCGGCGACCCAGCTGGCTGCGGGCCGGGCTGACCCGACGCAACCAGCGGCGCGAAACTCGACTCGCCAGAAGGTTTGCAACAAGTCTCGGGACCAACGATCGGCCGCAGGATTTCGACAACTTCGCTTGGTTCGGTGACGAGCGTTGCACCCTGTTTGATCAGACGATTGGTGCCTTCGGCGCGCGGGTCGAGCGGATGGCCGGGTAGCGCAAAGACCTCGCGACCAAGGTCGTTGGCATAGCGCGCCGTCGTCAGCGTCCCCGAACGCAGGGCTGCTTCGACGATAACGACGCCATAGGCGAGCCCGGCGATGATGCGGTTGCGCCGCGGGAAATCCCGTTCGCGCGGATTGAAGCCGGGCGGGCGATCCGTGACCAGACACCCATCCTCACCGATGGAGCGTTGGAGGTCGGCATGTTCGCGCGGGTAGACCCAATCGATCCCTCCGGCAAGAACCGCGATTGTCCCGTACGCAAGCGAGGCCTCATGCGCGGCGCGGTCGATCCCGCGCGCAAGGCCTGACACGACGACGAGGCCAGCTTGTCCCAACTCGCTCGCAAAACGCCGCGTCAACTGCACGCCCGCTGCCGAGCACTGGCGCGATCCAACGATCGCAATGGCCGGTGCGTTCAGAAATTCGCGGCGGCCCTTCACGTAAAGCATCGGCGGTGGCGCATCGCTACGTGCAAGCACGGCAGGATATCCCGGTTCGATCGTGAACAGGGGGACTGCGTCGCAACGACAGGCTTTTTCGAGCTCTTGCTCGGCCTCGGCGCGTGAACTGAGACGGATGGGCCGCCCGGCGCCGCCACGCCGTGAGAGCTCCGGTAGCGCCTCAAGCGCGTTCTGCGCGCCGCCGAAATGGTTGATCAGTTCGCGAAACGTGACCGGCCCGACGTTCTCGGACCGTATGAGTCTCAGACACGCCAGACGCTCCGCATCGGAAAGCGCCGCCGTAGGCAAAGGTGCAGGTCTGAAAAGGTGAGACTGTTCAGGCTTTGGCACCGATCTTAGGCTCCTCGCCTGCCAGAAGCCTGCGGATGTTTCCGCGATGCTTGATAAGGATGATTGCGGCCATCAGCACCGACACGGCGGCAACCTGATTGTAGCCGAGAACCCAGGCACCGATCGGAACAGCGACTGTTGCGACCATCGCCGATAGCGAGGATATCCGGGTTACGGCGGCCACGGCGAGCCAGACAATCGCGAAAATCGCCGCCACTTCCCATGCCATTGCACTCAGCACGCCGAGGAAGGTCGCAACACCCTTCCCGCCTTTAAACTTCAGCCAGACCGGAAAGATATGGCCGAGTAAAGCGCCCAAGCCGGCGATCGCCGCTGCCGTCTGTCCAAAGCAGTAATTCGCGATCAGGACCGCAGCAGCTCCTTTCGCGGCGTCGAGAAGAAGTGTCGCCGCCGCAAGGCCTCTGTGGCCCGTCCGCAGTACGTTCGTTGCACCGATATTGCCGGAGCCGATCTGGCGGACGTCACCGAGGCCCGCGAGATGCGTCAGCAGCAGGCCGAACGGAATAGCCCCCAATAGGTACCCGAGGCCGAATGCAATCAGCAGCTCAGGGGGGGACGATGAGTCCATGCTTCGCGCGATGTCCGTTGTTCGGCCGCTCAGGGAGGGTTCTTACGTGCGTTCGATCCCAGCGTATTCGTAGACCGTTTCGCCGGCAACAACTGTTCGAAGCACGCGGCCTTGCATCTTCGCTTCATCGAACGGCGTGTTTTTCGAGCGCGAGCGCAAAACATCCTTGTTAACGACCCACGGCTCGCCGGGATCGAAAAGCACGAGATCGGCGATGGCGCCCTTCGCGAGCCGTCCGCTGTGCAGACCGAGCAGCCGCGCTGGATTGATGGTCAGTGCCTTGAGCATTGCCGCAAGCGTCACATCACCGGAATGCACGAGACGCAGCGCCGCTGAGAGCAGCGTCTCGAGACCGACAGCCCCATCTGCAGCTTCTGCGAAGGGGCGTCGCTTTGTGTCCGCGTCCTGCGGATCATGACTGGAAACGATAACGTCGACATCGCCGTTGGCCAAGGCCTGAACCATCGCCACACGGTCCTCTTCCCGGCGCAGAGGCGGACGGACCTTGAAGAACGTGCGATAGGAGCCGATGTCGTTTTCGTTCAGCGTCAGGTGATTGATTGACACGCCGCACGTCACCGGAAGCTTTTTCGCTTTCGCGGCCTTCACGACATCAAGGCTATCCTGACAGCTGATGGTCGCTGCATGATAACGCCCGCCCGTCATTTCAACGATACGGACATCGCGTTCGAGGATGATCGTCTCGGCGATCTTTGAGGTTCCCGGAAGCCCGAGGCGGGCGGCAACCTCACCGGAGTTCATCGCGCCGTTACCTGAGAGATAGGGGTCTTCCGTATGATGAACGACGAGGGCGTTGAAGTCCTTGGCGTAGCTCAGCACGTTGCGCATCACGCGCGTATTGACGATGCTGGATTTGCCGTTCGAGAACGCGATGGCTCCGGCGCGCTTCAGGAGGCCGATCTCGGTCATTTCTTCGCCTTTGAGGCCCTTCGTCATTGCAGCCATTGTGTGGACATGGACGAGGGCATTGTCGCGGGCGCGGCGTTGAATGAAATCGACCAACGAGACCTGATCGATCACCGGATTGGTCTCGGGCATGACGACGATCGTCGTGACGCCGCCGGCGGCCGCGGCGTGGCTCGCGGTCTTCAACGTTTCGCGGTGCTCGTATCCGGGTTCGCCGGTAAACACCTGGGCGTCGATCAAGCCAGGGGCGAGGACATGGCCTTTGCAGTCGATGACCGCCGCGCCGTCCGGAGCATTGCGGCGCAGATGTCCGCCTATATCCGCGATAATGCCGTCTTTGACGAGCAATCCGCCAGGTTCGTCGCGATTGGACGCTGGATCGATCAGGCGGGCATTGATGAAGACCGTCGCCTTGCCGACGTTTTTGGGCTTCTCGATGGCTTTGCTCATCAGGCGACGTCCTTGAAGCTCGGCAGATGCGCGGAGAGCGCTTCAAGCACGGCCATACGCACCGCAACGCCCATCTCGACCTGCTCGCGGATGACGCTGCGCGAATGATCGGCGACCGTGGATGCGATCTCGACGCCGCGGTTCATCGGCCCTGGATGCATCACGAGTGCGTCGGGCTTGGCGCGTGCGAGCTTCTCGTGATCGAGCCCGAAGAAATGGAAGAACTCGCGGCTCGACGGAACGTAGGAGGCATCCATCCGCTCGCGCTGCAGACGCAGCATCATCACCACGTCCACGCCGTCGATACCCTTCCACATATCGGTGAAAACCTCGACCCCGAGGCGCTCCGGTGACGAGGGGAGCAGTGTCGAGGGCGCGACCAGACGAACACGGGCGCCAAGCGCATTCAGGACGTCGATGTTCGACCGCGCCACGCGTGAATGCAGGATGTCCCCGCAGATCGCGACGGTAAGTCCGGCGACGCGGCCCTTGGCGCGCCGGATCGTCAGCGCGTCGAGCAGGGCTTGCGTCGGATGCTGGTGCGCGCCGTCGCCCGCGTTGATGACCGAGCAGTCGACCTTTTGCGACAGAAGTTCAACGGCGCCCGCAGCATGATGCCGGACGACGATGATGTCGGGACGCATGGCGTTCAGCGTAACCGCCGTGTCGATCAGAGTTTCGCCCTTCGTGACCGACGAGGTGGCAACGTTCATGTTCATCACGTCGGCGCCGAGGCGCTTGCCGGCCATTTCGAAGGAGGCCTGCGTCCGGGTCGAGGATTCAAAGAAGAGATTGATCAGCGTCCGACCGGCAAGGACATCGCGCTTCTTGCCGTTCTGCCGGATGTGATCGGCAGCCTTGTCGGCAAGATCGAGCACAAAATTGATCTCATTCGCCGACAGCCCTTCGCAGGTCAGCAAATGTCGGCGCGGAAAAACCTTCAGCGCATTCGAGTTTGGTTTGGATGTCATTAAAGCGGTTTCTATAGGCGGAGTCTGGGGCGCCCGCAAGCGCGGTCAGTCGACGTAGTCGGAATCCCTTAACGGTAGGTGGATGCTTTCCGGGGAGAAGACCCCGGCGAGCCTCTTCAGCGCTGTCGACCGAGGCGGTCAAGGGCGCCCTGCAGGATAATCGTGGCTGCGAGCTTGTCGATAACCTCGCCTCGGCGTTTACGGCTTTGGTCGGCATCGATCAGCATGCGCTCGGCCTCGACTGTCGTCAGGCGCTCGTCCCAAAGCAGAATTGGAAGCGGGCTGAGCTTGTTAAGATTGCGCGCCAGAGCCCGCGTCGCCTGAGCGCGCGGGCCCTCTGTTCCGTCGAGATTGCGCGGCAGACCCAGCACCAAGCCCGCGACACCATGCGCGTCGGCGAGTGCCAGGAGTCTGGCGGCGTCGACACTGAACTTCGTCCGCCTGATCGTTTCGAGCGCCGAGGCGATCGTCCGCGTGACGTCCGAGAGTGCGAGCCCGAGCGTCTTCGTGCCGCCGTCGATGCCAATCAGGCGGCCGGAGGAAGCCGCGGCTGCAATAAATTCTTGTGGGTCTTCCGTGGTGCGCCCGGGCGTTGCCGGGGAAGCGGACTGGCTCATGAAGGTCGCCATATGCTCCGAATTTAAGCTCGCCTAGGCAGTAGCAGCGCCGCAAGCCCATGGACACTGCAAAAGCGGAGGAAAACAAGGCTCTTAGCCCCGTCCGTGGCGTCTCCGCGCAAGAACGTGCCGGCCCGGTTGCCTCGGAGGCACCGGGACGGGTAAGAGAGCAGCGAAGAACCTTCTCCGAGCTTTTCGAAGGAATCCCAAATGCAGGTCGACGAAGCGACCGTTCGCCGAATCGCGCGCCTCGCCAGGATCAGGATCAGCGATGCTGAGGCCAAGGGTCTGGAAAAAGAACTTTCCGGTATTCTCGATTGGGTAAAGCAACTCGACGAGGTCGATACGTCAGCCGTCGAGCCGATGACGCGGGTCGTCGCTCAGAAGCTGACGATGCGGGACGATGTCGTGACCGATGGAGACATTGCCGACGCGGTAACGGCGAATGCGCCGCTCGCGGAAGACCATTACTTCGTCGTGCCGAAGATCGTGGAGTAGGGAGATGCTCCGCATCCTGCTTCTCGCGGCATGCTTGTGCGTCGTCTCGGTGGCGGGGGAGTGCGCCGAGTCGAATGTGGATGGCGCATTCATCGGCGACGGTACCTATTCGCCGACGACCGGATGCAAGAAGCTCAAGGACATCGAGAGCGGCAAGGCGGCGCCCAACATCTCGACCTATCCGCTGAAATTGACGCGGCAAGGGACCAGAAGTTGGGAAGGCAGCTGCAGCTTCGAGTCCATCCGCGAGACGGCGCCGAACACTTTCGAAGCAAAGATGCAATGCTCCGAGGGTGCCGAGGAATACGAGGAGACGGTGACATTCACCCGGCTCGATGCCAATCGCATCAAGGTCGCAAGCGGAGACGAGGCGCTCGTCTATGAGCGCTGCAAAGGATTGAAAGGGACTGTTGACCGGTGACGGATCTTACCAAGCTGACGATGGCCGAGGCCCGTGACGGCCTCAAGAAAAAGTCCTTTTCTGCGCTTGAGCTGACGGATGCATTCCTTTCAGCAATCGATGCGGCGAACCCGGCGCTTAACGCCTACGTGCTGCAGACTCCCGAGCATGCGCGTGCACAGGCGAAGGAAAGCGACAAGCGGATTGCCGCCGGTCAGGCGCGCCCCCTCGAAGGGCTTCCGATCGGCAACAAGGACCTCTTCTGCACGAATGGCATCCGCACGACGGCGTGCTCGAAGATCCTCGACGATTTCAAGCCGCCATATGAATCGACGGTCGGACAAAATCTCTGGGATGCCGGCGCCGTCATGCTCGGTAAACTCAATAACGACGAGTTCGCGATGGGCTCGTCGAACGAGACGAGTGCCTTCGGCAACGTCGTGAGCCCATGGCGCCGCAAAGGTGCGGATGGCAAGCTCTCGGAAGATAAGCTCGTTCCTGGCGGCTCGTCCGGTGGCTCGTCTGCCGCCGTTGCGGCCGATCTTTGCCTTGCCGCGACAGCAACCGATACGGGCGGCTCGATCCGCCAGCCCGCCGCGCTGACAGGTACCGTCGGTATGAAGCCCACATACGGACGCTGCTCGCGCTGGGGCATTGTCGCGTTCGCCTCGTCGCTCGATCAGGCCGGTCCGATCGCCAAGACAGTCCGCGACGCGGCAATCATGCTGAAAACGATGGCGAGTCACGATTCGAAGGACACGACATCGGTCGATGCACCGGTTCCTGACTACGAAGCCGCGGTCGGCAAAGGCGTCAAGGGATTGCGCGTCGGCGTGCCAAAGGAATATCGCGTCGAGGGCATGTCGCCCGAAATTCAGAAACTATGGGATGAAGGCATCGCGTGGCTGAAGGCCGCCGGAGCGACGATCCATGAGATTTCTTTGCCGCACACGAAATACGCGCTGCCTGCATATTACATCGTCGCACCGGCCGAATGCTCTTCGAACCTCGCACGCTACGATGGCATGCGTTACGGTCTCCGCATCAACGGCGATAATCTGACGGACACCTACGAAAAAACGCGCGCTGCCGGGTTCGGCAAAGAAGTTCGCCGCCGCATCCTGATCGGCACCTATGTGCTGTCCGCCGGATATTACGACGCTTATTATCTCAAGGCTCAGAAGGTGCGCACCCTGATCAAGCGCGACTTCGACCAAGCTTGGGACAAGGTCGATGTAGTGCTGACGCCGACGACGCCGTCGCCCGCATTCGCGTTTGGAGAAAAGACCGGCGATCCGTTGGCGATGTATCTCGAGGATATCTTCACGGTCACGGTGAACATGGCCGGTCTGCCCGGCATGTCGGTTCCGGCTGGGCTGTCCTCTCAAGGTACGCCGCTCGGTCTGCAGCTCATCGGCAAGCCGTTCGACGAGGAGACGCTGTTCCGGACGGCTCAAGTGATTGAAGATGCGGCAGGCCGGTTTGCCGTGCCGGCCAAGTGGTGGACGAAGGGTTAGAGACGATGGATCCGAAACGGCCGTGGGAATGCGCCGACATGTCCCAAGTGCGTAGCGAGATCGACCGCATCGATGCGGCGCTCGTCGATCTCATTGCCGAGCGGTACGGATATGTCGATCGCGCCTGGCAGCTGAAAATGACGACGCAGGAAGGCGCCGTCGTTCAGTGGCGCATCCAACAGGTCATCGATCGCGTCAAGGCGCGGGCGGCTGACAAGAACATGCCGCCGGAAATGATCGATATGGTCGGCGCTCAATGGCGCAACATGATCGGCTGGTTCGTCCAGTTCGAAGAAGAGAAGCTTCGGCAGGCGCAGGAAGCCGCCAAAGCAAAAAGCGGAGATAACGGCAGTGCCTGACTTCGAACAGACCGTACCGTTGGTCGAGGTTCTGCTTTACGGAATTCTCAATCCGGCGACGATTGTCGTCGCGTTCATGATGGGCCAACGAGCTGACGACAAGAGCAAGCTGATGATCGCAGCCTTTGCCGGCGCGGTTGCCGGTGTCGCCGTGCTCTACGTGGCGACCTTCTTCCGATTATGGGATGCGCCGACGCTTGGGCGCTCGGTTGTGGGTGTTTTCATCATCTCGCTTGTTGCCGGCTTCGTCTATGCGGGCGCAGGTTACCTGATGAAGCGCAAACCCGATTAGAAATTGTCTCGCAGGCCGTTGATCGCGATGGCGCTGCGTGAGACTGGAGACGACGGATGAGTTCTCAGAAAGTCGCTGTGAAATCCAAACCGAACAACCTTATCGCGGGCGCCACCGGCGATTGGGAAGTCATCATCGGCATGGAGGTTCACGCTCAGGTCGCTTCGAACGCGAAGCTGTTTTCCGGCGCTTCGACAGCATTCGGCGCTGAGCCGAACAGCCATGTCTCGCTGGTCGATGCGGCGATGCCGGGAATGCTCCCCGTCATCAACAAGGAGTGCGTCGCGCAGGCGATCCGCACCGGTCTCGGTCTCAAGGCTGAGATCAATTTGAAGAGCGTCTTCGATCGCAAGAACTACTTTTATCCGGATCTGCCGCAGGGCTATCAGATCTCGCAGTATAAACAACCCGTGGTCGGCGAAGGCGAGGTCGAGATCGACGCCGACGGCGAAACAATGAGGGTCGGCATCGAGCGCTTGCACCTCGAACAGGATGCAGGAAAATCGCTGCACGACCAGCACCCGGATTATTCCTACGTCGACCTCAATCGCTCGGGCGTCGCGCTGATGGAGATCGTCTCGAAACCCGATCTCAGATCGTCGAAGCAGGCTCAGGCCTACGTCACGAAACTGCGCAGCATCCTCCGTTACCTCGGTACCTGCGATGGCGACATGGAGAAAGGCAACCTGCGCGCTGACGTCAACGTGTCGGTCCGCAAGCCTGGCGATAAGCTCGGCACGCGATGCGAAATCAAAAACGTCAACTCAATTCGTTTCATCGGGCAGGCGATCGAAGCGGAAGCCCGCCGCCAGATCGATATCATCGAGGATGGCGGCACCATCGATCAGGAAACGCGGCTGTTCGATTCCGCAAAGGGCGAAACGCGCTCGATGCGCTCGAAGGAAGAAGCGCACGACTATCGCTACTTCCCTGATCCCGACCTGTTGCCGCTCGAACTGACGCAGGATTACGTAGAAGGTCTCAAATCGGAGTTGCCGGAGCTTCCTGATGAAAAGCGCGCGCGCTTCATGAAAGCATTCGGTTTATCGGCCTACGACGCCGACGTGCTCGTGGCCGAGCGCTCGTCGGCCGATTACTTCGAGAGCGTCGCCAACGGCCGTGACGGCAAGCTCGCGGCGAACTGGGTCATCAACGAGCTCTTCGGCCGCCTGAACAAGGAAGGCAAGGACATCGAGACTTGCCCCATGTCGGCTCAGCAGCTCGGCGCCATCGTCGATCTCATTTCATCGAATGCAATTTCGGGAAAGATCGCAAAGGATCTTTTCGAGATCGTCTGGATGGAAGGCGGAGACCCTGCCGAGATCGTCGACAAGCGCGGCATGAAGCAGGTGACCGATACCGGCGCCATCGAAAAGGCGGTCGACGCGATCATCGCTTCCAATCCCGACAAGGTCGAGCAGGCGAAAGCTAAGCCTTCGATGCTTGGATGGTTCGTCGGTCAGGTCATGAAGGCAACAGGCGGCAAAGCCAATCCTGCGGCGGTCAATGAGATCCTGAAGGCCAAGCTCGGGATCTAACGCTCACCCGGCAAGGAGCCGCGTGCTCAGGCGGGAAATCCCGCCACCTGCCGTTGCCTGCGTTCCTGAAGGCCGACCCTGACGACGTGCAGAATTCCAAAGCATGCGAGCAGGATAAAACCGCCTGGAATGATTGCGGCTACTGCATAAAGCAATTTTGTCGTTGTCATTGGCCTCTCCTTTGGAGGCAGCAATTGTAATGCGACAAAACATAGCACCGAGTGTTTGCGATCCCGCTCACGCGGATACGCGAAATGCGAAATGAAAATTTGCCGGCTGCTAATCTCGGTAAACGGAACGCTAACGTCCAAAACGGTTGTTGGGCGTTAGAGTGCCTTGACGATCAACGGCATTCCGCCCTTCGGCCTGAGTGTCACGCGGCTGATGGGTTCGGGCACGTGACGGCCATCCCATTCGAAACGGGCGCTTTGCAATAAAGTTGCAAGAATTGCGGTTGCTTCGATCAGCGCGAAAGACGAGCCGACGCAGATGCGCGGACCGTAGCCGAATGGCATGAATTGCGTGCGCGGATATTTCGCTTCGTTTTCCGGCAGAAACCGGTCCGGATCGAAGCGGTCCGGATCGTCCCACAGACGGCGGTGGCGATGCAGCACGAAAATCGGAATGACGATGAGAGATCCCCTCGACACATGTGTGCCCGCGAGGTCGGTGTCCTCCTTCGCCAGCCGCGTCATGACCGGCGCCGGAGGGTAGAGGCGCAGAGCTTCTTTCAGGACGCGCAATGTCAGAGGCAAGCGCTCGATGGTGCCCGGTCCGACGCGTTGAGAGGAAAGGATCGCATGCTGCACCTCATGTCGCAGGCGATCCTGCCATTGAGGCGAGCGCGCGAGCAGATAAAGGGTCCAGGTCAAAGCCTTGGCGGTCGTCTCGTGGCCCGCAAATAGAAACGTCGTCAGATTGTCGACGATCGCTGTGTCCGACATCTGCTCTCCGGTCGTCGGATGGCGAGCGGCGATCATGCGCGCCACGAGATCGCCATTGGGGCCGCGCGCCTTGCGACATTGTGCGAGCAGGTGCTGTACGATCGCACGAACCTCCCGGGCGGAGGATCGCATGTTAGCTTTGCCTGGATGCCACATCGTTGCGGGCAAATGCAGAATCGCAGCCGCAACCTCCCATGAAATACGATCGAGATAGATGCGCGCCGAACGTTTGACCGCACCGGCCTCGTTCTCGTCGATCCCCGCCAGCACCGTGCGCGCGATGACGGAAAACGTCGTTTCCGTCATCGCTTCTTCGACATCGGTCGTAAATTTTTGGCCGCGCGGCTTCCATGTCTCCAGAAGCTGCTCGGCGGCCTCGACCATAGTCGGCACGTAGCTCAGCAGCTCGGCATAGCGAAACATTGGGCTCGCGATTTTTCGCTGCCAGCGCCAACTGTCGCCTTCGGCCGTCAGGATGCCATTACCCAGCATGGGCGTCAGCACGCGGCGGTCGAGAGGCGTCTTCGGAAATCGCTCGACGTCTCTGAGAAGGATGCGCTCGATAAGCTCAGGATCGGTGACCCACGTGACGAGCGGACGTTTCTTGCCGTACGCGACGATGGGCTCGCTATAGACAGACCGCGGCAACGCTTGCAGCGGATTTCGGATAAAGCGCGCAAAGAAGCGCGGCAATGACAGCGCTCGGTCGGGCGGCTGCACCGTCGGGGGATAGAACGTCTCGGAAGTCGGTAATGCGTTCACTTGGCGTGCGCCAACTAAGCCATGGCGTTATGGCCATTTCAATCGGTCAGGCACAGCCGGGTCTAAGGCGGAGCCTGACCAGATCCAGATATTCAAGTGGTTCCGCTGTTAGGCGGAAGCCTTCGTGGCGCGCGCTTTCCCGGCAAGCTTCTTCAGACGCTTCCTGACACCTGCGGTATTGCCCTGGATTCGCGACTGTGCCGGTCGCGGGATGGTGCGGCCAGCCTTCTTTTTCTGCTTCTGGATGTTCTTGAGAGACGTCTTTGACATGGATGGGCCTCGGCCGTAGCTGGTTTGCGAAAGCGCCGGTGTCGGCGCAACATCGAACCGCTCCTCTACGGGATCGGCTTTATGGACGCAAGCTCCCGCTGTACCGTTGTTCGCAACAGGCGGTCGCCACGTTTCATCCGAGTAAATAGTTCAGCCCGAAATAGGTGGGCGCAATAACACCTGCAGCCCAAATGAACGCCGATGACACGTTCGCGAGTTGAAACTGCCACTGCGGCACTGCGTACATGCCGGCGACGACCGGAATGATGGCTCGCACGGGTCCGAAAAAGTGGCCAAGGAAGACGCCGATTGCGCCCCACCTTTGGAAAAAGGCTTGGCCTCGATCGACCATTGCGGGGTTACGACTGAACGGCCAGAGTTCCCGGATGCCGTCTTTATAATAGAACCCGATCCAATACGAAGCTGCGTAGCCTAGCGAACCGCCGACGCCAGCCCAAACGATAGCCGGACCGAGAATGCTCATCTCGACGCCGCTCCTGGCGAGAAGCGCCGATATGCCGATCAAAATTGCGGTTCCTGGCCAGAGGATCGAGAGAAAGCAAAAGCTTTCGAGAAATGCGACAAGGAATGCAACAGGTCCTGTCCAACCTTCGTTGGCCCGAACGAACGCAACGATGGTATCGACGAAATCCTGAACGTTCATGAAAATGCTTTCGCGTTGAAGCGGGTGAGGTGCGGATATTGGTGTTTTATCGTGCGCCGCCTCGGCCACATAGGGGACCGAAATGTTTCTTCAAGGATCGGAGCTCTAGCGACAGCGCCGTGCGATTTCGCTCGCAAGCTCGTGCGACACCTCCCGCGAGAGCATCGCACCGCGCGCCACTTGTGCCGACGTGAGCCCGACATAAGCGCCGCCGCTGAGAGATGAAGGACCACGGTCAGCTTCTTCCTTGGCGCGGGCAAGCTCTTCACACGACAGATCCTTTCGCATCTTGCTGTAGGCCATGAGGCGAACGCCGGAAGCATATTCGTGAGGTCCGGCTGGCTGCTTCATCCAGGCGCGCGTTTTATCCGTCATGTAGGAATCGTAGACCATTTTACGCTGGCTGATGCAGACGTTGCTGTCGTCGACGCACTTCAAGCCCCGCTGCTGGCCGAATGCCGGATCCGGGGCACCGGCACAGCCTGCAAGTTCGATACATGAAACGAGGGCCGCAAGCAGCCGAAGGTTTCTGAAATCGGACAAGGGAGGTTGGAAAATTTTCAAAGCAAATTCCAGATTATCGTTTCGAACGGCCGTAGAAAGTCAGCATGGCAGACTCGTGGCGAATACGCCATGAAGCGGCGAATTGCCAGTTGGCGCCGGAGGAGATTCGCCTGCAGGCTGCCACCGACCGAAGATCCTGCACAAAAGGAGCCACGATATGGCGTATGCGGTGCGAGTTCACGCCTATGGCGGGCCTGAGGTCTTGACATACGAGGATGTCGAAGTTGGCCCGCCGGGGCCAGGCGAGGTTTTGCTCAAGCAACACGCCGTTGGAGTCAACTTCATCGATATCTACCAACGTGATGGGCTCTACAAGTTGCCGAGCCTGCCGGCGATTCTCGGCTCCGAGGGAGCGGGCGAGGTGATCGCGGTCGGCCCCAAGGTCGAAGACTTCAAGGTCGGGGACAGAGCCGCTTATGGAAGCGTTCCGGGAGCTTATGCCGAGGTCAGGCGCGTTCCGGCAGACAAGCTCATTAAGCTCCCGGACGGCATCTCCTACGATGCAGCCGCCGCGATGATGCTCCAGGGTATGACGGCCCGGTATCTGCTGCGCGAAACTTACAAGGTCGGCCCTGAAACGATCATGCTATTTCATGCCGCGGCGGGTGGGGTTGGATTGATCGTTTGCCAGTGGGCTCGAGCGCTTGGAGCGACGATCATCGGGACGGTGAGCACAGACGAGAAAGCTGAACTCGCAAGGTCTTACGGCTGCACGCACACGATCAATACCAAGCGCGAGGATTTCGTCGCGCGCGTCAGCGAGCTGACGAATGGCGCAGGCTGCGACGTCGTCTATGATTCCGTCGGCAAGGACACATTTCCGAAATCGCTCGATTGTCTGAAACCGAAGGGGCTGTGGGTCTCATTCGGCAACTCGTCGGGTCCTGTTCCTCCTTTCGAGCTAACGGCCCTGAAGGGTTCGCTTTTCGCCACGCGCCCGTCGCTTTTTGCCTATACCGCGAAGCGGGAGGATCTTGAGCAGAACGCGGCAGAGTTGTTCGCAATGGTGTTGGCAGGGAAAATAAAGATAGCGGTCAACCATCGTTACGCTTTGAGAGCAGCGGACAAAGCCCATCGCGATCTTGCCGCGCGCCGCACGGCTGGGTCCATCATTCTCGTTCCATAAGGACGGACATGCAGGACGACGGACTGGACGAGACGATCACGCTTTACTTCTGGTCGACGCCGAACGGATACAAAATTTCGATCATGCTCGAAGAGCTGGGTGCGCCGTATCGCGCCGAGTTCATAGATATCAATAAAGGCGAGCAGTTCGCGCCAGAGTTCCTCGCCGTCTCGCCGAATAACCGTATCCCGGCCATCGTCGATCCGGATGGCCCGGATGGGCAACCGCTGTCGCTTTTTGAATCCGGCGCCATTCTCCAATACCTCGGCCGCAAGTTCGGTGCGTTTTACCCCTCAAGCGAACGCGCCAAGGCCGAGATAGATCAGTGGGTATTCTGGCACGTCGGCGGGCTCGGTCCCATGGCAGGGCAATGCGAGCATTTCCGGTACTCAGCGCCTGAAAAGATCCCTTATGCAATCAATCGCTACACGAAAGAGGTGGAGCGTCTCTTCGGCATCCTCGAAAAGCGTCTGCAAGGTCGCCAATATATTGCAGGTGCGTATTCGATTGCCGATATCGCGAATTTTACGTGGACACGTGTCTGGCCCGAGCTAGGCCAGGACATTCGAAAATTTCCGAACATCGAAGGTTGGCTCTCGCGCATCGCGGAACGCCCCTCAGTCGCAAGAGGATTGGCGTTGAGGAAGCCTCAGGTTTCGCGCAACAAGCAAGCGTAAAAAAACTTACTCGTGCCCGCTCAGACGCTCAGGGTCGATTGTGCGGCCAGTGACGCGCTGGAATGCCATCGCACTGAGGACCTTGTTCGACTGCACGTAGCGCGTTGCATCCGACGGTGCCTCCGCCGGCGCGGCCAGGGCGCTGGCCTCTGCGGCAGTCAAGTCCGAAAGCCCAATATAGGACGGCCGGGAACCACTATCCTGAGCACAGCCCGCAAACGCCAGAAAACTCGCAAGCGCAAGCGTACGGCAAACGAATGTCTGCTTCATATCCCTCGTCCGGAACATGCCATCCCGGACCTCCGAACCCCCTCGGCGAAGACGTTTCACGTCAACGCGATCATGGTTACCAAACAGAGGCTGAACCCCGGCTGAATGTCTCGCCGCCCCGCGTGACGGAGGACCCGCCTCATCGGCGGATTCAAAACATGGTTAGCCAAAGATAGCAACCGCCGTTAAGGGCTCGTAACCGCGTGCCGCATTTCGGACGAAATGTGCCGTTTTTCGCCGAATTTTGTCCGCGATGAAACGAAGTTTCCCTAAGTATTACAGCAATTTTGCGGAGCTTTTTACGAGATTTCATCCATCCGCTGCAATTCTGATTGCGCGCCGCGAAGGCGAGATGTCGACAAGGCTCGATGCCATCGCAAACCCTCGCCAGCGTTGTGGCGCTCATTGGAGAGAACTAAAATGTCGCGTATGGACATGTCCTCGCGTGAGATTGGGGAATACGCAGCTCAAGGCGGTCACCATGACGCGCTCTTTGAACTCGGCCTCAGCTTTTGCACGGGACGCGACGGGACGATCGATCTCGTCGAAGCTCACAAGTGGTTCAATATCTCGGCGCTGCGTGGCAATGGCGAAGCCAAGCGGTATCGGCTTGAACTCGCTCGGGATATGAGCAAGACTGAAATCATCAGGGCGCAAAAACTCGCGCGCGAGTGGCTCTCCTCGGTCCACTGAGCGGGCAGCGTGCTGCGGGCGGTTGCTCGTAGCGGCAGCGGATTCTCAGCAGTTCGAGAAGAACGAGGAGAGGCACTTCCACGACGTCTTCGCTGCAGATCCGACTGCGGAGCCTGCTTTTTCGAGAGCGGTGCCGGCCGACTTCGCTGCATTACCCGCGGTCTTTTGCGTCTCAGCGAGGCTCGCGGAAACCGGGCTCTTTTCAACCATCTCCTGCACGGTCTTCGGCGGTGAGTCGCCCGCAGCTTGCGGGGGCGGCTGCTCATGGCCGTGTTCTTGGCCGGTTACCGGCGCTACGCCGTTGGGAGATACCTCGGGAGCGCTCGTGCTCGCGTCCCGTTGCGGTGCGCCACCGAAGGGCCCGTCAATACGCACAGGAGTTGTGAACTCTTTCCGCTCTCCTTGACACGGAGAAACGCTGCTGCGGTCAATGGCACAGCTTGCGTGCGGACCGACTTTCGCCAGTGTCGTAATGCAGAAGAGCTTCGTGACCGTATCGGCCGGAGCTGAGCCGTTGACGACACAATCGTAGCTCGCATCCGGGCCAGTGCACTTGACGCAAATCTCCGCTGCCCCCGCCGTGCCGGACAACAGCACAAGCGATGCGACGTAGAGACATGATTTCATCGCGATCGTCACCGCGGCCCCCATCCCGCTGAGAGACACATTGATTTCAGGACACTAGGACGACTTTGCGGCGGCGAATAGGGCAACGTTGGCCTGGACGGGAAAGGTCCTGGAAACAAGGGGCCTGTTGCTTGCATTGCGGCGGGCTCGCCTCTATAGGGTTCCGACCCGCTGATTTGGGGAGACGTGGCCGAGTGGCTGAAGGCAACGGTTTGCTAAATCGTCATACGCTTTAAAGGCGTATCGAGGGTTCGAATCCCTCCGTCTCCGCCAGTTCTACCCAGCCGAACATTCTCCGCTCCCCAGTTCGCCCCCAAAATTCCCAGGAAACGCGGGCTTAAGCAGCTGACCTCTGAACTGCGGTTGCCGCGCGTCGGCTGAATTTGGCTCTCTCTCCGCCGTTTTTCTCCGGACCTGTGGACTGCGGCCCATTCGGTACGGCGATGGAAATGTAAGCCGCTCAATGCTTTAACCTTTCCCTTCGCTCTACGCTGTTCGATAGACGGCCGCAGCAGCGAAAGAGACTGAGTTCCAACCACGCGTTGCGACGCGTTTCGCTACCATTCCTTTCTGTTCGCAATGACCGCATCCGCACTTGGGGGGCTCGACGCCGCGCGGTGGCCGTTGGCGGCGGCATGAGAAAGGCCGGCTGAGACCTCCGAGTTTTCGTTGTCTTCCGCAGCGCAATCGACGATTTATCCTCGCAAGGGGTGGAAATCGTGATGCACAATTTTGAGGACATAAAACCTGGAGCCCGCCTGCGCGGCCTTGATCCAGCCGGGATAGCGGAGGTCGTCCAGGTATCGCGTTTTGGCCCAGACGCTCTCAATCTCGTTTTCCGCGTGGGCGGCCGAGTGGGCGAGCGCCTCGTCTACCGGGGAGAGGAGAGCGGATTCGAGCTTCTTGAGTCCGGCCGCGCCTATGCGTTCGATGCCGACGGCGGCCTGCTTCGGCTGAGGCCGCCTTCAACAAGACCGCGGCGGCCGTCGATGCCGCCGGTGCCGCAACCGACCGCGAGACGCAGCGTCTTCAGCGCCTGGCGCAGGCGGCGCGGCAGGCGGCCAGCGCGGATGAGGCGCAGCGCAAGTTCAACGCGGTGTTGGGAGTCGGCCCATCGGGCGCCGGTTCGGCACGTGACTCGGCCAGAGTCTTCGAGGACGCGGCACGAGCGAGCGAAGACCTCGCACGGCGAACACAAGCGCTACGGGCGCAGATTGATCCGCTGGGTGCGGCGCAGGCGAAACTCAATACCGAGATCGCCGAGGCCAATGCTCTCGTCAAGGCGGGCGCGATTTCGGCTGGGGAGCAGGCGGCCGCTCATCAGCTGGCGCCCACGCGCTTCGACGCCACCGCGAAGGCGTTGAAGGGCGTCGGCGACGGCGCGCGCCTTGCAAACTATCAGATCCTCAACCTCGGCTATCAGATCAACGACGTGGTCGTGGGCCTGGCAAGCGGACAACGCCCGCTCACGATCCTGGCCCAGCAGGGCACCCAGATCGCGCAGATTTTTGCGGGCTCGGGCCTCGGTGTCGGCGGTGTCCTCAAGGAACTCGGCCGCGTCGTTGCCGGGCTCATCTCGCCGACAGTGGCGCTCGTCGCCGGTCTCGCCGCCGTGGGCGGGACCGCGCTCTATGCGTACAACAGCACGATTACGGCGCAGAAGGAACTGCAGGTTGCGACCGCGGGCATCGGTCGTGCCGCAGGGGCCACCGTCGACCAACTCAACCGGATTGCGGACAGCGCCGTAACGGCGGGGCGGGTTTCGGTTGCGGCAGCGCGCGACATGGAGGTGGCGTTTCTCCGCTCGGGGCGGATCGGCATCGATCAATTCGGCGATCTGATTGTCGCGGCGAAGAACTACGCCGCGGCCACCGGCCAGGACCTTGAGACGGCCACCAAGGAGCTCACTGAGGCCTTCGCCGATCCGGGCAAGGGCGTCGATCTCTTGAACGCCAAGGTCGGCGGCTATGACGACCGGACGCGGCTCCTCATCAAGACGCTCGCGGCGCAGAACGATCTGACGGGCGCCCAGAAACGGCTCTTCGATGGTCTTGCGCCATCGCTGATCGATGCGGCTGAGACGACGACCGCCCTTGGCCGTGCCTGGGATTTTGTGGCGCGCACTGCATCCAACGCCGTGGATGCCCTCGGCCGCGCGATCGATGAGGCGACCGATCCGACGCTGCACCAGCAGCTCGAGGACTTGCGATCGAGGTGAAGGCGCATGCGCAAGGTACGCCGAATGTGCGGCTGTCGCTGTTCCTGCCCATGCCGCGGCCGATTGAAGCCGGCGACACGTTCGCCATCACCGCCGGCTGCGACAAGCGCTTTGAGACCTGCCGCAACCGCTTCGCCAACGTCATCAACTTTGGCGGCTTTCCGCACATGCCGGGCAACGACTTTGCCCTGGGCTACGTCAAGCAGGGCGACAACAACAGCGGCGGCTCGCTCAATGGTTTGCGAAAGCCCGCCTCAATGCCGTGCGCCGGCCAATCTATCGCGTGCAGCCCGCCAACGTTCGGCCGATCCATCTCGAAGTGACCGGCGCACTCTCAATGAATGAAGCCTGATCTTTTTCGCCCGCGGGCGGCGGCGCGTCCGGTGCTGTCGTCTGCGGCGCGAACCGGCTCATGCGCCCTGCCGCGAATGCGGCGCTTATCTTTGGAGGTTCTCATGCTCAAGGGGTGGAAGACGCTCGCCTTCAACGCGGCCCTTGCCGTGCTCGGTGTGCTTCAGGCGGCGGACTGGGTCGATCTGCTCGGCTCGGAAAAGGCGGGCATCGCCGTCACGGTAATCGGCATCATCGGTGCGGTCCTCCGCTTCCTGACCGACACGCCGGCGATGAAGAGCAGCTGGCCGTTGCGCCCGGATAAAAGATGAGTCACTTCCGCTAATGAGCGCTGCTTCTAACTCCTGAGTCCGATGTGCTTCTGGTCAATCCGGACCGGCGCAAAGCCGACGAGCCAGCACGATCATTGCCTCGGTATCTCGCTTGCAATAGGCGCGCAGCGCAGCATCGATAGCGGCTCGTCTTTGAACAGTCGTGCCAGGGTCTGTGGCTTCCATGTAGGCGCTTTGGGCTTCGCTGCCGTCCTTCACGTCCAGGCCGGCGTAGTCCAGATCGGCCGCAATCGTCGGCAGTACGGCTTTGATCGACCAGCTGCCCCGTTGATCGCGATGATACCAGTGTGCTCGCGCGACTGGCAGCAGGTCGACCACGCGTGCAGCGATGCCGCGAAGCTCACTGGCGAGATCAGGAAAAGCCTCGGCGAGTTCGAGGATGCAGCGCTTCTCGAAGCTGGCATTATATCCAATGACCGCGCCCGTTGCCGGGATCATCGCAACTAGCGCTTCGGCGCATGGCCGACGGGGATCCGTGCCATCCAAGTTCAGGAATTCCCGGTGTCCGATCTCCCCGTCGGCGGTCTCAACATGCGCCGAGAATTGAAAGGGAATCTGTTGGTAGGGTCGTGTCCCGATCCAGCGCGGCACGGCAAAAGCGATCGTTTCGAAGTCGAGCCAGTTGCGCGGGAATTGCCAATCGGCCACATCCCGACGCGCGCCGGTGACGTCATGATAAGCTTCACCGGATACGGTGGCTTGATGGACACGTTTGTGAACTGGGCTGGTTAGATCGTCGGCATTCACCGCCAGCAGGTCGTCGATGCCTTGCTCGAGCCAACGTTTGCCGCCCCCGTGGGGCAAGAACCGTTACCGGCCATTCCGGTCCGGGCGGGAGACCAGAATGGCAATGCTGAGCGAATTCACATGCAAATGGAGTTTCGCACTGCGGCCCCGGCGCAATGTCCGGCTCTGGGCCGGCCAGCGTGGTCCGAGCCGCGGCGACAACATCGCTGCGCTCGGCGACAATCGGTTTGACCTCGGTCAATAGCTCTGCATCCGCGAACAGGCCGTCGAAGACGCCAGCCCGCTCAAGCACAAAACCGCTATCGATATGCCGAATGGCTGCGCTGCTGATCAGCACGCCAGCCTGACGCGCGACCCATATCTGCGTTGCAAGGTCTCCGACGTGATAGTCCTTCACCGCTGTCGTGCTCTTCACCTCCGCCATACGCCAACCACCGATGTCGTCCGGCTCAGGCACGTCAATGCGCACCAGGACGCCATCGGACTGCCGCGTTGCCTCGAATATCGGTCGGCGCTCGCCGCTATCGAGCAAGGCGGACGTTGCGGCCAGCGCCGCCGACAGGTCCGGAACAGCCTCGACCATTACGCCATCCGGCAGCAGGGCGCAGGCAATGGCTCAGACCTCGTGGCCGGCGGCCAGTCGGGCGTTTGTGGCCTCGTCCCGCTCGGCGAGTTCCGGACGGTGAACCGACAGCCATAGCCTTTTAGGGCACTGCTCGAACGCGGTGATCTTCGACTTGGAAAGTCCGAAGGGAGATACTCGCATCTGAATGTTCCCGTTTGTGCCTCACTCCGGCCCGTCTGAGGGTATTGCCGGCCTCACGCCTTCCGCTCGATTGGCCTTGCCGTGGTCGAATGGACGTCACGCTCCGTTCGCGCCGGCAAGGGCTTCTGCTCGCTCGATCCGGGACCCTCCTGATGAACGATCTCTGCGATCAGTCCACGCTGCGCAAGCAGTTTGTTCACTCGCGCGAGCTCATCGCACCAGCCTTGTTCGACTTCGACATCACGGCGATTAACGCCGGAGCTGCGGCCAAGATGATCGTAGGCACGCACTTTCGACTGGATGGCGCCGCCGGGCGCAGCGCTGAGCTGCACGTCGTAGTTCGGCTCAGAGGGCTTCTGGATCGTGATGCGGCTCCCCTCGTCCCAGGCGGAGCCCTGCAGATTGACCTCATAGCCGAGTTCTTGCAGCTCGCTCAGAAGCACGGAGCGAATGCGCTCGCCATCCCGGCGCTTACCCTCGGCTTCCGCCCACGCCCGAGCGTCGTCGGATGCACTGCGCGCCGCCGCAAGGTCACCCCCACTGGCGGCGACCGTCAGCCGCTCGCGGAGGGTCTCAGCGCTGAGCGACTGGAATGGGGTCAACCAGGCAAGACCATTATCAATAACCGCGTCGATCTCTCTTTTCCGCTTTGCCATGTTGAGGCGGTCCTGCGCCTCGAGTTCGATCGAGTCGATGAGCAGGTCGCGCTCGGTGAGGCTCTTTGCCGGCAGTTCCTGCAGCCGGGCGACGAGATCGCTGACCGACACGAGGTCGGAATCGAGCCGTGACAGCTTTTCCGAAAGCTGGATTATGCGCCCGGGCGGAGTCGCAGCGTCCATCGCATCGGCGCCATACGGTGCTTGTCCCGGCTCTCCAAGACCGCCTTTCGTCAGAACCGTCGAGCTCCCCGTTGGAGACGCCGCCAGAAGGTCTCGCGCAAGCGCGATCTGATCGTTGGTCAATGCTGGATCGGCGACATCAAGCGGTGTCTTGATGCGTTGCCGAATGATCTGCTCGATCTTTGCCTGTGCTTCCTGAAACTTGCCGGCATAAAGGCCATCGGCCCTTTTTGAGATTGCCTCAAGCTCCATTCGCTCGCTCGTCGTTGCTGCTGATGCCAAGAGCGTTGCCGCCGTCAATTCGAGGCGCAGCCTTTTCGACTTGGCTTCCGTCAGTTCCTTTTCGAGCCGGCGCTCTACCTCCGGAAGCTCGTCGTAGAGCCGGTTGTAGTCATCGACAAAATCGTTCCACTTGTTCGCATCGACAAGCTTGCGATAGCGGTTGAGCATCTCGCTCCAGTTCTCGCCCGCGACCGGCTCGAGCTTTGCGAGTTCTTGCTGCAGCCGCGCGCAGCGCTCCAGCATGGAACGGATCAGAGCGATCTTGCGGCGAGTCTCGCGCTCTTCGGCATCCGAGATCTTGTAGTTCACCCAAACGAGTTTGCTCATGCGGCTCTGGCCCTGGCTATCGCCGTGCGGGCGGCAAGGATCAGACGCTCGCGTTCGCGAGCTTGGTCCTGCACCCACGCGGATGATTGGATTCGGTGAAGACTGAGGCCCGAGCGGGCGAGCAATTTTGGGCGCCACACTTCCCGCGCTCGGGCTTGGCGGAGCAGGTGGTGGCGCGGACTGTCGAACTCGATGCCGAGCGCATAAAGCCCTGTCTCGGGATGGGTAACGGCAATGTCGAGACTAAAGGCATCCTCTGGGGGCATCAGGGAGGCGTCGAACCCGTCTCGGTGGAGAGCATCGAGGGCCTGAAGGACCAACGCATCGGACTGGAGATCCAAATGCGGCCCTCCATAGCGTGGCACGCTGTCGAATGCGCCGAGGATGCTTTGTGCGGCCTCGAACTCACCGTCATGAACGAGTTCAGCGTATCGCATATACGCCTGGAGGTAGTCGCGTGCCATTGTCGGCGCTCGACGTTGGCCGATGAAACTCGATATCTCGGCGGTGGGCATGGAAGTCACCAACACGACCTTCTGCTTGGCGCGCGTTACGGCGACGTTCAACCGGCGTTCACCTCCTTGTTGGTTGAGGACGCCGAATACACGCTTGAAGACGCTGTTCTCATCCCGCCCGAAGGTTGTCGAGAACACAATCCAGTCGCGCTCGTCGCCCTGGACGTTCTCCAGGTTCTTGACAAAGAAGCTGACGTCCTCGCCATCCGCCGAGCGCGTCCGTTCCCGGTCCAGTGAGCGCGCGAACTTGCGATCCTCGTCGGCGCGCTGGCGAACCCGTGCCTCGATCAGCTCGGCCTGCTTCATGTTGAAGGTGACAACACCGACCGTGGGCGGTGTTGGTAACGAGGCCCAAAGCTCGCCAAGCAGATTGACGATGGCACCGGCCTCGTCCGCGTTCGTCTGGTCCCGGTAGAGTCCGTCCACACGGTGAATCTCAATCGGCTTTGCGCGCTTCACGTCATCGACTGGCCGGCGCACGGGGACATTGAGTTTGCCGCCGTAGTAGGCCGCGTTCGAGAAGGCGATCAGTTCGCGGTAGGCAGACCGATAATGGATGTCGAGGCTTGCCGGCGGTAGCAAGCCCGTCGCTAATGTAAGGAGATCCTCACAGTCCTTGATATGGCGTTCGCTTGCCGCCAACTCCCGCGGGTCGATCGACCCGACGTTCGCTTCCGCATCTGCGCCGTCTTCGACCGGATCTCCATCAACATTCGACCAGGGATCATCCGTGTCATCGTCGGCTGGGCTACTGGCCTCGGCCCGCGTCCCGAAGAAATTGGTTGGCGGCAACTGTTTCTCGTCGCCACTAATGATGGCGCGCTTCGCCCTGTAGAGCGCCGGCAGAGCGTTCACCACACGCATCTGCGAAGCCTCGTCGAAAATCACCACGTCGAACAGCCCAGACTCGAGGGGAAGCATGCGGCTTGCCACGTCAGGGTTGACGAGCCAGACAGGCCGTAGTTTCAAGAGGCCAAGGCTGCGCCCCTTTTCAAAGATCTGGCGCAGGCGCTGAGCGTTGACGCCGCCGATCGACCAGATCCGCGACCAATCCTGAGTGCCCCGGATGCCATTAGGGCCGATATGCGCGAGGTAGCGCCTGTTGACATCCCGCATCTGGCTATCGAGGGACTCAAGCTTTGCGATATCGGACTCGAGCTGAGTTCTGATCCGCTGCAATTGCGGGTGACGGGTTTCGATTTCGCCCTTCCAGGCGGCCGCCGCCTCACGGCGCATCAGGGCAGCAACCGTATCGCACGGGCTTGCATAGGAACGGAGCGCGTCGGCGACCGGCTCTAGTTCGACAAACACCGCACGGGCCACCGGCGACAACTGGGCCTGACGAAGCCGGAAGGTCTGAAGCGGCACCAAAGCCGGCATCGCCTCGTGGACCGCCTGCCAATTGAACGGGAGCGACGATTCGATCCTGATGGACCTTTTGATACCGTCCAGTGCCTCCTCTGTAAGATAGCGGGCGACACGCTCCACACCTTTCAGGGTCAGCGCATTGGAGGCCGCCACAGCTCTTGCGCAATCGAGCGCGGTCAGGAGGGGGGCGAGCGGTGGTATGCGTGTGTCCCGGCGGCTCGTGCTGATCTCGCTGGCGAACCGTTCAACGTGCGGCCACAGACCCGCAACAGGAGCTGCTTCGAGGCGATCTGCGAGATCCCGGAAGTCGTTCAGGTGACCTGCCAGAGATCGCGCCACCTCCAGCATCTGAGTGCGATCTGCTGGGCAGCCGAGCCTCTCGCCGAAAGCGGCGCCGATTTCTTCAAGTTCCCGGAGGGTGGACCTCAAGGTCGTCTCGAACTGCGCAGCCTCCGCGTGCGCGAGACAGGCGACTTGGTCCGTTGCGGCACCACGGCCCAAAAGCACGGACTTTGCCGCCCGGCGCCTCAACAGCCGAGGAAGATTGAGGAAGGAGAACAGACCGGGCACCGAGCGGAGTGCCGGCAGAGCGCCGGAGAGGGCACCAAGCTCTTCTGGCGTCCATTCGCGAACCGAAGAATAAAAGAGGCTCGCAGGGCCGGGCATGGCGAGCCAATCGAGCCGCTCGATCAGGTCTGCGAGCCGCTTCCGGCCGGCCTCTGCGTCGCCCAGATGCTGGCCATCTGGTGCGAAAAAACTGCGCCAGCGATTGGCACGCTCCAGCACCTCAGGCGGGATCGTCTCCAATGCTTGTTGATTCTCATCGAGCCATCGGCCGAGCGCATCGGCGTCGGAGCACAAAATGCCCTGGAGATCAGCATCGAGCCTCTTACGCCCAGTGATAGCCATGACGCGCGTCTCATCGGCAGCTCGAAGATCGGTAAGGTCATTGGAGATGTGCGCCGCGAGCGCGGCGTCAGTGGCGAACGGGCGCAGGAATTCGAGTGCCGAATGCGCAATCCCGCCTTTGAGCCAGACGTCGACAAGGCCGGAGCAGTCGCTGATGACGATCTCCAGCTCACCTGCACTCAAAGGGCCTAGGAGTGCTCTGAGCCCCGGCACCGAGAGATCTGCCACGCGTGCATCGTTCTGAGCAATGATCGCGAGCACCTCGCGATAAGTGAGGTCCAGACGGTCGTCGGTCACATGGAGTGCTTCGTGATAGGCGTCGAGATCTGCTTCGAGCGCATCAAACTGCGTCGCGATCTGGCTTCGTCGCGCAAGCGCGTTGGCCCCTGGCACCGTTCGCGCATCGAGAATGTGAGGAACCTGCTCTCGCAATTGGTTCAGCACTGTGACGCGATCGCTCTGCGTGTTCTCGATCCGGAACGCACGATGGTCGATCTTTTCCGCTGCAAGCCGCTTCTGCACGACATCGAGCGCCGCCTTCTTCTCGCAAACGACGAGCACGCTCTCACCGCGGCCGATGCAGTCCGTGATGATATTGACAATGGTCTGGCTCTTGCCGGTTCCCGGAGGCCCTTGCACAACGAGGCCTGGCGCATGGCGGGCGCGGAACACGGCCTCTTCCTGTGAGGGATCAGCCTCAAGTGTCGTGAAGCGATCGAGGTGAGAGACCTTGCCAAGCTCTGGCTGTTTGTCTGGCGTGCTCAGGCGCAATAAACATTCGAGTGCCGTGCCTTCGAGCGGCTTCTGCTGAAGCTGCCGGAGATCATTTGCGATCGCCTGGCTCGAGAATTCGGCGAGGAAGATTGCGCCACTGGCGTGCATGGCAAGCTTGTTCACCGCCTTGATCGCCTTCGCCTGCGGCAGTGGGACAAGTTTCTCTTCGGCGCGGCCCTCCACAAGCTCGGCGACTGCCCTCAGAACCGTTGTGTGACTGTCGAAGCCGTCACGAAGTCGATCATTCGCCCAGTCTTGCCAACGAGCCGCCGCTTCGGGTCCCAGGATGGTCTCCAGCGCCGGATTGAGTTGAACCTCGCGTGTCGGGTCGAACCCGATCGACACCGATCCGGCTGCCCCCCGCTGGACCGCGAGCGTGATCGGCCAGAGGAAGACGGGAGCAATTCGCGTTTTCTCACCGTCGTCGTTCTTGAGTTTGAGTGTCAGGATCGGGAACGCCAGGAAGAGGGCGTCAAGGCCGGTATCGCGGAGATACGTTCGAGCCTTTGATTCAATGGCCCGAAGCTTGTCGATGAGGTTTGCAGGCACTGCGTCTCTAGGCAGGTCGACCGCAGCGTCGGCGCGGCTCACGATCGCATCAAGAATGCGTTCTTGCAGGTTGACCCTGCCAAGCCCCGTCACGTCGAGGACGCTGGCTGTTGCACGCATCTGAACCAGCGGACCTCGTTGGATGCCTGCAAGTACTTGCCGCTCGAGGAAGCTGACGACATTTCGAACGTAGTCTTGATGCGGCGGCTCAGCCCAATCCGAGGCGGGGATGGCCGAAACGACCAGAAGCCGCGAAAGGGGCATGCGGCGGTTCGCGGCCCGATAGGTATCCATCCAGCCGTCGATCGCTTCTCGCCCGCAGCGCTCGAAACCCGGCACGCGTGCTTCGAGCTCATCGGCGAGGTCTCGTCGGGGCCGCGTCAGCTCCTTGATCGCGCTTTGCCGGTCGAACTCCGTTACCCCCGCTTCTTTTGCCAGCCGCTCAGCTTCCCTCAGAATCTCTTCGGCGGGCTTGAAGTTCTCTATGGACGCGGCCGCTAAGAGCAGCAGGTCCTCGTCGTTCAGATTTCGCCGATCGATGAGACTTGCGAGAATAGGGTTATCGCTGTCCGGAAATAGTCCGCGCTTGCCGCTCCATCGCTGTTCGAGCGCGGCTGTGGAGGTCGCGAGTTGGAGAACTGACAATTCAATGTCATCGAGCGTGATGTGGGCATCTCTGGCACGCGATCGAACACGCTGAGCTCTATCCGCGAGCAAAATGAGCCAATGATCACTTGGCCTCTTCAGGCGACGCAAATAGGCGATGGGCTCACGTGCGAGCCATTTGATTCCGGCTTCGGGCTCAGAAAGCAAAGCCCTCGGCGTGACGAATTCACCTCTGATGCATAACGGCAGGTTCGAATTGAGAGCTGCAAGTGCGAGTGCGAGCGGGAAATCGCTGTTCAGTTCCTTCAACCGCTGATCGCTTGTAAGATTCCTGATGGTGTTGAGGGGTACCGGTGTCTTTTCGAAGTCGTCGAGCCAACTGGCGATACGGCCGTGGTCGAGCGCCGCCTGCGCGTCCGCCCAATTCGCGTCTTCGGCTGCCACGAACGTGAACTCGGCGGGCGAGGTAATCCGGCGATCCGCGAAGGGGATCGCTGGCCCGCTGCTCGTGGTGCCCCCGTGCTCATACTCCGTTGCGATGTCGTTTTCGCCATCAGTCCACCTGAGGGCCTGCTCTGCTCGCCAGCGGCTTTCATGGTTCCGCGTTAGCAGACCCTCGAGAAGGTTGCGCCACCGCGCATTAAGTCCTTCCGGCAGCGCAACGCCACGCGCGACAAGATGGAGCAGAAAGGCGCGATCATGCACGCCTTCGAAGCATCGGCCATCCGTCAGCATCTCAAGGAGAATGATGCCGAGACTCCACCAATCCGATGCAGCAGTCGAGGCTTCCGCCACAGATTCCGGGGCCATGTAACGGCTGGTTTGCCGGAACCGGCTCGCCTCGACATCGAACTCGGCAATTCGCGCGGATGCGAAGTCGGTCACGCAAAGGGTCAGAGGGTCTTCCGACCGGACCCGAATGACCGACGGTTGCAGATTGCCGTGCCTGAGCCCACGCTGTTCGAACGCCACAAGTGTCTTGATCAACGCAACCGCGACCTGCTCAATTGCATCGGGATCATGAATGACCTTGTGGCGGAACTCACCCAGAGTCCGGCCTTCGACATGCTCCCAAACCTCATATGCTCGGCCCTCGAAACGCCCGTGCGCAATGAGCCTCCCGACGTCGCGACGGTCGAGACTCTGGAGAACGGCGTAAAGACTTTGATTTGGTTCCAGGCCGGTCTGGAAGTGACGCAGGACATGAACGGTCTCGTCGTGCTCACGGCGAGCGAGGTAGAGGTCAGCGTCTGTCGTGGCAGGCGGTAGTTCGGCGACAATTTGCCAATCGCCAATGGTTCTTGCCGATTTGTCTGGCGATCTCGGCTCTTGGTTAGCACCAAGCCTCGCGCCGCAGGTCAGGCACAGCACATCGTCAGGCTCGACGGCATGGCCGTTCGGGCACAATCCATCTGCTCCATCTACGGGCGGCTCTTGACTTGTCCCGCTCGCAGTGGCTTCCGCGCGCTCCACAGGTTCAATCGGCCCGACCTGTTCGGCGGGCCTTTGGCCAGCCGGCATTGGGTGGATATCCAGCAGAGGAAAGCGGCAGGCCTCACCACTTTCCAAAATGTGGTTGCATTCGTCTTCGTCGAGCGGGCGCCCATGTCCGCAAGCGGGACAAACGCGAACGTACAAAGTCATATCGTTCCCCCTAGGCGCCCAGCAGAGGTCAGCGCCTTGATCCCGGCTCCGCCCAGACGATGTCCCAGGCGATCGAGATCGCCCGGCCCCGGAACACCGGCGAGCCAAATAGAACCGTCAGACTCCGCAATGAGGTCGAGCTTGCCGCCCCGTTCGGACCACTCCGCTTCAGCCCGTCGCCACAGTTCCGTACCGCGCTCGGTCAGACAGGTGACGCGCTGGTTGGCTGAGCCAAAGAGAGGAGCACTGACGGCCATCGTGGATTCGAACGGCTCGGAGATCAGCACATCGAGCATGGACAGCGTTTGATGATGCCGATCTCGCAGGAACTCGTAGGCGAAGCCCGAGTAGGTGAGTACGGGAAGTCCACCGGCCACGCGCAAGCCCTGAAGAAGCGCAAGTAGCGCTTCCGGCTGCTCGAACGGTTCGCCCCCGGAGATGGTCACACCGTCGGCCTCGCTAAGCCATGGTGCGATGCTTTCAAGCAGCGCATCAACGGTGATCTTGCGCCGAGCTGTCACCCAGGTGTCGCGGCTCATGCAATCAGGACAGCGGATCGAGCAGCCCTGGAACCAGATCCCGATGCGTCGTCCAGGTCCGAGCGCACTGATCGGAAAATGCACCCGCGAAAGTCCCACCTCAGTACTCATCGAAAAATCGATCCCGTCTCAAAAATATCCTATTGCGCCAGTGTGAGCGTCGTAATTCCACGCTCGTTCGTGACGTCGGTGATGGTAACGGCCGTTCCCGGCTGGGGGTCGAGAGCAAAGAGCGTGCGCGCCAACGGGTTGACGAGATGCACCTCGACTTGGTTGCGAATGCCGCGGCCTCCATTCGAGAGATCACGCAGGCAAAGTTCTTCCAAGCGTGAGCTGGCATCGGTCGTGAACGACAGCGTGAGCTGCTGCTCAGACCGCACATCATCGATGACGCGATCAACCATCAGCTCAAGGATTTCACGCGCAACTGATGGCCGGATGAAATCGAAGACGATGACATTCTCGCCGATGCGATTCAGGATCTCGGGCCGGGAAATCTCCAGCTTGAAGTGCCGCTCGATCTCGGACCGCACCTTGTGGCGGACCTCATCGAGCGGCTCGTCCGAGGCGGCATTCGCCACGCGCGTTCCATCGGGCAGGACCCGTGTCATGCCGAGGTTCGACGTGAAGATGATCAGGCTTTCCGAGAAATAGACGCGCTCGCCGCGCCCCGAGGTCAGCACACCGTCGTCGAGGATCTGCAGGAACTTATCGAGGATGCGCGGATGCGCCTTCTCGATCTCGTCGAACAGAACGACGGAAAAAGGCTTTTGCCGAATGGCGTTGGTGAGTTCGCCGCCCGTGTCGTAGCCGATGTAGCCAGGCGGCGCACCGATGAGCCTTTGATCGGCATGCTCGGCGGAGAATTCGCTCATGTCGAAGCGGATGTAGGCGCTCTCGTCCCCAAACAGCAGGCTCGTGATCGTTTTTGCGAGTTCTGTCTTGCCGACGCCAGTTGGGCCTGCCAGGAACGCCACGCCGCGTGGGCGCCCGCCGCGCCGGCCACCAATGCCGGTCGCTGCCCGCTTCACGATGTCGAGCATGTGCTGGACCGCATGATCCTGCCCGCGTACGCGGGCCTGAACGTATTGTTCGGCACCCTTGAGCTTTGCGCGATCGATCTTGCGCCAGACGTCCTCGGTGACGCCGAGCTTGTAGCGTCGCACGGCCTCGGCCGCGTCGGTGACGGCCAGGCCTTCGGTGCGCGAGAGCTGCACGATGTTCGCAATATCGACGACGAGCAATCCCTCCGTCCCGTCGACAAAGGCCTGCTCGGCTTTCTTGATGGCGTCCGGGTCCGCTTCCCCAGACGAGTTGAGGGAGCGCGAGAGCTTGGAGATGACCGCGCGGCGGACGACATGGTCGGGCTTGGGCAGCGGGATGTGCCGCAGCCGCGGGTTGTTGACGACAAGCCAGTCCGGCAGATCGCCTTCTTTCTCGACGATCTCAATCAGAGGGTTGTAATAGGGCTGACGCGTCTTGGGATGGACCTTGGGCTCGACCGTGAGGCCTGAGACCAGCGCGCCGGTAAAGCCACGGTGTTCATTGTCGATCAGCCGTTCCGGGTGGACGATCATGCGTGCGGCGAAGTCCGCAATCACCGCCGTGGGCTCTAGCGCTGTTGTAACGAGCTTGGTCGACAGCTCGAAAAAGCGCTCGATCGATGCGGGGGCACAACCTGCGCTGTCGAAGGTGATCCCTTGATCGGCGAAGTAAGCCTGGTCGGTCTTGGGGTCGCGCCCGACGATCGGCGGCAGACGGAACCCACGCGCCGGATCGTAGGCGATGACCCGCACGATGCCGGCTTCGACCAGCTCCGCACCGAGGTAGGCAACAAGCGGCAGGATTGTCACCTCGCCTTGCGGAGTCATCCGCGGAAAGCGATCCCGCACATTGCCGGACAATACGAACTGGCTCTTTAGCGGCAGGAACCGCAGGAAGTCCCTCGTCCAGCGTGGTTTTTCGAGAGCGGAAATTGTGTCGTTCATCTCGAAAGCCCCCCGCCTCCGCTAAACCTAGAACCAAGCGTGCTAGACATCCGTCTACGCAGCAACAGTTCATCTCAAGAATTGCATATAGCGCCACTCGCATGACAGAAACTGTCATGTGCCAGCTTGGCGGCCATATTCCTGCCGCTACGGCAGTCCAGGGAAATCAGTGCGCCGGTGATCGGCGACCATCTCGCGCAGCGCGGCCGGCTCCAAGATCTCAACCTCGGCGCCCCACATGTAGAGGTACCAAGCCATTTCTAGATGCCCCGACGCCTTGAAGCGCACGATCAGCGATCCGTCTGGCTGGTCCTCGGCCTGCTGGCTGGGATGGAACTCAAAGCCGCGGGCATGCGCGGCGGCGCGGGGCGAGAACCGCCAGACCACCTCGCCATACTCTTGCGGGTTCTGGAACACACCGAACGAGCGGTGCGCAAAGGCCTTCAGGTTGAAGGATGGATCGCGCGCGAAGCGCTCGCTCGTCGCCTTGGCGTCTGAGATACGTTCCATCACGTACAGCCTGACGAGGGTCTCCTTGTCATCGGCCGGTCGAGCCACGAGGTAGCGGCGGATACCCGTCAAGAGCCCATAAGGTGCCAGCCGCCGCACGGTCGCCTGCGATTCATTGCGTGCTTGGTACGTCACTTCCAGAATAA
This sequence comes from Hyphomicrobium denitrificans 1NES1, assembly GCF_000230975.2. Lineage (NCBI taxonomy): Bacteria > Pseudomonadati > Pseudomonadota > Alphaproteobacteria > Hyphomicrobiales > Hyphomicrobiaceae > Hyphomicrobium > Hyphomicrobium denitrificans. The sequence goes on along the minus strand of NC_021172.1, from coordinate 2,464,255 downwards.
GGCAGGCCTTGATGGCCTCGGCGATCGCCGCCGCGATCTTGCGATCAATCTTTGGCCGCGGGCCGGGGCGCGCAGCGAGTCCTTGTGCTTCCAGCAACGCCTCGTGATCGGTTTCGAGCCGGGCGGCCTTGGCGCGCGGCACAAGCGCCATGACTTTCTCCCGCAGCGTCAGCAGTTGCTCAGCCTCGATCGTTAGCCCCGACCGCTTCATCGTCTCGACCGCCAGATCGAGTGCGGCCAACTCGTCGGGTAGGAGCGTCAGGAGATCGCGCAGCGGGGCGGCCGGCAGGCGCCAACGCTTGCGCCCACTATCGTCGAGACTCGTAATCGTTTCCGAGAATTTCATCTCCAGAGTGTGCAGCATCCGCTGCGCGGTGCGCTTCGACACGGAAAAGCGGTTTTCAACGTCGTCAAGCGTGATGCCGGTATGGCGCGCCGCGGCCATTGTCGCGAGGTCGATCAGCTGTTCGGCTTTGACAAAGGACATGCGGGGAACTCGAGCTACGTTCCAACAGGCTTACCACGGACACGCTAGCGTGACACTTCTTGTCACCCCGTCAGAGTATAGGCGGTGTGTCTCGCGGGGCGGCGCGGGCTGACTGCACCGTGGCGATCAAAAACGTGGGGAAGCAGCTTTTCACAAGGCGCTGAGGCGACGCACGCCATCAAGGTGTGGCGTCGTAGTTTTTCATTCTAGTTCAGTATGTTGGCAGCTCCGGAATCACGCAATGATAGACGGTTTTCAGTGCATTTTTCCCGTCGGAAATGCTAAGATTGAAAATTGGGATTTAGGGGGAAGCGGTGAGCCAATCAGCCTTGAATCGCCGGACATTTATAACCTCCGGCGTTGCCGGCGGGCTGTGGGCGCTGGGCGGATTTGGTGCCCTCGGAGCGGCGCGCGAAATGCCGATCGTCCTCAAGCCATTCGCCCATAGCCGCACTGTCACGACTTTCGCCCAGGGCTTGTTCGATCACTGGCACTTTGCGGACGAGACCGATTTCCCGCCGCTGCGTCAGATGATCGAAGCGGAGTTTATTCAAACAGGCACGCCGAACATCTACGATTGGGATTACCGTCCGGCGACTGGGCCGGCTCCGCAGGACAGCGAGGCTGACAAAATCGAGCGCCGCAGCGCTGCGTTTTTCGCCCGACTGGCGATCGAACACATTGCGCCGTGTGCTTTGCGCCGTGCCGGTTTTGAGCAGATGGCGGCCGATGTCGCGAGCGGCGTGCTTGCGCCGGCGGCGGCACAACATACGATCGGTGCAGCGGATGCGGCTCGTTGCCGGGCGGCAGGGGCACCGTCGCCAATGCCCACGCTTGAGTCGAGCGCTTATGGCGCCAGCGCCCACGCCTCGACAACTGCATTCTATGCCGGCCACCAAGAAATCGATGTCGTCGCTCAGACGGGGTATTTCTGCGCCCGTGCCTTGCTCGACGCGTTCTCCTACGACGACGATATCGTTATCGCGGATACCGCTTGGATTTGGGACTTTGCAGCGATGGTGATCAACGCGGCAATCGATTTGGATTCGGACACAAATGCTTTGCACGTCCTAGCTCTGAATACGGCGGTCTGACCCCTTCGACGAAGATCACGAGGAGCTTTGTTGCTATGTACGATATTCAGATGCACGAAGTGTCCGACCAGTTTGCACGGTGCTGGCAGGCCGCCGGGCGGCACATCGCGGCACAAGCACAAGGACCGATAAGCTGGCTGAAGGCGGCGCTGGTGCCACCCTACCTTGAGCACCTATCGTTCCGTCTCGGCAATCAACTCTTCTTCGTTCGGATCGAGGACGTGGACAGCGAGTTGGACGTTCCCGCTAGCCGAGAGGGTCTGCTGCGCATTGCCGAAGGCTGCAACGGGTATCCCTGTCTCATGCCGATGCGGCTTCGCGCCGGAAACTGGTTACCTGAAGCCGGCGGGTGGGGATTAATCGATGCGCACACAGGCTTAGCCATCGACCCAGTCGCGCTTGTGAGTGATGAACGCATCGAGATGACGGATTGGGAAGTCCATGATGCCGCGGTTCAGGTTGTGCGCGATGACCTGAAAAGTGCCGGCAAGAAACTGATGTCGTGGACGGGGCATCCGCAAGTCGATCCCGCCATCTGGTTCGTTGGCGATAGCGGACCGGAATGGGTGGTGGTCAGGGCAGTGCGCTATCCGGCGCTTGAGGCAAGCCCGCCGGCAGATTGGCAGCGTCTGGCCGAGCATTGTGCTTCAGTCAGCACGATCGGGCACTTCGCATCAGTGTCGTTGGCCAGCGCCGAGGATGCCTTCGATCCAGATCACGTCATTCCGCCGGAACCGCTCTGGCGTGGCCACGCGATGCGCGTGCGCTTCGATGGGCTCGTCCCAGGGCCTGTGTAAGGCGTGTGTTCTGATGGGCCGCTCCGGTGCGTCCAGCCCATGGGGGGAGATCGCCAAACCTCAAGAACCTAAATCGTGTCACTGATGACACGGCCTGACAACCTCATGCTAAAGCCACTCGCTCAGGTCGCGTCGTCCGTCTACGACCGAGACCAGCTCGATGATGCTATCTGCCTCGTTGTGCTCGTAGAGCAGCAAGTAGTTCCCCTCCACCAGCATTCTCACGCCCGGCCGAATGTCGTCGCGCATAGTGCCAATATCGGGGAATTCGCGCAACGCGCTAAGCTTTGCGTCGATCCGCAACAGCACGCGGTCGGCTGCATCAGGACTGTCCGCAGCAATGTAGCGCCAGATTTCCCGCAGTTCTTCTTCGGCGCGCCGTGAGGTAACGACCTCAACCACGCTTGCGAGCTTTCTTGGCATCCTTGGCCCGCTCGTCGGCAATGAGCGCCTTCATATTGAGCGGTCCTGCAATGCCGCTGGCTTTGCCCGCATCCCAACGCTGACGGAGAAGTTCCACGTCGCGCTCACGCAGTTGCCGCCGGCTCTCCCAGAGCCGGAGCGCGTCGCGGACAACCTCGCTCGTCGAAGCGTATTCCCCTGCTTCCACTGCTTGGCGCACGGTGTCAGCCATGGGGGTGGGGAGTGCGATACTCAGTCGTTCTATTTCAGCCATGTCATCCTCCATGGGTCCAACATGGGGTCCGCGGCACGATGTTGCAAGAAGTATTACTTATTAATACCGCTCGTGGGGCAGGCCAGAGTACGATCCGATGCGCAGGAACCTGAGCAGCAGTGTTGCATCCGGTTTCCCATCCTCCGCCAGAACGCCCTCTCGGCCCTCAAAAATCCTAGGTTTTTCGGCCTAGATGCCGTTCGTCCGGCACGAAACCCAGAGACGGAGCCATGTTCGGGCGGGCGACCGCTTCGCAGATTGCTTCGGCGTCCGCATAGTCGCTTTCACGTAGGGCCTCACGTATGCCTGCGGCATGAGCCGGACCTGGCGCACCATTTTGCAAGAACGATGCCCTTCCTCCGCACGCTTGCGGAGCGCGCAATTGTTGCTTCGTCTCCCACAAACCGAAAGAGATAGTCTCAGATAATCCTGTTGATCGTCGTCGGGAGCGGCGTCTCGTGGAAAATTTGAACACTACTGCTTAGCATTCATGTCCGACGAGTCTTGATGGACTGGCAGAACAGGCTCGGGCTTGGCGTCGACAAGGTCACCTCCCCAATCGCTCCAACCGTCGATGCCTTCACTTAGCCAATAAACATTCTGGTAACCCAAGGCTGCGGCGCGGCGGACGGCGTTCCACGACATCCAGCAGTCGGCCTTGCAATAAAATATGATGGCGCGAGACCGGTCACCATGAGTGAGCCTCGCGAGGTTGTCCGCGAAATACTTGAACTGGTCCGGAGTAAGCACGCCTTGTCCGACGTCCGCGAGCCATGTGGATCCGGCAATATTGAGGTGGGGCTTCAGTAAATGCCATTGACCGGTTTCAGAATTCGGTCGCCCACCTTCCGACGGCATGACGTCGACGAGAACAGCCTGGCGGGCAGCAATGAGTTCGGGAACGTCAGCGGCCATGATCCGCTTACCGCCAGGAACGCCTTCAGGCGTCGGCGAGCGATAGCGTGCAATGCGATAGCCTGTGACTGGATCAAACACTGCTTCGTCGGCCAAGCTCATAGAAACACCCGCCACGGACCAAGCGAGCAGCAGAGCCACGAGTTTCCACATGGTCTCAGCGAGTTTCTGTTTGTGTCTTGCTTTCGAGCGTAGCGCTGCCGGCAGTATGCTCGGGAGTCGCACGGATCGCTACGCCCCAAGGATAACGGCCGACCTTAACAGATTTTAGTGCGCGCAAACTTGCTGTATCGACCACGGTGACGTCATTCGAGACACCGTTGGTCGTGAACAATAAATCGTCCTTCGGTGATAGCTCCAGATGCCAGACTCGCTGACCGACGAGCACGTAGGACTTCACCTTTGCCGTTGCAACGTCGACGACTGCGACGCGGTTTGCAGGACCGAGAGCAACGAATGCGGTCTTCGCATCGCGTGTCATGCGAATTCCAACGGGCTGAATGCTGTCGCGCCGAACGCCTGGAATGGCAAACGTAATTTTCTTTTCCATCTCGCGCTTGGCAACGTCGATGATCGACACCGTGCCACCGATCTCTGAAGATACCCAAAGCTTGGCGCCATCCGGCGTGAATTGCGCATATCGTGGCCGTTGATCCACCAGGATATTCGCGAGCACGTCGAAGGTCGCGGTATCGATAATGTGGACCATGTTGGTCGTTTCAGAGGTCGTGACGGCTATTTTGTCGTCCGGTGAGACGGCCATGCCTTCAGGCTCGATCCCGACGTCGATCTGCTTGACGACCTGCCGCGTCCCAACGTCGACGACGGTCGTGACGGCATTATCTTCGTTCGCGATATAGAGAAGCCGACCGTCGTGCGAGAGTGCGAACTGTTCGGGGTCCGCACCTGACGGCAAATCGTGCAGCATTGTCCCGGTCGTTGCGTCGTACACCTGGACGGAGTTGCTATCGCTGGCGCAAACGAAAAACTTCGTAAAATCGCGGGAAAACGTTATTCCGCGTGGCCGTTTGCCAACATTAAGCGTGCGGACAACATTGAGCGTACGCGCGTCGATAACTGAGACCGTATTGTCCTTTTCGTTGGTAACGTAGATTTCGTCGGCAATCGCGGCATGCATCGGCATAAACAAAAAACAGCACGCGAGTAGAGCTCGTCGTCCCATCCTCGACCTCTCCTGCGCCAATGTATACGGTTCTTGGGAAGATCCTGATCGACTTCAAACTGCTTCTAAGACGGCACGCCGATACCTTCTCGCTTAACGAGCTATACGCAATACGACGTTCGTAGGCCCGGCCAGGCATATACGCCGGTAATGCTGCCGCCCTGAACTAAAGAGCAATTCGTCGGCGGCAACGCTCCCCGTATATCAGAGAAAAAAATTAGGAAACGTTGGTAGGACGCCTAGGGAGCTTGAATATGTCGTTATCACGTGTGGCGATGGCGGTGGCCATTGCATTGGCTGTTGCGACACTCATTGATAATGTCGCGTTTGCTCATGGCAACGTGACGCCGCAACCGATCGATGCTTCCGAGCTGAAGCAGATTGGGAAAGATTGGCTGAGCGAAAATCCGTATCGGGGTGACCCAAAAGCAATCGCTATCGGAGCTTCTGGCTACAATCAGAACTGCGCGCGCTGCCATGGTCTTGAGGTGATCTCCGGCGGCATAGCCCCTGACTTGCGCTATCTTGAGACGGGAAAAACCGGCGACGAATGGTTTCTGGAGCGCATCCGTCATGGCAAGAAGAATGCAGAAGGCACTACGATTATGCCGGCATTCGAAGGAATCTTCTCACAGGAAGCAATGTGGGCTATCCGCGCTTATCTCGAGTCCAAGCACGAAGAATAGGTTCCCACATGTTTCGCATTTTTACGTCTCGATCGGCCATTCGATTGGCATGCGCCTTGGGAATCGCGATCGGGATGTTGTCGGGGGGCGCTGCCGCACGACCTCTGGACGAGGTCGTCGGCAGCGGTATTCTGCGTGTGATTGCCTATCTCGATAACGCTCCGTTTTCGTGGGACGATAACGGTAAGCCTCGGGGCATCGACGTCGATATTGCCAATGCAGTCGCCAATGAGTTGGGAGTGAAGTCGGAAGTCATCCTCCGGATGCCCGGCGAGAAAGGCGACGATGATCTGCGCGTAAATGTGTGGAAGGGCCCTCTGACGGGCGGCGGCGTCGGCGATTTGATGATGCACGTTCCGATCGATCGCGAGTTCGCCGTCCGCAATCCTGAGGCAGTGATCGGCAACCCGTATTTCCAGGAGCGTATCGCCGTTGCTATTGACATCGATCGCACCGGGCCTAATCCGACCTTCGATGTTTTCAAAAGGATGAAGATCGGCGTGCAGCTGGGCACTGTCTCAGATTATTTTCTAATGAGATTCGAGGATGGCGCGTTGATCGACAATATTGTCCATCACGTAAGGGCGGAAGACGGCGCGCAGGAATTCAAGAGCAAGGAAATTGCCGCTCTTATGGGGCAGCGCGCTCGCGTCGAGGCTTTGCTCCACGATATTGGTGTCACACCCCGTATTGCCGAACCTGGAATGGACGGCATCGTACGCAATCAGTGGGTTGTTGGCATGGCATGGAAAGAGAATAGCCGCGATCTCGGCTACGCGGTGCAAGCGAGTCTCGACAAACTGAAGGCCAGCGGCAAACTCGCAGAGATCTTTAGGTCATATGGCGTCACGTACATTCAACCGCCAATCGATGACGGTGTATCCAACCAACAGAACTAAACGGCGATGCCAACATATGGTGAGTCGATCCCCTTATATCATTCGACTGACTGCACTGATGCTCTTGGCGGCAATGCCAGCGCGTGCCGAGGTCCTCAAGGACGCCTTCAATTCTCCTATGTGGGAGATGCTATCTGAGCGGTATTTTGGCCAAGCCGCAGTGATTTTCGACGACCGCGTAAAGGTCAGCGTACCGCCTATCGTCGAGAATCAGGCGCAAGTGCCGATTACCGCGGATGCGCGCATGCTCGACGGCGTTAAAAAGCTGATCGTATTTGCCGATCTCAATCCGATTCAGCTCGCGCTGGAACTCGAACCGATAAAGGCGAAAGCGTTCGTTGCATTCCGCATGAAGATCGAGCAGGCGACTCCGGTTAGGGCGGCGGCGCTGACCGAGGATGGCGTCTGGCACGTCGGCGGCGTGTTTTTGAATGCGGCAGGTGGGGGCTGTACGGCACCGCCCAAGGATAACGGAGGCGTTTCCTGGTTTGACACCCTGGGCGAAACGCAAGGTCGCCTATGGCAGGAAAAGGACGGCAGCGTGCGAGCCCGTTTCCGTATCAGTCATCCGATGGATACGGGTCTTGGACGGGACAACACGCCCGCCTATTACATCGAAAAGGTCGAAGCTAAAGAGCCGGCGGGCGCCACGCTGGCGCGCCTCGCGATGCACGAGCCGGTCAGCCAAAACCCGACCTTGACTCTTGTGGTCGATCTGCCCCGCCAGGATCAAGGACTCGACATCGACAGCCGCGACAACAACGGCACGATCTATCGGGCCAATCTGGCTGCACCCTGGCGCCAGAGCCATGACGATCAGCGCGAAGGGTCATTGAACGCGCCATGAAGCCGATCCTGACACGCCGTCAATCCCTCTTGCTCGGAGCAAGTGCATTATCGTTATTCTGTTGTTGCCCGCCAGGCAGGGCAGAGCCTCACCACTACGATCTCAAGCCTCGGAAACTGACTGACGGCGTGTGGGTTACGCGTGGGTCGGACGAAGCGATCAATGAGCGGAACGGCGGCGCCATCGCCAACGTTGCAATTCTGGATTCGAAGGAAGGCGCGATTCTGATCGATACAGGCCCGTCACGCCGTTTTGGCGAAGCGTTGATGGCGCTCGCCAAGGAGCTGACGGGCAAGCCCGTCGTTCGGGTCTATCTCACGCATTTCCATCCCGACCACATGTTCGGCAATCAGGCTTTCGATCCGGCAACCCTGGCCGCGACCCAGGGCACGATCGACGGCATGAAGGAATACGGAAATGCATTTTCCGATTCGATGTACCGTGCCGCTGGCGATTGGATGCGCGGTACGGAGCTGGTGCTGCCGAAGTCGGTCGTCAATAGCGAGCCCGAAGACTTCGGCGGTCGTCGCTTACGGCCCATCGCGATGCGCGGGCATACGCCGTCCGATCTTGCGCTGTTCGACGAGAAGACCGGCATACTTTTTGCTGGCGATCTGGTCTTCCTCGACCGCGCCCCGACCACGCCGCACGCCGATATCGAACGTTGGCGCATCAGCTTGGCGAATATTTCAGCGATTCCAAATGCGATGATCGTGCCGGGGCACGGTCCGGCGGAGAGCGGTAGCCGCGGTACTACTCAGACGTCTCAATGGCTTGAGGCGATCGCAAGCATCATCGGCGATGCCTTCGATCGCGGTTTGGACATTTCCGAAGCGATGGCCCTCCCACTTCCGGATTGGACCGAGAGCATTGCACTTGCGCGCTATGAATACGAGCGCTCGGTCATGCATCTCTACCCGCAACTAGAGGCATCGCGCTGGCCGCGCATTGACGAGAGATAATAGTCTATCGACTACACGCTAGACTTTGGATGAATAGACCAATTGCCAACTATTCCTGACCTGCCAGCAATGTAGGTTTCCCGCGCTTTCCAGAAATTCCCGACATGAAGACGAATAACAACCCGTGCGAGGGAAAATACCAAGGAAACGCAAATAAAAATTGCGAGGAAACACAAACCCATAAAGGGAGGTCTTAATGAAAACCTGGAGATGGTTGGCAACGACGAGTGCCTTTGCACTGTCGTTGGGCATAACGACGGCTGTACAAGCCGACGTATCAATCGACGATATTCTCAATGATGCGAAGACCACGCAGGATGTCGTGACTGCCGGTCTTGGCGGTCAGGGGCAACGCTACAGCCCACTCAATGAAATAAATAAAGACAACGCCGCGAGCTTGGTTCCCGCCTGGGCAATGTCGCTCGGCGGCGAGAAAATGCGCGGCCAGGAATCTCAAGCCCTTGTCAAAGACGGGATCATGTACGTCACCGGCTCTTACAGCCGCGTGTGGGCGATCGATACTAAAACCGGACACGAGATCTGGGAATACGACGCTCGCCTTCCGGAAGGCATTCTCCCTTGCTGCGACGTCGTCAATCGCGGCGCCGCACTCATCGGCGACAAAGTGATTTTCGGCACGCTGGACGCCAAGCTTGTCGCTCTCAATCAGAAGACCGGCAAGGTCGTCTGGATGAAGGAAATCGACGATTTCAAGGGTGGCTATTCCTACACGGCTCCGCCTCTGATCGTTCCCACTAAGACGTTCGGACCTCTGATCATTACCGGCGTGTCTGGCGGTGAATTCGGTATCGTCGGCCGCATCGATGCGCGCAAAGCCGACAACGGCGAACTCGTCTGGACGCGTCCCACGATCGAAGGCCATATGGGCACGCTCAATGGCTCTGAGTCGACCATGACGGGTAAGAAGAACGAAACCTGGAAGGGCGATCTCTGGAAGACGGGTGGCGGCGCGACGTGGCTAGGGGGCACCTATGACGCCGAGACCAATACGATCTTCGTCGGCACAGGCAACCCTGCGCCCTGGAACAGCCACATGCGGCCGGGCGACAACCGCTGGTCGTGCTCGCGACTTGCGATCGATCCCGAGACCGGCAACATCAAATGGGGTTTCCAGACGACACCCAACGATGGCTGGGACTTCGACGGCGTGAACGAAGTCGTGTCGTTCGATCTCGATGGCACCAAGGCTGTCGCGACCGCAGACCGCAACGGGTTCTTCTACGTGCTCAACCGTGAGAACGGAAAATTCATCCGTGGTTTCCCGTTCGTCGAGAAGATCACGTGGGCTACTGGTCTCGATGAGAACGGTCGTCCGAAATTCGTCGCGGACAACCGCCCAGGCGATCCAAAAGACTCCAAGGACGGCAAACAGGGCAAGTCGGTGTTCGCTGTGCCGAGCTTCCTTGGCGGCAAAAACCAGCAGCCGATGGCTTATAGCCCGGACACAAAGCTGTTCTATGTTCCGTCCAATGAGTGGGGCATGGACATCCACAACGAGCCGGTTACGTACAAGAAGGGTGCTGCGTATCTCGGTGCTGGTTTCACGATCAAACCGATCTTCGAAGATCACATCGGTGCGTTGAAGGCAGTCGATCCTGCAACGGGCAAGATCGTCTGGCAGATCAACAACAAGGCTCCGCTGTGGGGCGGCGTTCTGACAACCGGCGGCGGCCTCGTCGTCTACGGAACGCCGGAGGGCGATCTTAAAGTTGTCGACGCCAAGGACGGGAAAGAGCTTTGGCACTTCAATACCGGCTCGGGCATCGTCGCCCCGCCGATCACCTGGGAACAAGACGGCGAACAGATGATCTCGGTCATATCGGGTTGGGGCGGTGCAGTTCCGCTCTGGGGTGGTGAAGTTGCAAAAACCGTTCAACACCTGAACCAGGGCGGGATGGTTTGGACCTTCAAGATTCCGAAGAAAACAGCCTCCAACTAAACTTTTTACTGCCACGCAAGCTTCATTCAGAAGGCAGGTCTTCGGACTTGCCTTTTTTTTATGTGAGGCCGACAAGCAATTAGGCGGATTGTTTCTCAGACGGCATCCGAGGCTTGGTCGCTACGCGAGATATGGTGAAATGAAGCGAACCGAATCGTTCATGCTGAACGCTCTCAAAGCCGCTTCGCTGGTGCTCGCTATTCTGTGCGACGGCAGGTTCGGCGCGCTTCGAAGTTCAGAGCCGTTCCATGTCGACGCTGCCCTGATCCTCGCAGTCGATATTTCGCAATCAGTCGATAAAGATCGCTATCGCCTTCAAATTGAAGGGATGGCTCAAGCGCTCGAAAACAAAGCCGTCGCAGACGCAATTATCTCAGGCCCCTACGGACGTATCGCAGTCCAGTTTATCGTATGGGCTGACGGCGTGGAAACGACAATTCCGTGGCAGATCATATCCAATGAACAAAATGCATTGACGTTCTCGGGCCTCATCCGCCGGCAGACGCATCGCGCAGGCGAATATACCTGCATGGCGCGCATGATGCGCATCGTCGACGGGGGCATGCTCGATGATTTGCCGTTCACTGCTACGCGTACGATTTTGGATATATCCGGCGACGGCATCGACAACTGCGCAGAACCGGCGGCTATCGATGATGCACGTGATCGCCTTGTCCGGCGCGGCGTCACCATCAACGGCTTGCCAATCATCGTAAGCGGAGAGAATGATGTGGTCGGTGCAGGCGCCTATCGCGCGCCGGGTTTCGGCTTACGCCCCTTATCGCACGATCCGGGCGTGGAAACGACGCTCGACCACTGGTTCAAAGATCACGTTATCGGCGGGCGAGGGGCATTCGTCCAGCCGTCCCAAGGTTACGAGGAGATCAGCCGCGCATTCCAGCAAAAATTTTTGACCGAGATCAGCAGTGTTGTTTTCGAGCCCAGACGCTATCATGAATTGGGAAGCCATTAGGGTTGGGTCACGGGCTCACCACATCTTCAAATGTTTCTCTCGACACGAGGCTGCGAAAGCGCGCCACTTCGGCCGGCGCGAGCAAATTTTTGCGCTTGCCTATGTAGCTGAGATTTGCCTCTAGGCTTTCGAACCGTGCTCGCGCGTTACGCTATGGTATGCCAGGCTGCAGACCACTTCCTGCGAACGTAGCCTGCTTTAATAATCACGATAACCGACGGCCGTTGCTTCTATGTGGCATCAGGCAAGGTCGAGAGCGCAGCTTCCAGGCGCTGCAACGCTGCGTCGGACGGAATGCCGAAGCGTAACCAAGTTCTCTGATCAGGAAATTGGCGAACATGAATCCCGGCATGCGCCAGGGTATGCGCAACGCTTTCCGCTCGCGGATGTTCGGCGAGACGAAAAAGAGGCGTAGCCCCAACAATGTTGCATTTCGCAACCGCTAGCAGCCCATCCAGACGCCGGGCGCAATTGGCCAGGCGATCCCGCGCGCTGATCAGCCAGCCGGTATCTTCAAGAGCGCGGCAACCAATAGCGATCGCCGGACCTGAAACTGCCCAGGGACCAATCCACGACCTCAGCACCGACGCCACTCCAGGCTCGGCAATTGCGAAGCCGAGGCGCAGACCCGCGAGACCGTAGGTCTTTCCGAATGATCTTAGAATGATGGTTGAAGGCGGCTGCAGCGGGCCGAGACTTTGATCGGCTCCAAGAAAATCTGCGAAAGCCTCGTCGACCAGGAGAAGGCCTTGCCTGCGGGCCATGTCTTCAGCGACACTCAGCAATTGACGCGGTTCGTAATGCCGCCCCGTTGGATTATTTGGGTTCACGATTACGACAACGTTCGCATTATCGATCTCGTCCAGCTCCCCGATTACGCGAACGGCATGACCCATTCTCGCCCAACAGCGTATGTGTTCGCGATAGGTCGGGCCGATGATCGCAACGTCAGTCGGCTCTTTGAGGCGCGGAATGACTTGTATGAGTGACTGGGTCCCCGGCGCTGAGACCACGTGGTCCAGATCGACGGCACCATGGCGGTGAGCAGCCTTGCAGCGCAGTTCAGCATCCTCCTCCCGCAGAGGAAGTCTCGACCAAACGTCGGCAGGGAGCGGCGGGATTGGATAGGCGAACGGATTAATTCCGGTCGAAAGGTCTATCCATGGCCGTGGTGCGTTCGGATATCTTTTGGAAACGGTATCAATATCGCCTCCGTGAGGCTCAAATTCAGCCTGTCCAACAGATTGGCTGGCAGAAAAAGATTTCGCTACGGCGGGAGTGTTCATAGGCTTCGAACTCGCATCGATCGGCCTTTCGACTGACAGTATCGATCGGATATACGACGCTCCGAGTCCCCTATAAAGATCAGCCTGCGGCGGGGTCACGGTTTCGTTTTGTCCTTAAGGCGTGGCCGGGCGGATATCGCCATTATAGGTCCCCCTGCTGGATGACCCATAAGCGGACGAGGGCGGCCTTCGGTTGCCCCAATCAATTCCGGTACGCGTGCGGCGGCCAGAATGCCATACCTGTTGCGGCTTCGGCCAACTTCATGATCTATGTTCGCTTCTCATCGTGGGCAAAAGGACGAATCTCATGCTTGAAGAATTCAAGAAATTCGTGCTTCGCGGCAATGTCGTTGACCTCGCGGTCGGTGTGGTTATCGGCGTCGCCTTCGGCGCCATCGTGTCGTCGCTTGTGGGCGACATCATCATGCCGATTATCGGAGCCGTGACAGGCGGCCTCGATTTCTCGAACTACTACTTGCCGCTTTCCGAGAAAGTCCACACCGGCGTTGCCTATGCGGACGCCAAAAAGGAAGGAGCCGTGCTCGGCTATGGAGCATTCATCACCGCGCTCCTCAATTTCCTCATCATCGCGGGCGTGCTGTTCATGGTTATCCAGGCTATGAACAGGCTGATGAAGAAGGAAAAGGCTGTCGAGAAACCGGCGGAACCCAGTGCGGAAGTGAAGATCCTCACCGACATCCGCGATCTGCTCGCCAGAAAATAACCGACCTCCTGCTGGCAACTACTTTTCCCGTCCCCTAGGCTCCGGCCTCTCGAATGGTGCTTGGTTTGCCTTGCGAGAGGCGAACCGCTCAGCGGGAGCAGGTGCCCCTGAATCAGCGTTTGACGTAAGACGTAAAAAGTATGGAGCCCCTGTTTCAGCGTGCGCATCGTGGCGATCACGAAAGCTCTGCTTAGCCTGCGGAGAAGCCGTATTGCGAACGTCATGGAAATCGGCAAACAAGGAAGCGCTTGGTCTCACACTCACATCTGCACTATGTCCTGGCCGGCATGATGCCGGCCTTTCTTTTTACGACGGCCAACTCCATTTCTGTCTCGGCCATCATCTCACGCAGATGGTAGTAAGTGTGCGCCGAGCCGCTACGAAGCACTGGCGGCGATCGAAGTCCTAGGCCAGCAGAACGCCGACCGTGCGCCTTGGCACGCTTCGCACGTGCAGCACGATTCTACCCCCTATGGAGTAATCGGTCGTGGCAATAGACGAAAGGCGTCGCGCCATAGCCAATCCTTGGTTCTCGGGAGAACCAAGGAGTCATAAGAAATGGCCAGAGACCCACGCTTCGATATCCTCTTCACGCCCCTGAAGCTCGGCTCCAAGACGATACGCAACCGCTTTTACCAGGTGCCGCACTGTAACGGGGCGGGCACGAACTCACCCGGCATGAACATGGCGCATCGCGGCATCAAGGCCGAGGGCGGCTGGGGTGCGGTGAATACGGAACAATGCTCGATCCATCCGGAATGCGACGACACGCTGCGTATTACGGCGCGCATCTGGGACCAGGGCGACATGCGCAACCTGCGCGCCATGGTCGACCACGTGCACAGCCACGGATCGCTCGCCGGCTGCGAGCTCTTTTACGGCGGCCCGCACGCGCCCGGCATTGAATCGCGGACGATCTCCCGCGGACCCAGCCAGTATAACTCGGAGTTCGCGACCGTTCCCGGTTGCCCGGGCTTCACCTACAATCACGAAGCCGACACGGACGAGTTGCACCGCTTGCAGCAGCAGTACGTCGACGCGGCGCTGCGTGCCCGCGACACCGGCTTCGACCTGGTGAACGTCTACGGCGCGCACGCCTATGGCCCGATGCAGTGGCTCAACCCTTATTACAACCGGCGCACCGACAAATACGGCGGCAGCTTCGAGAACCGCGCCCGCTTCTGGGTCGAGACGCTCGAGAAGATCCGCCGCGCCGTCAACGACGACGTCGCGCTCGTCACGCGCTGTGCGACCGACACGCTGTACGGAACCAAGGGTGTCGAGCTCACCGAGGATGGCTTGCGCTTCATCGAGCTGGCCTCGCCCTATCTCGATCTCTGGGACGTCAACATCGGCGACATCGCCGAGTGGGGCGAAGACGCGGGCCCCTCGCGCTTTTATCCGATTGCGCACGAGAACGACTGGATCCGCCACATCAAGCAGGCAACGAGCAAGCCCGTCGTCGGCGTCGGCCGCTACTACGATCCCGAAAAGATGCTGCAGGTCGTCAAGGCGGGCATCATCGACATCATCGGCGCCGCCCGTCCGTCGATCGCCGATCCGTGGCTGCCGCGCAAGATCGACGAGGGCCGCATCGACGACATCCGCACCTGCATCGGCTGCAACGTCTGCATCTCGCGTTGGGAAATGGGCGGCGTGCCGTTCATCTGCACGCAGAACGCAACGGCGGGCGAGGAATACCGCCGCGGCTGGCATCCGGAGAAGTTCGAGCCCGCCAAGTCCGAGCACGACGTGCTGATCGTCGG
Organism: Hyphomicrobium denitrificans 1NES1; assembly: GCF_000230975.2. Taxonomy (NCBI): domain Bacteria; kingdom Pseudomonadati; phylum Pseudomonadota; class Alphaproteobacteria; order Hyphomicrobiales; family Hyphomicrobiaceae; genus Hyphomicrobium; species Hyphomicrobium denitrificans. The sequence goes on along the minus strand of NC_021172.1, from coordinate 2,449,000 downwards.
CGCCGGTCCTGCGGGTTCGGAATGCGCCCGCGTCCTGATGGAGCGCGGCTATACCGTTCACCTGGTCGACACGCGCGAAAAGACCGGCGGCTACGTCAACGACGTGGCGACGCTGCCGGGCTTGGGCGAGTGGAGCTTCCATCGCGACTATCGCCAGACCCAGCTTGAAAAGCTCATCAAAAAGAACCCCGATTGCCAGATCGCGCTCAAGCAGAAGCCGATGACGGCGGATGACGTCCTGCAGTATGGCGCCTCGCGCGTCGTCATCGCCACGGGCGCCAAGTGGAGCACGACGGGCGTCAATCATCGCACCCATGAGCCGATCCCCGGGGCGGACGCGAGCCTGCCTCATGTCCTGACTCCCGAGCAGGTGTTCGAGGGTAAAAAGGCCGTCGGCAAACGGGTGATGATCATCAACTACGATCCCTACTACATGGCCCCGAGTCTTGCGGAAAAGTTCGCACGCGCAGGCCACGACGTGACGGTGGCCACGGTGGGCGGGCTCGGCGCCTACATGGAGTACACCCTCGAGGGTGCGAACATGCAGCGTCTCATCCACGAGCTCGGCATCAAGGTTCTGGGCGAAATGGGCTGCTCCCGCGTCGAGAAGGGCCGTGTCGAGCTCTTCAACATCTGGGGCGAGGGCTACAAGCGGTCCTACAAGGGTGCAGGCCAGCTGCCGCGCAACGAGAACTCCAGCCACGAATGGCATGAGTGCGATACGGTGATCCTCGTCACGTCACGCCGGTCCGAGGACAGCCTCTATCGTGAGCTGAAGGCCAGAAAGGACGAATGGGCGGCAAACGGCATCAGCAATGTCTTCGTCATTGGCGATGCCGAGTCCCCGCGCATCATCGCGGATGCCACCTTCGATGGCCACCGCCTGGCGCGCGAGATCGAAGACCCCGATCCGCAGCACCAGAAGCCCTACAAGCGCGAACAGCGCGCCTGGGGCACGGCCTATAACCCGAATGAAAACCCGGATCTGGAGTGGCGCGTCTAGCGCTCCTCCGCTCCCGATCGCAGAGACAAACGCATCAAAGAATGAGGATCAGACGATGACCATCACCGCATTCGGAAAATACACCGCTCCCAAATCGACACCCATCACCGCCGACCTCGACGGCTGGAAGCCGGTCGCCGGCACACCGTCCATGAAAACCTGGATCGAGAACAAGACGGCCGACGGAAAATTCCTCACCGGCTTCTGGGAAGCGATGCCGGGGACCTACCACGTCACCTACAAGGCCGACGAACTGATCCACCTGTTCGAAGGCAAGGTGACGCTGACGGAGGACGGCACCGGCAAGACGGCGCAGTTCTCGGCCGGCGACAGCTTCCAGATCGACGCCGGTTTCGTCGGCACCTGGAAAACCGAAGAGAGAATTCGCAAGATCTTCGCGATCCGGATCGCCTGACATCCCGAGCCGTTCCGCCGTCAGTGGCAACGTCGAACGGCTCTCGATCTCGGAGCGTGCAAGACAGCAAGATCCCTGATGTCTGTCGGAGATTGGCGTGGCGCAGGTGACTGCGCCATCCATCGACGGCTCTGCCGACGCACATCCCCTGTGATCTGATCAAGTCGACGAAAAACACAGACGGCGATGGAGACGTCGCGAAGGCGATCCGCGTCAGCGGCGGCAAGCATTCATTCGAAGTGAGGAACTGGCCATGGCAGCAGCCATGGATCAATAGGAATATTCCGGTGGAATCGCGCGAGATATTTTGGGGCATCACGACGCAGCAGCTGATCATGTTCTACATGCTCGGCACGGCATCGATCTTGGTCTTCCTGTATGGCGCGTACGCCCACATCGCAAAATATGCGCGCGGCAAATCGCTTGTCGAACCGCTGGAGCTTTACGGCCGCGTCGTCCGCGGCCTCAAGGATATTTTCTCGCATCGCACGCTTCGGAGGCGGGATCTCGCTGCGGGCCTCGCGCACAAGGGCATTTTCTACGGTTATCTCTTCGGCACGATCGCGACGACGCTCTATTTCCTCGAAATCGACATTGTCAAACCTCTGACGGGCATCACCTTCGTCAAGGGCAAGTTCTATCTCATCATGAGCCTGCTGCTGGATCTCGGCCATCTCGCCCTGATCTTCGGCCTCATCTACATGATCGTTCGCCGCGCGTTCATTCGGCCCAGGAAGCTCGACTACGTGCGCAGCTACCGGGGCGAAACGGAGCTTCGCGCCGTGGCCCAGGGCTGGCGGATCGAAGACTGGATTTTCGTCGTCACGCTTCTGATCATCGAGTGCACCGGCTTTTTGCAGGAAGCCTGCGGTCTGATCGTCGATAAGCCGGCGTGGGCGGCGTGGTCGCCGATCGGCTTTGCGCTTTCGAAAACGCTGACCAATGCCGGCCTGACGGAGGAGACAGCCGCCGCCATCCGGCATGCGAACTGGTGGATGCACGGCATCCTGGCGCTGACGTTCACGGCCGCGATACCCTGGTACAAGGCGAAGCACGTCATTGCGGCGGTCGGATCGCTGATCTTCCGCAACAAGCAGCCCCTGGCGCTTCTGCCGGGCGAGCCGAAGGATGCCGAAAAGGCCGGCATTTCCTCTATCGACGACTTTACATGGAAGGACATGCTGCATCTCGACGCCTGCACCAAGTGCGGCCGTTGCCATGAAGCCTGTCCGGCGCGCACGGCCGGATATCCGCTCAGCCCGCGCGACTTCATCCTCGATCTCCGCGAATACAACGACGAGGCGCGAGGCTGCCCGACCTCGGCGATCGACCTTGTCGGCGGCGTCATTGCGCCCGAAACGCTTTGGGCCTGCCGGACGTGCGGCGCCTGTCAGGAAATCTGCCCGGTGGGCATCGAGCATCCGTCGTTGATCGTGCGCATGCGCCGGCACCTGGTCGAGCAAGGCACGATGGACCCCTTGCTGCGCAATACGATCATCCAGATCGGCGACACCGGAAACAGCTTCGGCGAAAATTCGCGCAAGCGCTCGCAGTGGACGAAGGCGCTCGAATTCCGCGTCAAGGACATCCGCGAGGATGCCGCCGATACGCTATGGTTCGTCGGCGACTACGCCTCGTTCGATCCGCGCAACCAGAAGGTCAGCCAGACCGTCGCGCGGATCCTCAAGGCGGCGCGGGAAGACTTCGCGCTGCTGCATGAGGGCGAGAAGACTGCGGGCAATGACGTGCGGCGCGTCGGGGAAGAAGGGCTCTACGAGGAACTCGCCACCCACAACATCGAACAGATGCAGGCGGCCAAGCCGTTCAAACGCATCATTACGACCGATCCGCACAGCTACAACACGATCAAGAACGAATATCCCGCGTTCGGCAAGGTGGCGCCGATCGAGCACTATTCGAGCGTCCTTGCCGACCTGCTCGGCAGCGGCCGGCTCAAGGTCAGGACGCCGCTCAACAAGCGCGTCACCTTCCACGACCCGTGCCATCTCGGCCGCTTGAACGGCGGCTACGATGCGCCGCGCAAGGTGCTGGAGCTGATTGGCTGCGAGCTGATCGAAATGCCGCGCAATCGCGACAACTCATTCTGCTGCGGCGCCGGCGGCGGGCGCATCTGGATCCCCGATACGCCCGGCACGCAGAAGCCCTCCGAGAACCGCGTGCACGAAGCGGCGGCGCTCGACATCGATATCTTCGTCACCTGCTGTCCAAAGGACTTGACCATGTTTGAAGATGCTCGGAAGACCGGCGGGCACGAGAAGGATTTTGTCGTCCAGGATCTGGCCGAGCTCGTCGCCGAAGCCATCGAGCTGAAGTCGCTCAAGCTGCAGGATCTGCCGCCGCTCGCGGACCGCCTCGTCAACGCGATCGCCACGCATATTTCGGACGCGGTCGCCGCGAAGCTCGATGCGGTGCTGAAGGCGCGCCTCGCGAGTCTCCCGGCTGTTGCGGCCCCTGCGGCTCTGGCTCCACCGGCGGCTGCCGAGCAGTCCGTCCCGGCCGCCGCCGCGCCGGTCCAAAAAGAGCAGGCCCCGGCCGACGTCGCGCCGAAACAGGACGCAAAAATCGCCGAAGCCGCGCCGTCAGCGCCTGCCGTCGAGCAGAAACTTACGCCTGTCTCGTGGGATGGGCTGAAGCCCGTCACGCCGGCGACCTTTGCCAACTACCAGGCGCCGCCGAAGACCGGTCTGCGCATCCTCGTCACGGTCAAGAACGTCGCCAAGCTCGGTGACGAATACGGCTTCACCGAAGACGGTCGCGACGTGCGGCGCGAGTTCATGGAGTTCTCTCTCAACGAGTGGGACGACGCGGCCCTTGAGGAAGCTCTGCGCTGCGTCGAAAAAATGGGAGGCGGCGAGGTCGTGGCGGTCACCGTCGGCGATGGCGATGCCGATGCCTCGTTGCTCAAAGCCCTGGCGAAAGGCGCGCATCGCGCCGTCAGGATCTGGGACGAGTCCCTGGCCAATGCCGATCCCATCACCATTGCGCGGGCCATTGCCGGTGTCGCCAAGGCGGAGGATCCCGATCTCATCTTCTCCGGCGTGCAATCGGGCGATCAGGCGCACGGCGCTACGGGCACGGCACTGGCGCGCATTCTCGGGCTCCCGCACGCCGCCGTCGTCGTCGGATTCGAGTGGGACGGCAAGGGTCCGCTGAAGCTGACGCGCGAGCTCGAAGGCGGCCTGCGGCATAATTTCGATCTCAAGGCGCCCGCCGTCGTCGCCATTCAGACGGGCATCAACACGCCGCGCTTCGCGACCATGAAGATGGTCAAGCAGGCGAAACAGAAGCCGCTCGTCGTCGTCGACGGCGCCGGCGTCGTCGACGGCAGCGGCGGCTACGTCGTCAAGCGGATGTACATCCCCGCGCAGTCGAAAGCCGAAATGCTGACCGGCACGCCGGCAGAAATCGCGAAATTCATCGCCAACCTCATTCGTGAAAAGAAGGGCTGACCATGGCGGGAATCCTCATCGTTGCCGAACACCTGAACGGCGTGGTTCGCGACATCACGCGGGAAGCGATCGGCGCCGCGCAATCGGTCAAGGCGGCGCTTGGCGGCCCCGTCGTCGTTGCCGTGATTGGCAACGACATTGCCGCAATCGCCGACTCGCTCGACCTCGCCGGTGTCGACGAGATCGTGTCGGTCAAGGCGCCGGCCGATCACTTCGATCCGCATATCTACGAAGAATGCGTTCTCGAACTCGGCAAAAAATACACCCCCGAGCTGATCTTGCTCGGGCACACCGTCAACGGCATGGCGTGTGCCGCGGCCGTTGCGGCCCGGCTCGGCGCCGGCTTTGCGAGCGACGTGCTGGCGCTTTCCGCCGACGCCAACGGGGTTGTCGCGACGCGCGGCGCCTACGGCAACAAGGTCAACCTCGAAGTCGCATTCCCGGAGCGCAAGATCGTCGTCCTGGCGTTGCGCGGCGCGACCTATCCGGTTCCCGACGCCAAGGGCAATGCGCAGCGGACGACGTTCGAGCCCGATCTCGGCAAGGCCGCCGAGAGCATGCAGCATACCGGCTACATCGAGGCGCCGCAGTCGGACATCGACATCTCGAAAGCGGAATACATTCTCTCGGTGGGCCGCGGCATCCAGGAGAAAGATAACCTGCCGCGCTTCGAGCAACTCGCCGGGCGGCTCGGATTCACCTTCGGCTGCTCGCGCCCGATCGTCGATTCCGGCTGGCTGCCGAAGCCGCATCAGGTCGGCCAATCCGGCAAGGTCGCGAGCGCCTGCAAGGTCTACGTCGCGCTCGGCATCTCGGGCGCCGTCCAGCATCTCTACGGCATGAAGCACATCGACACCATCATCGCCATCAACACCGATCCCGAAGCGCCGATCTTCAACGTCGCGACCTACGGCGTCTGCATGGATCTCTTCGAATTCGCGAAGGAGCTCGAAGCCCAATTCAACTGATCACCACAAGACCTACCTAAAGCAGAAAAATGAAGGAGCACTAATGAGGGTTTGCTCGGCAAGCTGAAGCCTAGAAACGCTCATTTCGACGCAAATAGAAAAGATCAATTCAGCGGAGGGAAATCATGACGGTTGAAGTCGCAGACATTTCGGGAGGACAGGTCCCGAAGGAACTGGTTCGATCCATCGATTGGAGGGGCGCGTTCTGGGTTGCCAGTGGCGTGCCGGCGCTGGTGCTGTTCTCGATTGGCGGCATTGCAGGCATGACGGGCAAGGTTGCCTTCGTCGTGTGGGCGGCCTCGATGGTGATGGGATTCGTTCAATCGTTCACGTATGCCGAGATCGCCGGTTTGTTTCCGAACAAATCGGGCGGCGCATCCATTTATGGCGCTGCGGCCTGGGTCCGCTATTCAAAGATCATCGCGCCGCTTTCGGTGTGGTGCAATTGGCTGGCGTGGACGCCCGTTCTTTCGCTCGGATGCTCCATTGCCGCCGCCTACATCTTGAATGCCATCGGGCCGATCCCCGCTGCAGATTCTCCACAGGTGCTGGCTTGGGCGCAGGCCCATGCGGGATCGATCACGGCCGATAGTCCGCGGGTCGCCGAATGGCTGGCAGCCAACTCCGGAAAGACGGCCACCGATGCCATCAGCGCCCTGCTGGCGCTGGACGGCGTCAGTGCGCTGACGCCGACCATACGCACCTGGACCCTGTTCTCACAGAGCCTCGGTCCGGTGACCTTCTCGCTCAATGCCGTGTTCTTCATCGGTGCGGTGCTTATGCTCATCACCTTCGCCATTCAGCATCGCGGTATTCTGGGCACCGCGAATGTCCAGAAATACATCGGGTTGCTCGTGATCGTCCCGATGCTGATCGTCGGCGTGGTGCCGATCCTCACCGGCCAGATCGACTGGTCGAATTATTCCCCGCTCGCACCGTTGAAGGCGGCCGCCCTTCCCGAGACGGGTCCATGGGACATCAACGGTTGGACCCTGGTCCTCGGAGGCATGTTCATTGCGGCGTGGTCGACGTATGCGTTCGAGACGGCCATTTGCTACACCAGTGAATTCAAGGATCCGAAGACCGATACGTTCAAGGCGATCTTCTATTCCGGTCTCCTTTGCCTGCTGCTCTATACGCTGGTGCCTTTCACGTTCCAGGGCGTCCTTGGCCTCGACGGCATGCTCGCCGGGCCGATCGTCGATGGTTCCGGCGTTGCCGACGCGATGGCAAAGATGGTCGGGGGCAGCGGCTTCCTCGTCAACATCATGGTCATGTTGATGATCCTTGCCCTGATGCTGTCGATCATGACGGCGATGGCAGGCTCGTCGCGTACTTTGTATCAGGGTTCCGTCGACGGCTGGCTTCCCCGCTACCTCGACCATGTCAATAGTCACGGCGCACCGACCCATGCGATGTGGACGGACCTCATCTTCAATCTCGGCCTGCTTGCGATCGCCGCGGCCGATGCGACGAGCTTCTTCTTCATCCTCGCGGTCTCGAACTGCTGCTACATCATCTTCAACTTCCTGAACCTGAACTCCGGCTGGCTGCATCGCATCGACAACGGCCATATTACGCGGCCGTTCAAGGCGCCGACGCTCCTCCTTGCGCTTGGCACTTTGTTCTCCTTCGTCAATGCGGCGTTCATGGGGGCCGGCGCGAAGGTCTGGAACCCGATGGCGCTGACCTCGGCGGCGATCGCGGCGGCGCTGATCATTCCCGTCTTTATCTTCCGCCACTACGTTCAGGACCGGGGCCAGTTCCCGCAGCACATGCTCGACGACCTGAACCTCACCGCCAATAGCATTCAAGCGCGCAAGGCCGGCATCCTGCCCTATCTCGTGTTGCTGGCCGGCGTTTGTGTCGTCCTCATCGCTAACTGGTTCTTCCAGTTGGCGGGTTGAGGCTTCATGCACGAGCAAAACTCGCACGAGGCCAGGAGGCGACGTCCTCTTGGCCTCGTTCTACGCCATGGCGGGGACCTATAACTTCACAGTCCCTTGCTACAACACGCTCAAGGTCCGGCGATGGGGTGGTGGGCGCAGATCTACATCGCCAACTCGGAATATACAGTCGCGAACTCGTCACCCTTCACCTCGCCGGGTTCTGGCTGGGCGCGACATGGGCGCGAAGGCGCCACCTCGAAGTCTGGAAGTTTCTCGCAGCCTCGGCTGCAATAACACTGCTGCGAACTTCTCGTGTGGCGCATGGAGATTGTCTGGTTAAACTTGCCATGACCTCGTGATGAACCGAGCGAAGTTCACCGCATCCGGCGACAGCACGTGGGAACAACTGCAAGCGCGGTACGCAGACATGCGGCACGGGCTTCGGAAGTGACCACAGGCATACAGTTTCGCTATTGGCACATCACTTGGAACTGACGATTTGAAACGCCAGTTCCCACGGCGTGCGCTGAACCTCGCGCGGAAGGGTGACACCGGAGCCCATGCACTCCGGACAAAGGTTCCTCAGGCGGGAGAAGTAGATTTCCTTCTTGGTGACGCCGTTCCGCATGCGCTGGATTTCATGCCTCATCGTCTGTCCGCGAAAGATGAAACCCGTGCCGCTGCAGGTGCGGCACGTCGTATCGGTTGTCTGGACATAGGACATTGGCCACCTCCAATAGCCCTACGCGCATTCCGTCCTTGAAGGTGCCGGCGCGGCGGACCAAACGAGTGCCTGCATCTTAGATGGCTGTTGTCCCGCCGTCAGCCCGACCAAAGCCGAATTTACCGGCGGATTGACGAAATTTTGTAACAGCGAGGATTGAGAGACGCATCCCGATGCTTTTGCCTGAAGGCGAAGGGGCGATTTTCTTTTATTGCGTCGATGGCGTCCGCGCTGGCGACGTCTGTGCCGGTGGACCCGGATTGGATTCACGAATTGAAATTCGACGGCTGGCGCGCAGCTGCATATCGCCAGTCGCGAATGACCCGAAGCGGGACTGCAACTCCGAGTTGCTTTAGTAGGGCGCTCTTGAAGCGGATCAATGAAAGTCCCGCGATCCCGGCAGAATGCGGACGTTGCGGGGATGATGGGTGCGTGAGGCCTGCGGATGCAGGAATTCGTCGGCGCTCGACAACTCTATCGTCGGCTTATGCGTGTCCGAAAGGCGCGCAAGCTCCGCCGTCCGGTCGATGATGCGCGCCGCCATGAGATGGATGACGTTTTCGGGACTACGCTGCACCTTGCCTTCGATCAGCAGCAGCCGGCCGCCCATAACCTCCTTGCGGAACTTCTCGAACGTGCGCATCCAAAGCACCGCGTTCGTAATTCCCGTCTCGTCCTCCAAAGTTATAAAGATGGCATTCCCCTTGCCCGGCCGCTGACGCACGAGCACGACGCCTGCAACTCGTCCTCGGCTGCCGTCACACTGAGTCGTAAGCTCGGCACAGGAGGCAATGCCTTCGCTCCGGAATATAGCGCGCAGCCATTCCATCGGATGGCCTTTGAGCGACAATCGGGTGGTCTGGTAGTCCACTGCGATGTTTTCGCCAAGCGACATTGGCGACAACTGTGCATCGGGTTCCTCGCCTAGGTCCGGTTCGCGCGCAGCTGCGAACAACGGCAACTTGTCTGCTTCCGGCAAACGTCGCGCCGCCCACAACGCATCCCGGCGATGGATGCCAACGGAGCGGAAGCAATCGGCATCGGCAAGCAAGCGAAGCGCCCGCTGCGGCAGGCGTGTGCGCCGCGCCAGACTATCGAGGTCGGCATATCCGTTCCGGCGCAGATCGATCAGTCGTTTGCACCACGTCTCCGACAATCCGTCGATTTGCCGGAAACCGAGACGCAGCGCCGTTCTACCGTCAGCGCCTGCACATAACGTGTTGTCCCAATCGCTCGCATTGACATCAATCGGATAGACGTCGACGCCGTGGTCGCGCGCGTCGCGCACGATCTGCGCCGGAGCATAAAATCCCATGGGTTGCGAATTCAGGAGCGCACAGGCAAAGGCGGCCGGATAGCGACGTTTGATGAACGCGGAGATATAGACGAGTCTGGCAAACGCGGCTGCGTGGCTTTCCGGAAAGCCATATTCGCCGAAGCCTTTGATCTGCTCGAAGCAGCGCTGTGCGAAATCACGATCATAGCCGCGTTCGACCATACGCTCGACGAGCATCGACTCGAATTTATGGATCGTGCCGGCGTTGCGGAACGTTGCCATCGCGCGGCGAAGCTGATTGGCTTCGGCGTCGGTGAATTTGGCCGCCACCATGGCGAGCTGCATCGCCTGCTCTTGAAAGAGCGGAACGCCGAGCGTGCGCGACAGCACGTTGTGAAGTTCGTTCGGATCGTGCGGAGGATTCGGATGAGGAAACGTCACCTCTTGCCGATTTTTCCGGCGGCGCAAATAGGGGTGCACCATGTCGCCTTGGATCGGTCCCGGCCGCACGATCGCGACCTGGATGACGAGATCGTAAAACTCCTTCGGTTTCAGGCGCGGCAGCATGTTGATCTGTGCTCGGCTCTCGACCTGAAAGACGCCGATCGAATCGCCTTTCTGAAGCATTTCGTAGACATCCTGCTGTTCGGCAGGAAGGGCGGCAAGATCGAAGTTCTCGCCTTCGTGCGTGCGGATCAGGTCGAACGCCTTGCGAATGCATGTCAGCATGCCCAGTGCGAGAACGTCGACTTTCATCAGGCGGAGAACGTCGATGTCGTCCTTGTCCCATTCGATGAAAGTCCGCTTGTCCATCGCGGCATTGCCGATAGGGACGATCTCATCCAGCCGTCCGCGCGCCAGCACGAAGCCGCCGACATGCTGGGAGAGATGGCGCGGAAAACCGAGGATGCGCGTCGCAAACGCGATGGCTTGGCTGATGACCGGATTGCGATGGTCAATGCCGGCTTGCCGGAGATGCGCTTCGGACAGTTTCGAACCCCCGCTTCCCCACACGGTCCCCGCGATGCGGCTGGTGATATCTTCGCTCAGACCGAGAGCTTTGCCGACCTCCCGGATGGCGCTGCGCGGGCGATAGCGGATCACGGTTGCGACCAGCCCCGCACGCTCGCGGCCATAGCGCTTATAGATGTATTGTATGACTTCCTCGCGCCGTTGGTGCTCGAAATCGACGTCAATGTCCGGGGGCTCGCGTCGCTCGTTCGAAATGAAACGTGCAAAGAGCAGGTTATGCTGCTCCGGATCGACCGATGTGATGCCGAGCACATAGCAGACGGCGGAATTCGCGGCCGAGCCGCGCCCCTGACAAAGAATGCCCTTTTCCTTGGCGTAGCGAACGACGTCATAGACCGTAAGGAAGTACGGTGCGTAATCGAGCTGGGTGATGAGCTTCAGTTCATCTTCTAATTGTTGCCGCACCTTGTCCGGGACACCATCCGGATAGCGCACGTGCGCTTTCTTCCAGGTCAAATGATCGAGCCATCCTTGCGAAGTCCAGCCGGACGGCACAGGCTCGTCGGGATACTCATACTTGAGATCGCCGAGAGAAAAGGAGACGCGCTGAAGCAGATCCTGCGTAGCGGCGATGGCGGATGGACAGTCGCGGAAAAGCTGTGCCATGTCCGCAGGCGGCTTAAGGTGGCGCTCGGCGTTGGCTTCGAGCCGCGTGCCAGCCATCTCGATACGCAGACCTTCACGGATGCACGTCAAAATATCCTGGACCGGCCGTTGCTCTGGCGTGTCGTACAGCACGTCATTGACGGCAATCAGCGGCACGTTCGTAGAGGCTGCAACGCCGCTCAGCCGGTGCAGAACGTGGCGGTCATCTCCTTTCAAATGCAGGGCGGCTCCAAGCCAGACATTTCCGGGCGCGGCCTTTGCGACGGCGTGAAGATGTGTTTCGAGGCCATCGAGCGCTGGCGGCGGAATGACAATAAGAAGGAGGCCCGCGCAGTCGGACAGCAAGTCCTCGCGCCGAAGATTGCATTCGCCTTTTTTTGCCTGGAGCTTTCCTTGCGTGAGCAGGCGGCAGAGCCGTGCCCAGCCCGTGCGATTTTCCGGATAAGCGATAATGTCCGGCGTGCCGTCGATGAATACAAGACGTACGCCGACGAGCAGCTTGAAGCTCTTTGCGCGAGCTTTGACGGCTTCCGGAATGTCGGCCCAATCGCCCGACTTGGCATCTTCAATCCAAGCGTACTCGCCAGGACTGGAACCTTCGCGGACTTTTTGCGGCGCAGGCAATCCGTCGCGCCGCAAGTCTTGCAAAGCGCCGTAAGCCCTGACGACGCCCGCAAGCGTGTTGCAATCAGCGATACCGATTCCCGTGTACCCAAGAAGAACGGCCCGCACGACAAGATCCTCGGGATGAGAGGCCCCGCGCAGAAATGAGAAATTCGTGGTCGTGGCGAGTTCGGCATAGGACGTCATGGAAAAACTCCATGCAGAAACCATCTCTGCCGTTCGCCGATCGCTGTTGCGGCCGCCCGAAAAATCCAGAAGCGGTGCCCATTCGAGCTTTCGACGCGATAGTAGTCGCGCGTGCCATAACCTGACGGCGGGCGCCACCATTCTTCGGCAATCCGCTCGGGGCCGTTCGCATTCGCAATGCGATGCGTGACGCGACGCCAGCGGATGCTTTCCGGCCTATTGTTGTCACCGGCTTCGACATCGATCGGGTGTGGACGCGCATAGATCAGCGGTGGACGCAAACCCGCCGTGCTGCAGATCGCGCCATGCTCCCACTCGTGCGGGGGCGCAGGAAATGTCGCTGGAACCACGGTCTGCGCTCGTTCCGGGATATGGCTATCGATCGGCTGCAATCGCATCACGCGCTCGCGTCCGAACATGGTGCTCAGCCGGTCGACAAGCTGAGCGACCTTATCTTTCTGGTCGTCCTGCGCATTGAATGTGCCTTGGCTCTCCATCCACGGCTCGACTCGCACTGCTTCGAAGCAGATCAGATCGAAGCCGAAACCAGGATCGAGAGGATCGGCAAGCGCATCGAGACGATCGCGGTAGAGGCGCAAGATGACCTTGGGATCGCGCGTCGGGCGGCTGGTTTCGACGCGGATGCGGCGGACGGCGCCATCTGCCCGCAAAAACATACCTTCGAAGATGCGTCCCCCGACGCTTCGCGCAGCCAACTGATCGCAGACGGACGCGGCCAGATCGGCAAGCATGCCCGCGATGACATCGTGACTGGCGACGGGTTCGGCGCAGCGCAATTCGGCTCTGTAAGGAACCGGTTCACGGAGAGGAGAGATGCGCCTGTCCTCTTCGCCGAGCACGCGAGCGAGTTTTGCCGTGAACGCCGATGTGAAACGCGCGGCGAACAGCAGCGATGGCCGGTCGGCGATTTCGGCGATGGTCTTCAGGCCGGCGCGCCGCAAGGCCGTTGCATCTTCTTCAGCGCATTCGAGCGCCGCGACGGGCAGCGCACGCACGAGCGTATCGTCTTCGGCAAAGCAGGGATTGACGGGAGAGAAGCGCGCCAGAGCGCGCGCCATGTCGGGTGTTGGAGCGATTGCAAGTTTTGCGGCCGAGATGCCGGCGGCATGCAAAACCTTCTGCAGGCGTACGGCAAGCATCGCCTCTCCTGCAAAGAGATGACTGCATCCCGTGATGTCGAGCGCGAGACCGTCCGGCGGATCCAGGGCAACCGATGGCGTAAAAGCTACAGCCAGATCGGCAAGATGTGCGATGAAAGCCGCATCCGCCAAGGGATTGGCAGCGATCGCACGGATGCGAGGAAGACGTGCCCGCGCATCGGCAAGCGCCATACCGGCTTGCAGGCCAAGCGACCGGGCATGCGCATCGACGGCCGCCAGCTGCGAAACACCCTTCGCTTTGGCAACGAAAACCATCGGACGGCCGTCGTCACTTCGGTTTTCATGCTGCCAACGATCCGACGACAGGAACGGCATCCACAGACACAGATACCGTCTGCACGAAGCATCGTCGTTCATGATCCCACTCCACGATGCAATTTCTTCCGTCGAGACCCGACGAGCTTTTCAGCACAACCGCCTTGAAGGTCGGCCGCCGTGTGCCGTCCGGCTTCGATTGAGGCATACCCTGCACACGCCAGCGGATTTGCGCGGCATTGGGCGCGATGCGGCCGCCGTATCGAATGAGCACGATCTCGACACCGGACTTCTCCGCAGCCAGTTTCAATCTTCGGCTGGCCGTCAGATCGATGGGAGCGACCGTTTCCAGGATGACGACACTCAGCGCCGCGCAACGCGCCCCTTCAAGAGTAGCGCGCAGGGCATCGGCGGGTGTGCGCGCCTCGACGACGATGCAGTTATTGGGAGACAGCCCGAGAGCGATCAGTCCAGGACCATAGACGTCTCCGGTTTCCACTACGGCGACGGCTTCACGCACCCACAACAGCATGGCATCGCGCGACGCTGCTGCCCTCGTCGTCTGCGCCGCCAGCGCCAGACCGAAGCCGACAGCAGCCCCAGCATGGCCCGCCCCGGCGACCACCTCGCGAAGAAGAATCGATGCATTGACTGCGGAAACCCAGGGTGACGACATGGCGAAAGAAGAAGATCAAATAATTTGTTCTTCTTTTGTTCTATAGAGCTTTAGCCTTCCTGTCTAGCCTCACTTTGCAATGACCGCTCCTGGCCGATTTGTTCAAACGTTACGCGGCACGTTCATGAGCGATTCACCCGCCGGACATGACCGGACCGCGAAAGCAGGCCCGCTCTTTTTGCGCATAATGTGCCCACCTGTGACAGGCGTAGAGTGCCACCACTACCTGACGGCACACTCATTTATCCGGGATGACGATCTTATGATCATTCGTGTCGACCACGAAGATAGCTAGAAGCTTGGCCGGTTCCGTGTCGCTGGCATTGTGACTGACCTGGTGATGATCACCCGGCTTCTCGGTCCAGCTCTCGCCAACCTGATACACACGCTCGGGACCGTCGTTCACTTTGCTGCGAATTGCTCCTTCCAACACGCGCGCGTAAATGAAGGCCGACTGCGGGTGACGATGAGACACCGATCCGGCACCCGGTGCGTATTCGACGAGCACGACGCGCATGCTTTTGTCAGGTACATTGGGCAACTTCTGATCAAAGACGACGGATACGTTCGCTCCCGGAGCGATCTTCTCTTGAGCGACGGCGCTCGTCGCGAGCAGAGCGGCAGCAGCCGTGACCAGCAGTGCAGTCTTCTTCATGGTGCTCCTCCTTCTCTAAAGTTGTGATGCATCACGAGGCTCGTACCCAATCGGCAAATCGAATGGACCCGGGTATGAACTGCGCGACTGGAGCCAATCCATCCTTGTCGAGAATGGCACCAAAGTATTTGGCGTCAGGATCGGGAATCACCTTACGCGGGTCACCTTTCGACGAAAGGTATGACCGGACGAACTCTGCCAAACTCGATGCTTCAGGACCGGCGAGCTCAACTGCGCTGTTCTTCGGTGCGGCGGCTGCAATATTCGCGAGGGTGGCGGCTACATCGTCGGCTGCAACGGGCTGAAACTTGGATGGCGATAGATGAATGATGCCTTCTTCGGTTCCAGCTTGTGCGATCGCATCGAGAAACTCAAAGAACTGGGTCGCCCGCAGGATCGAGTAAGGGATGGTGGCTGCCTCTATGAGCTCTTCCTGCACGCGCTTGGCGCGGAGGTAGGCGCTGTCGCGGATGCGATCAGCGCCGACGACAGAAAGAGCGATGTAATGCGCCACGCCTGCTGCTTTGGCCGCGTGCAGCAGATTCTCCGTTGAGTGGCGGAAGAATTCGAGGACGGCGTGCTCTTCGAACGACGGCGAGTTGCTGACGTCAACGAGGACATCGGCGCCGGTCAGCGCCTCCGTTACGCCTTTGCCGGAAACGCTATCGACGCCTGTCGATGGCGATGCGCTCACAACGTCGTGGCCTTGGGATTTCAGAATCGCCCCAAGCTTACGGCCGATGAGGCCACTGCCCCCGATGATGACGACTTTCATTGTGCTTCCTCTGAGTTCCGTCGCACTGTGTCTTTGCGGGCATCAAGCATACCTTGCAGCCAGCAACGGGCGATCAATGCACGATAAGACCGTTAACAATTGTGTTCTGATAGCTCGTCGCTGATCTCGATCTATCAAGGGAAAAATTCTATTAGCCGATATCGAACGAGTTGGTTCATCGGCGCTAGCCGAGCCCACCACCATGTCCTTTTGCAATGGAAGAACAAGCCTTATCCAAGTGTGCGCCAAGTCAGCGGCTGACGCTTAGCGGACTGTGACCCGAGACTCTACCGTGCCGCCGGCTTGGGCGACGATGGCGGTGGCTGCCATGTCCATCTTGCTCGGAAAAACGAGAATAATGATGAAGTCATCGCTGTCAAAGGTGAAATAAAATGCTTCGAGTTTACCGCCGAACTAAAAGAGATCACGGCCGAGTTCCAGAACGCGCCCGCAACTAGTTCAGCGGAACGCTGATGACTCCCCTTCCGGATGTCGCATCGGAGGAGCGTCGATGCTGCAGCCCAGTCCGTTTACGAAGGACGAGACACTCACCATCATCGAAAGCCGTCCGCGCAAAATCCGCATGCGACCACTGTCCTCCGTCAAGTTATCCAATCAAAAAGTGCTTTCATCCTCCATGGCCCGGCCGATGCGCCGGTCGGGAATGAGCCACATCGCCGCGACGGCTACGTAGATGGCATGCGAAATTGAGGAATGCCAGAATGCGGCAGCGACGGCGGTGAGGTAGAGCACGATCGACGTCTTCCCCTTCCAATCGGAACCAACCGCCTTGGCCAAGACGTGGGTCTCGCCGTGACGCCGGATAATCGCCCGCTGGAGGATGTACCAGGCCACGGCCGGCATAAACAGCGCGACCCCGTAGAGGGCTGTCGGAACGGCGAGGTAATGATTTTCGCCCATCCATGCCGTGGCGAACGGAATGAGGGACAGCCAGAATAGGAGATGGGCATTCGCCCACATAATCGCTCCGTCGATGTTCTTGCAGGTCCTGAGCAGCTGGTAGTGATTGTTCCAATAGATCGCGACGTAGATAAAACTCAGCACGTAGCTCAGAAACATGGGCACCAGGCGCCCGAGGGATTCCAGGTCGGCGCTTTCTGGAACCTTGAGTTCCAAAACCATGATGGTGATGATGATCGCGATCACGCCGTCGCTGAACGCGGCCAGCCGCTCCATACCGGATCTCCCTCCACATGCCGGCGTCACCGCCAGGCTTGCTTCAATTCTCGGACCTCCTCCTGCAACAACTTCACCCCGTGTTGCAAGCTGCCGATGTTGTCGTTGGCGGCCTTGAGTTTCGCCTCCGTCCGTGCCCGGTCAACATCGAAGACGTTGTGGGAGTAGATCGTGTCTCCCGCCGCGCCCGTGGGGGTGCTGCATGCGGCGTTGGTTGCCTCAGTTAGCGCGACGAGCCCCACGAGGAGCAGGAAGATGCGCAGTGCCGCGCCGAACGGGCGAACCGTGAGGGTACTCAGTCAAGCTATTGGAAGAATGCGTATACGATAAGGGGATACGCCCAGTTTCTATGCAGGATTGTTGCCGGTTCGTCATGGACGGCTACGGGTAGCCTATGCCGCGCCGACATTCAGCATAAGCCACCGTAGGTGCGTGACGGCGAGGAAAGGGCGGAGAAGTTTACTTCGCTGCTTCGATCTTTCCGCATGCGATCGGGATCGTGACCTGGGCAGGTGCGCCCGGAAGAGACTTCACCGAATCCGGCAAAGCGGCGGTGTTTGCAATGCCGTGAATGAAGACAACACGCTTATCGAGTTCGAGCCCGGTCTTGAACTTATCCTTCAGCGCCGTTTCAAGAGCAGCGACCGATTCACTATCCGAATAGTGCGCAACACCGTTTTTGTCCGCCTTGGGGAATGAGTCGTTCGCAATCTCAAGGGCTGCGGGATGCGCATCGAACGGGACCATGGTGGTTCCGGCCATCGGCTCCGTCTCCAGGAGATCGATGTATCCATCCTTGTTGGTGTCGGCTGCGGCCGTCGGGCAAACCGCGTCCTTGCCATCCGCGAAACCGTGGAAATGCTGAAGGTGCATCATGTCCGGTGGCAGACCGCTCAAATCAATCGTGGTGATGAGCGTGCCATTTGCAATCTTGAAGTCCGCCGTTCCGTTCGCCGATGTTCCGATTTTATCGGCATTGAGCGGCTGCAACTTGGCAATGAAGTGGTCGGCCGCGAGAGTCGGCGCGGCCGAGATCAACAACGCAAGAAGGGGTAATGCGAGGAACCACATTATATACGCATTCGATTTACCGATCATGTCCGATCCTCGCCTTCATAAGGGATGAGGCTGTCGGGATGCTTCCCGTAAGTCGGGAAATTTCTACAAAAGCACGTCCGCCTGGGGGCGTGAGGCGCTGCTCGTCATAAGATACAAGGCGGATCTATCTTATGATCTGCAGACGCTTTGCGCGATCAAATGGACGTGAGCCTGTTGAGATTTGTTGTTCCCTTATAAGCGACGTCTTGAACATCGCGGCGCTCAGAACAACGCCTCGCAATCGAAATCTGATCATCGAGTTCAATTCCACGCAGGCGACCATCGATCGCAGAAACATGTATTGACAATATATCTTTGAAGATGATGCTGGCTGCGGCGCTGCACGTTCAGCGCAGGAGGTGCGAACCGGCCATGCCTCAAACGGCGCCAGCACATCCAGTGAAGATTTCGAAAAACGATGACGAAGCGTTAGCCCGCGTCTTTATGGGCTACACGGTCTCGGCGACTGTGTGGCTAATTTTTGCGACGTTCGTCGGAATCCTGCTCGCCTACAAATTCGGTGCGCCAGAGTTTGGCCCCGGAGAATGGCTCACCTTCGGACGCCTGCGTCCGATCCACACAAATGGAACGTTTTACGGTTGGGCCAGCATCGCCCTCGTCGGTCTTGCCTATTACGTCGCCGCCCGCAGCAGTCGCACCCCGCTCTTTAGTGCGCGATTGGCGTGGCTCGGATTGTGGTTGTTCAACATCGCGGCGTTCGTTGGAACCGTCGCCCTTTTCCTCGGCTACAACGCTGGAGATCTCGAATACCGCGAGTGGCCGTGGCCCGTGCGGCTGATCTTCCTCGCGGCTCTGCTGGTTACAGCCTGGAATTTGCTCGCCACGGTGGCGCAACGAAGCACGGACGACATCTATCTTTCCAACTGGTATACGATGGGTGGCGTACTCTGGACGTGCATCATCGCGGTGGTGGCGATTCTTCCCTGGTACCAATACGGGCTCGGGCAGGTTGCGGTATCCGGTTTCTACATGCATAACGCGGTCGGCATGTGGTTCACGCCGCTCGCGCTTGGCATCTTCTACTACGCGCTGCCCAAGCTGCTCAGTCGCCCGATCTACTCCTATGCGCTCGGCATCTTTGCGTTCTGGACCAATCTGGTATTTTACCCGATTATCGGCGCACATCATTTCTTGTTCAGCCCGCTTCCCTGGTGGTTGCAAACCACAGCCATTGTCTTCAGCGTGGCCATGCTCGTTCCGGTGCTGGGGGGCAGTGCCAATTTCCTGCTGACCATGCGCGGATCGTATGGTGAGTTGCGCCACTCTTACCCGCTGATGTTCATCTTCGTGGGCGTGCTCGGTTATCTGCTCGGCTCGACCCAAGGAACGTTCGAGGCGTTCCGCTCATTGCAAGCGATCTGGCATTTGACCAACTACACCGTCGGCCATTCGCACCTCACCATGTATGGCTTCGTCAATTTCGCCATTTGGGGCGGCGTCTATGCATTGTTGCCTGCGGCGACAGGCAAATCTCCCAGTCAACTTGGTTTGGCGCTGCACTTCTGGATGGCCCTGGTTGGGGTTGTCATCTACGTCCTTTCCCTGTCCATCGGTGGCACCATCCAAGGGTTGGACTGGGAACATGGATTGCCGTTCATTCAATCGGTGATCGACATGCAGCCGTTTTATGTCTGGCGCGGCGTCGGCGGCGTGCTCATGTTTCTGAGCCATCTGGTGTTCGCCTGGAACATCTGGGGCATGACGGTGGGCATCAGACTCCGCCAAACCGCGCCCGAACAAGTGGCGGCTAGAGGGCGCACGGCATGAACAAGATTGTTCTGATCGCCGGCGGCTCGACATTGGTCTATGCAGGGCTAGCTTTGATGATGGGTGTTCTGCCGGGCATCGCTCTCTCTCGAACACCGTCTGGTCCGGGCATCAAGCCGATTTCGCCGCTTGAAGCCGAGGGACGCGACGTTTACGTCGCCAACGGCTGTAGCTATTGCCACACCCAGCAGGTGCGCCCGCTCGAGCAAGACAAGGTTTTCGGGCGGCCCTCCGCTCCCGGAGATTTCGCATATCAGACGCCGGAATTGCTCGGCTCGGAACGCACTGGTCCGGATCTTACCAATATCGGCGCGCGACAGCCGAGTTCCGTATGGCAGTACATTCACCTCTATAATCCCCGAGCGGTGGTGCCACAGTCGATCATGCCCTCGTTTTCCTGGATGTTCGATGTCGTGGATAAGGCGCCGCAGGGTGTCAACTCCGTGCCGTTGCCAAAGGAATATGCGCCGAGCCATGGCGTGGTGATTCCGAGCCATCAGGCACAGGCATTGTTGGCGTATCTTTTATCATTGAAGCAAACGCCATGGCCCAACAGCAAAGTGGCAGCAGGCGGCGATCACGCGGGTGCCTCCTCGGAGTCTTCTTCAAAAGAGTCTACGGCCGTTGCTGCTAACGGTGGGTCTGCCGCCGGCTACGACGCGAAAAAAGGGCAACAGCTCTTCAGTACCCATTGCTCCGTTTGTCATCAGGAAACGGGCGAGGGTTTGCCCGGTGCATTTCCCCCCCTCAAAGGAGATGCGGCGGTCAATGATGCAGATCCGGCCACGCATATCCATACCGTCTTGTTCGGCCTCAAAGGGGCGACGGTGGGTGGCGTCAAATACGATAGCGAGATGCCCAATTTCGGGGGCACGCTCAACGATGCCGACATCGCGAACATCATCAATTATGAACGTAGTTCGTGGGGTAACCACGGCAAGCACATTACCGACAAGGAAGTGGCAGCTATACGCGCCAAGGGAAAGTGAGCGGAGAGCATCATGGAACACCATATGACAGGGCCGCTGCTCGGCAATCTCATGATCATCGCGGCATCCGGCGCCATTACGATCGGATGTTTCGTAGCCATGTTCAAAATGTTGTTGTGGCCTGGAGAAACCAGCCGCCAGCACCCGAAATACGATATCCTGCGCGATGACAATGGGGACTGAGTTGCAATTTATGGAAAAGCCGCGCGTGCGGGTCTATCTCGATGGCGGAGCGCAGCCGATCGTCGATCGAGAGCTACCGACAGATGTGGCCCTGGATACGACCGGACTCGCAGATGGACCGCATGTGCTGACCATCCTGGCGCGTGGCGAAAGCGGGGGCGAGGGCGTCAAGGAAATTCCGTTTATGGTCCACAATGGACCCGGGATCATTGTCTCGGGCCTACAGCCGCATTCGACGCGACGCGGCAATATCCGCTTCACGGTCGATGCTTTCAGTGCGGATGATCCGTTTGATCCACGTCGCGCTGAAGCGCGCTCGTCGATCCCTGTCTGGGTATGGGTACTGTCACTTTTCGTGGTTGCTTGGTCGGTGTGGTATGCTGCGCGGATGCTGGATGTGCCGGCAGAGTTCGCGCAGACACCAACATACAGCAATCAGAGTCTCTCCCCGGTCTCAGGCAATTCTTCCGACCGAACTGCAGAGCCTCCACATTGATTGGCAGCCCGCATCTTTAACCTCGGCGACGTCGCCAAGCGCGCTCTGGGTCAAAACCAGTGGGGCCAACGCGATGAGCTTTACCGCTGGCCTGCAATCTTCTTTCGACCCAGGAGACGAAGCGTCCCTAAAGGGGATCGAAGCCCTCTTCCGGAGCCGCGCTACTCACTTCCGCCGAGCAACGGGTCACGCGGGGAAGCAAAGCCAAGCGCCTAAGCAGGTTTTGGGTGTCGTCACTTTGCACGCCATCTGCGAGGAGTGACACGTCGTTATAGTTGAGCCGTCTTCGCATTTCGTGTGGACCGGGCCCTTGCCCACGCGGCCCTGCCCATAGATGATGTTTGCAAGGCCGTGCGTCGAGAAGAGCACGGCGATATCGTGGGTCATAGCTTCACCGACCGCTCCCACCTTGACGCAATCAGCCTGTGCCGTTGCCGAAAGTGCGCAGAAGGCCGCCGCGGCGGCTAAGCTTAATTTCAAAGAACGCATTTGCCCCTCCAGAAAATGACTCATCCCGGTCCGGAAACTAGTTGAGCGCGTGACCCTCGACAACAGAATCGGCCTGCTGCAAGCTGGTTCTCCCGAAAGGAACCGGAAAGCGTGCCGCATTTGCCACCTATCGGGCTGCCCGTAGTGCCCGGCTCGACTCATGCGGAATAAAAACCTCATGCCTTCGGTTCCTGGATGCGCAGCCGGTGTCGACGGCCGGCTTGATCGTGTCACTGATCAGCTTGGTCTCGACGGCACTTTGCACATTGTAGCCGACGACGTGGAGCTTCCTGCTCGTCGTCGCCATAACCAATTGTTGCGGCTAATTTTGTTGGTCGAGGTGGCGCGCTTTTTGTGTGAGTGCCTGAAATTCCATTCAGTCGAGTTTCGACGTCGTTGGAAACGTCAGCTTCTCTCTTAGGCACAAATAAGCAAGCTCGATGTCGGATTCGACGCCCAGCTTTTGTTTGATCGCATAGTGATAGTTGGCAATCGTTTTCGGACTGAGGCTTAAAGCGGAAGCGATTGCGTCATGCGATCTTGCATCAAGCAGCTGCTGCAAGACTTCAAACTCCCGCGTTGATAGCGATTGGAAGATCGATCTCTCTCCATCCACACGTTCAAGAGCCAGATCTTCGCTTATGTCAGGGGATATGAACTTGCCTCCCAATGACGCTGCTCTGATTGCTTCAATGAGCAGCATCGGTTTGCTGCTCTTGGTAACGTAGCCCCTAGCGCCAGCATGAAAGGCGTGCACGGCAACGCTTGCGTTGCGATGCATCGTGAACACGACGATGCGAGCGTTCGGGTCCCACAGCCGAAGGCAGCGAATGAGATCAATGCCACCACGACCCGGCATTGAGATGTCCACGGTTACCACATCCGGTCGAACTGCTTTATAGGTCTGAAACGCCGTGTGGCCGTCCATTGCTTCGGCAACGACTTCAATATCCGGAATCTTTTCGATCAGCCGGCGATACCCTTCAAGCACGATCGCATGATCGTCGACGAACATCACTCTCACTTTGCTGGGCATTGCGAGCCTTGTGTCAATAACTCGGGCACAGAAACTGACAGTCTCGTCCCCTTTAGAACCCGGCTCTGCAACTCGAATGAGCCTCCCAAGAGAGTCACTCGCTCTCGTATCCCGAGCAAACCAGATCCGGTTATCATCGACTTTTTGGGTTCGCAGCCTCTGCCATCGTCAGCGATCGTCAAAGAAACACCATTGCCTTCGTTGGCGTTATTCTGTGCGGAGCGCTGCAGTTTGACCACTACAGTCTGTGCGTCTGCATGTTTGGCGGCATTGGTTAGTCCCTCTTGTGCGATACGATAGAGGTTAGCCGCGACGGCCTCTGAGAGTTGAGTGAAATTTCCATCACTTTCCAGTCTCAACCGCGTGCGGCCAGCCAAACGTACGTTCCAACTCGCCACGAGTGACTCGAGACTCGAGATTAACCCGACTTCTTTGATGATGGTTGGCCTGAGACGAGCGAGCGCGCCGCGCAGATCCGTCATAAGTTCCGACGCGATCGTGGAAAGGCTTTGCGCCTCGCCAAGGAGCGTTGGACAGGTACGCTCTGCTGTGACCTCGATCGACGCCGCAACGGCATTCAGGGCAGCCAGGCGCTGTCCTAACTCGTCATGAAGTTCTCGTGCCAAGTAACGTCTCTCATCCTCTTGGGCGACGATCAGCTGGCGTGCGAGAATCGTACGTTCGGAAGCGCTTCGCTCCAATTCGGCAGCCATTCTATTGATGTGCTCACCGATGTGCTGAAGCTCGATCAACGCGAATTCAGGTAAGCGGTGACTAAAGTCGCCAGTGGCCAAGCGGTCAAGCCCCGATAGGATCGTTGCAGTAGGTCGGAAGGCATGATCGATCACGAGATAGACTAGTCCACAAAGCAGCAGCACGGGGATCACGCTCCACCACATTATGTCGACCATGGCGCGCCAACCTCGCATCGCTACCGTGGCGGGCGCACTGGTAAGAGTCACCAATCCGGCAGGACCGTCCTTGTTGGTCAGCTTGGCTTCGACGGAGCTCTCGCTCGCGAAAATCCGCATATAGAGACGTTTAAACCACCAGGGCGGAGACACAGCGGCGGACACAGTTCCTTTGCAGTTTGTGCTCAGCACGCTTCGGGAAGTGCTTAAATAATGGATGCACAATCCTGGTTCCGACGCGACATCATCCACAAGCTCCCAGTCTGGAAAGTGGCTCCGCTTGTCAAAGCCATTTTCAATTCGGACCAACTGAAGCTGGAGCGTGCTTTGGACCGCCAAAGCCTTTGCTTCCAACTCATGCCGAGCTTCCCGCTCGATGGTCCACAGCATCATAAACATTGAAGTGCATGCGCAAATGAATGCTCCTAAGGCAACACGCCGTACGACTGCGGCCTTGAGGTTGAGAGATGCCCTCTGCATCCTTGTGATCCACCAGAAGTTGGATAATGGCCACATCTATAGCAGCTTCCGAGGTTAAGGCGCGCTGCAGGCCGAAATTGTGGGATTTGCCCGATCGAGCGCGGCCGGGGCTTTGGACGAACGAGGTGCAGAGTACGGAAAGAGGGCTGGCAAGGATTTTGTGAAATCTGCCCAGTCTCTTATGTGAAAGCGCCCGAAGCCAACAGCGAGCATGTCCGATTAGCATCTCCCCGAAAGATCAGGGAGTAGCAATATGGACATTCAAAAATTCAACCAGAAGCAAAGTGTACGTTTCTTTGCGATCGCGTTTTTTCTCGCGCTGACATCCTCAGGACAGGCTGCAGAATCCTCTCCGCCTAAGCTTGCGGTTTTTGATTTTGAATTAGCGGATTTTAGCGCTGGCGGCCCGATCGCAGGGGAGAGTCCGACCGAAACTGCACGGCTGAAACTTGTTACCAAACTGGCACGTCGCCTCATCGAACAGTCTGGGCGTTATCAGCTGGTTGATACCGGACCAGCCGGAAGCGAGGACAAGGTTAAGGAGCATTGGTTGCGCAATTGTAATGGCTGCGATGCAGACATCGCCTTAAAACTCGGAGCTGATCAATCGTTCCTCGGCACCATCCAAAAATTGAGCGTTCTTGTGCATACGGTGGTGTTTCAAATTCGCGATACGCGAACCGGAAAAATCATTCTCAATGTCCAGACGGATTTGAGAGGCGATACAGATGAGTCTTGGACGCGCTCAGTGGCTTGGCTTATTGAGCATAGGCTGTTGGGCAATTAGCTTTTTTGCGTAAATGGTCAGTGACGATGACGTTGAAGTTGCCGGCGATCAGGCAGTGGCGGTTGGAGGACTTGAGTTGCTCTCAACACCGGCGCTGCCTGATGTGGAACAATTTCACGGTCTCCTCTTGGGAAACCCTATTAGAGCACGGCCCCGCTTTGCGGTGGGCTGAGTCATTACAAACTCGAACTTACGAATTTGGTCAATTCGACCGGCAGCGCTGCCTTCCCATGAATCTAATTACGTCATCTTGCCCGAAAAGTATGTGTCGGAGGTGGCCCGCCAGCCGGGCCTTTGACAATTGTGCTCCGGTCGCTGATCATGCCGCTTCTTCAGGTGCCCCGCCGCGTGAGCGAGGGGAGAATCGGGAAGGCGGTGCAACTCCGCCACGTGCCCAACGCTGTGAGGAGGATGTTGTCGACATAAGTCACTGGTGAAAACCGGGAAGACGCCGGCAGCAGTCGATTCCGAGTCAGAAGACCGGCCTGAAAAGTCTGCACCCCACAAGGCCAGGTGGGGCGCTCACTTTGAACAAGGGGACCACCATGTCTATCGAAGCCGCCACTCAGGACATCCACGCGTTCGCTCAAAAAGCGCGCGATGCCATTTACCGTACGATCTTCTTACGCCGCGACGTGCGGGGACAGTTCTTGCCCAAGCCCGTGTCGGATGCGGTCTTGAGCCGCATTATCACCGCCGCCCACTATGCGCCTTCGGTCGGCTTCATGCAGCCGTGGAATTTCCTTGTCGTGCGCTCCGCAGACGTCAAGCGCAGGGTGCATTCGGCTTTCGTCCGCGCGCACACCGAGGCAGCCGAGATGTTCGAGGGGGAGAAGCGCGCGACCTACAAAACGCTCAAGCTTGAGGGCATTCTCGAATCGCCGGTCGGCATTTGCATCACCTGTGATCGTAGTCGCACCGGCCCCGTCGTCATCGGACGTACGCACATGAAGACGATGGATCTCTACAGCAGCGTCTGCGCTGTGCAGAACCTGTGGCTCGCCGCGCGCGCCGAGGGCCTTGGCGTGGGTTGGGTCAGCATCTTTCAGCAGGCGGCGCTGCAGCAAGCGCTGGGCATTCCCAAAGGCATCACACCGATTGCTTACCTGTGCGTTGGCTACGTGAGCCATTTTTATGCCAAGCCGGAGCTTGAGTCCGCTGGCTGGTTACCACGCATGCCGATCGAGGATCTGGTCTATTTCGAGCAGTGGGGGTGCCGCGACGATGAAGCGCTTCTGGTGCGCCAACTGATACGCGATCAGGCCGCGGCGCAGGCCGCCGCCGATGTAGCGCCGCTTGAGCCGGCGACGGCGTGATTTAGGACCGGGTCCGGGGCGGCCACCGCGCGAAGCGGTAAGCGTTAGAGCGCGGTCACCGCTTTGCTGCGATCTTTTCCGATGGCACCGTAAAAGCGGCTCGGACGAAAATCAAGCTTGGTGCCAGAAGAGGACTCAATTGCGCAGAAATTAGCCTGCTAATACGTTGAAAAAATGAGAGATTTATCCGGCGTTGTGCAGCTATGCTCTACCCTATGCTCTACATTTTTCCGAATTCCCTGACGGGACTCATCTCCGTTCCATCAATCATATCATACCCCCGGCCTTCCATCCGGCACAAAAGCAAGCCAGGGCGCCCCGGGGCAGGCGGCGGCCGGCGCGGCGCTTCAGACAAGCGTTCCGCTGCACCTCCTGAAAGGCGTCTGTTACCTCGTTGCGGACGGCCTCCAGGCACTCGCGGTGGCGCGCCTCCCTTGTGCGCTGTCGTGCAGTGCGTCGCGTCGCCTTCAGTTCCTAGTGGACAGGCGATCAAGAGGGCAAAAGTCCTTCGAAACGAACTTCTGGAGACGCTATGAAACATCCCAGGAGCAGACTTGAGCGAACGCAGCATTACGCGGTGACCGATGGCAGTTCCGCCGAGAAAGCGGACTTCGGCTCGACAGTGCTCGGTTTGACGATGTCGAATGAATAGCTTCCGCAATTCAATCCGTGCCAGACATTGCGGTTTTCTCCTCAGGCCAATTTGCGGA
Organism: Hyphomicrobium denitrificans 1NES1; assembly: GCF_000230975.2. Lineage (NCBI taxonomy): Bacteria > Pseudomonadati > Pseudomonadota > Alphaproteobacteria > Hyphomicrobiales > Hyphomicrobiaceae > Hyphomicrobium > Hyphomicrobium denitrificans. Next base: position 2,421,785 of record NC_021172.1, on the reverse strand, counting down.
CCATCATTCTACACGCAGCAGCTCGCCGGAATCGTCCGGTTGTCGACGCTGACCGGACGACGACGATCGAAGCTGAGAGCAACGAATACCGGATGCCGATTTCAACGATACCGACAGCCACGCCGGCAACAAGGTCGTCGCTCCGCTTGATAGATCCTCCTCTTTTCGCCATCGATCTTCTCCACGATCTCAATCGCGTCATCGAGTTCGATGCTGAGATATCGTTCAATGATGGAGTCTTTGGTCAATCTACCTCCAGTACCAAATTCATGTGCGGAACAAAATTGCAGCTTGACAGGTTCTGTATTTGGCTGTTCCGGCGCACTACGATGATCATTGCCCTTCGATCCCTTATTAATCACAGCATCCTACACGGGTCGTTGACCCTTGAGCTTCCCGCTGGTGAGCATCTGACTGCTGGCGACGGCTCGGGTGCGCCGCTTACGATCCGGCTCAAAGATATGCGCGCCGTACGCGAGCTACTTCTAAATCCCGAGCTGGCGCTCGGTGAGCTTTATACCGACGGTCGATTGACCGTATCTGGCGGCACGATTTACGATCTTCTCGATCTGCTTGGCCGTAATCTGCCAAGTTTGACACCGCCTCAAATCGGGCGTTGGCGACACGCGGTTCGAACGGTGTTCGACCGGTGGAGGCGCGGTAATTCCGAGAGGCTCGCGAGGTGTAACGTCCACCATCATTATGATATCGACGATCGCATTTATTCCCTGTTTCTTGATCCAGACCGACAATACTCCTGCGCATATTTTGAATCCGAACGTCAGAATCTCGAGCAGGCACAACTCGCCAAAAAACGGCATATCGCCGCAAAATTGCTTGTTCCAACAGGCGCATCAGTGCTCGACATCGGCAGTGGTTGGGGGGGATTGGCGCTCTATCTCGCAGACCTCTATAAGGCCCACGTAACCGGTTTGACCCTATCTACCGAGCAACTCAAGGTGGCGGAGCGGCGTGCCGATGAAAAAGGCCTGAAATCGCACGTCTGCTTCCGGCTTCAGGACTACCGCGCCCAATCCGACACGTTCGACCGCGTCGTCTCGGTTGGTATGTTCGAACATGTCGGTCGGCGCAATTACGACACCTTCTTTAAGGTGATCAGCGGAAGCCTCAAGCCTGACGGCATCGCCTTGCTACATTCAATCGGGCGGCTGGACGGGCAAAGCGCAACAAACCCATGGATCGCAAAATACATATTCCCAGGGGGCCACATCCCCTCGCTGGGGGAGGTTCTTCCTGCCGTTGAGAAGTCCGGACTCATCGTCACCGATATCGAGATCCTGAGGCTGCACTACGCCGATACGCTTGCCGCGTGGAGGGATAGATTCTTTGCTCACAGAGCTGAAGCCACGACCATCCTCGGGGAAAGGTTCTGCCGTATGTGGGAATTCTATCTTGCCGGCGCCGAAGCTGGTTTTCGCCACGGCGGCCTGATGGTCTTTCAAATGCAGCTGGCCAAGAAAATCGACACGGTTCCGCGTACGAGGACATACATTGCCGAAGAAGAGTCGCGGCTGCAAAGTCTGGATCAAGGCGCTGCCGAACGCGCAACGCCTATGCGATTAATTCATTCCCGGTGAGTTCATCCGCAATCGCCCCATATGAAATGACGCTAGCTATCCTAATCACGCAAGCGTGCCAAACCTGAACCGGTACGCTGCCGTCGGACCGCCTTCCAATAGCAGCGACCGGAGGGGAACATCGGCCCGGTTAGCCGCACAACGTGTTTTGCAAAGAGCGATGTTGGGATCGGAATCTACTTAGCGGTCGTCTCGACCTAGCATTTACGGCGGATTTGCTGACGACGGCGATGACGGCGCAGGCAACTCCTCGTGCGTGGCGGCGTTACCTCTACATGTGTGGCCGATGAGGGTCACTGCGGGTCTTGGCGGTAATGACCGCGACCCCCAACAAAAAGAGGAACAAATGAGAAAATATGTCGGCGCACTCGCTGCGCTTGGTGCGGCATTGTCTTTCGCAACGCTCGTACCCATTGCCGATGCCCGATCGGGAGGTGGTGGAGGACATGGCGCCTCCGCGCGTGGAGGCGGTGGTCATGGCCATGCATCCAGCGGTCGCTCGAGTGGCCACGTAGCCGGAAATTTTCGCGGTCGTGGCAGAGCTGGTGGTCATGGGCACGGTGGTCACTGGCGAGGTAGAGGGATCGGCTACGGTGCCGGCATCTTTTTGGGGGACGCATACGATGACTATGACAGCTGCTACTATCGTCGCGGCCGAAGGATTTGCCGGTATTGAACCGGACTCTCCGTTGTCTATTGGTTTGCCCGACCTCTTATGGAGGTCGGGTTTCATTTATTCGGCCAGCGCTGAGTTGTTCAGCGACCGGTGTCGTGAATTCGCCTGTCATTTATTCGTGAAATTGACAAATTGGGCGTCACAATGGTCCGCTGCCACCGTTATATAATTTTTTTGAGCGTTCAATAAGCCGGATTTATTCGTAGCCGTTTCCGAGAGTTAGTTCTGTTCCTGAAACGATAGGGACTACTAGGTAGTTTCCGACTCTCGTTCCGCACCACACAGAAGTTAATGTTGGCATCACCGGCAGACACCCAGCTTCGGTGACTGAAAGTCTCGATTAGATCTCGCCTGTATAATGTGTGGAGAGAGACATGGGCTTTTATACCAACGATCAGATCAACATCCTGCAAGACGCACTGAACTTAGCGTGCGCAGATCTTGGCATTCAGCCAGAGGATTTAGAACAGCGGGAGCGCCTCGCCTTTCTCATTATGAGAAACGCTTGTGGTGTACGCAACGATACGCTGGAATTGAAGGCATACGCGATCAATCATTTTGAGCGTTCGCAATGCCCTGGTGGCTCGCGCGATATAGAAGCGGGTTATCAGACAAGTTTGATAGCTTAAAACCAGCGGCCTCGTCCGTACAGCCCGCCACCGCCCAAGATGACGATAATGAGAAGGATAATCAGGAGGGTGTTCGTGTCCATGGTGGTCTCCGTGCAGAGCAGCCAAGCGAAAGCCCAACTGAATGCGTTCTGCATTGTGAAGAGGTAACCGCTCGCTGAGAGGAAATGTTCCTCTGCTGGCCGTACAGCAGTGAAGTGAGTGCAAGTATGAGACGCCACCACTTAACGCGTCGTCGCGTGGATGGTCTCTATTTCCTCCTGTCTTACGTTTGATTTTGGTACCCAGGTCGACGACGTCCACGACTGAGACTCGACCTCGGACAAGCGAATAGGCTGTTCATGACCCTCCGTCGGCGTCATCTCGATCGACTGTTAAGCTATGCTCAATGCGATTTGAGCTTAGAAAACTGATCCACTGCAAAGGTCTTCATTTCCTCGATACTCGCGTGGCCCTTTTTGGCCAACGGCGCCATAAGAATTGCGACCGTCTCCCGCTTGGATCGATCGGCATCACTAATACCGAGTTCAACGCAGGCAAGAGCCAGCGCGGCTTTCATAGTAAGAAGCTGATCGCGGCGGAGGAGTTTGCAATCCGGGATGGTCATGTGCTTCGTTCTAAAGTTGGAAACAACGGGAACGGTGTGCTACGCGGCACCAAGCCTAGGAGACTTGATGCCGCCGATCATGGGTTTGTTGCCTTGACGTGAAGGCGATGTCCCTCGCGGGGGATGAGGTGACATCTCCCATTTGGACCTACCTACGCGAAACCACGGTAGATCGTCTTTATAAGGGACGTGCCTCGGACCGCGTGCGAGACTCGGAATATACGTAGACCATTCGCCGACACCGCTGCGTTAGAAATTGTGCTGCTATTGGCACGACGCTCTGGTTGTCAGGAATCAAATGTGGTCTTGCCCAAGTCCGGACTTGTCTTGGCAGCAGCGACTGCCAAGCGCGCCAGTGCGGGCAACGATTTCGCGCCTGTTCGAGCCATAATCGATGCCCGATGGTTTTCCACGGTGCGCTGGCTGATGCCGAGATCGGCTGCAATGTTCTTGCTCGGATGACCCGCGAGCACGAGATCCATGATTTGGCGCTGTCGTTGCGTGAGACCCGCAATGTTGTGCGCTGCTGCTTCCTGCCACGCGGTCAGCTTGTTTGTATCTCGCGATTGTTCGAGCGCACGCGCAACACTATCGAGCAGCTCGGTGCGCCCGACCGGCTTCTCAATGAAATCTGAAGCTCCCGCCCTCATGGCTTGTACCGCGATCTGGACATCGCTATCGCCGGTCATCATGATCGCAGGCAATCGATGACCAGCGTTACGGAGCTGTCCGAGCAATTCCAATCCGCTCATCCCAGGAAGATAGGCATCCACCAAGAGGCACGCTTCTCGGCCCGCGCGATAGGCTTCAAGAAACGCATTACAAGACGCATAGTCTTCCACGACCTTGCCATCATCCTCAAGCACAGCTCGAATGGCGTGTCGGACGTCGTCATCATCATCGACAACGAAGATGACGGGTGCCTCTGCGGTGACGGCTGCATCAGAACGATCGGCCGGGGGCGGACGCGCCGGCGAACTCGCAACCGGCAGCAACCCTTGTATGAGCGTCGTCAGCTCATTTACGTTCACGGGCTTGCTAAGCTGAATACAGTTCTGAAGCGCGATATCGCGGAGAGTCTCTGTCGAGATATCGCCGGTTAAAATAATCACAGGAATCTCGAGCTGAAATCTCTCGCGTACCTTTTCCGCAAACTGGAGTCCGTTCAACCCGGCTGGAAGGTTGAAGTCGGTTAGAATGATATCCGGCCGGATCGCGCCGCGCTCCAATAGCGCCAGCGCCGCAACGCCGTCCGGCGCGGTTGCTAGATGATGGTGTTCGTTCTCAAGAAGAACTTCCAGGAGCTCACGGAGTTCAGGATCGTCTTCCACCACCAGGATCCCACCCAGACGATGTGGCTGTTGCGCTGTCGGAACGTTATCCGGCGATTGGGTGAGATTTGGCTCGGATGCCGTCTTGCCGAGACGGCCGGCAACCTCGATGCGGAAGACAGACCCCCTGCCCGGCTTGGAGCGAACGCTGATCTTATGGCCAAGGAGATCTCCGAGACGCTGAACGATCGACAGGCCAAGACCGAGCCCGCGGCTCCGTTCGCGCGCAGCGTTGTCGAGTTGCTGAAATTCACCGAAGATCGCTTTGTAATCCTTTTCCGGAATGCCGATACCGGTATCCCAGACCTCGATCCACAGCACGTCCTTCTGCCGGCGGCACCCCAGCAAAACTTTGCCCTGGTGCGTGTATTTCAGCGCGTTTCCAATTAAATTTCGTATCATTTGTTCGAGAAGGCGGGGATCGCTATCGATCGATGCGCCCGACGAAACGATGCGAAGCTCTATGTTTTGAGATTGCGCGTGGTAGGTAAACTCATCATTCAAACGGCGGAGAAGATCGTTGATCGGAAACCTCACAATTTGTGGGCGGACAATGCCGGCCTCGATCTGATTGATATCGAGTAGAGAGTTCAGCATGCCTGACATTGCAGAAAGTGTTTCTTCGATTCGACCAACAAGTTTCTGCGCCTTTTCTCCCTCTACAATTTTGCTCAACAATCCCTGGATCAAAGCGAGCGATTGAAGCGGCTGGCGGAGATCGTGGCTCGCCACAGCAAGAAATCGCGACTTCGCGATATTGGCAAGTTCAGCCTGATGCTTTGCCGCCTCTAGCGCTGCCGATGCCTGCTTGCGCTCGGAAATGTCGACGAACGTAATGACGACCCCTTCGATGCCATTGTCCTGGGTGCGGTAGGGCAGGATGCGTCGGCTATACCAAGCGCCGTTGTGCGCTTTGATTTCCCCTTCCAGCGGTTCGAGAGTATCAAGCACGGTTCGCGCGTCAGCGAGAAGCAAGTTGTCGGAGGCAAGCGAACTGAGGTCGGCGAGTGGCCTGCCGATATCTCCCGGAATGACATTGAACAAAGATTTGGTCGCCGGCGTAAAAAAGCGGATGTTGAGATGAGTATCGAGAAAGAGCGTCGCGACATCCGTACTGTAGAGGATATTCTGCAAATCGTTTGATGTCGTGCGTTGCCGCTCCAAAGTCTCCTGCAGTTGAGTATTGAGAGCGGTCAACTCCTCGTTCAAGGACTGCAATTCCTCTTTCGAGGTCAAAAGCTCTTCGTTGGTCGATTGAAATTCTTCATTGGCGGACAAGGCCTCTTCATTGACGGCCTTCTGCTCTTCGGAAGAAATCTCGAGATTGTGGATGGCGCCCTCAAGCTCCGTCCGGGTGGCTTCGAGTTCCAGCTCCAGCTCACTGACCCGAGCCGGTTTCTCAGAGACATGCTGTGCATCGAGCCTGCCTTTCTGCTTCGGCTCGTCTATGAAGCAGACGAGCAGTAAGTCCTCGCCTTCGCTCTGTATTGGTTGCACGGCAATGCTGAAGGGCTGCGAGTCCGCGTTGATGCCGACTTGGCCGCCAGACACGGTGACGCGTGTATTTTGTTGAATCGCACGTTGAATGACGGAGCGAAGTTTTGTTCGCAAGCCGTCGCGTGCCATAGCCAGCAGATCGTGTATCGGGCGTCCCGTCGCCACCTTTAGATAGCGATCCGTCGGGCCAAGATAATAGAGGCATTCATACTTGCGATTGATCAACACCGCGGCCGGGGCATAAGCCTCCATCACCATCTGCCGACACAGTTCGGCTAATGCCGCTTGGCGCGACGGAGGTGGAACTTCCGTCAACCGCAATGGAAGCTGTACGTTACTGGCGCTTCGTGAAAATCCGAAGTCTCCCCTCCGGCTGCGCCCGATATGCCGATAAAGTCGTGCCGCCTTCGATACGGTAGCGAAACGGTCTGCGGCATTGCCCACTGTTTCAGAACTCCCGAGAAGCAGGAGGCCGCCTTCGCGCAAGGCGAAATGAAAAGCCGAAATGACCTTCGCTTGCGCTTCTGGCCGCAAATAGATCAGAAGATTTCGGCACGATACCAAATCGAGACGCGAGAATGGCGGATCGGCCAATACATCCTGCACGGTGAAGACCACCGAGCCGCGCAATGTCGGCTGCACCCGGTAGTTATGATCTTCCTTCGAGAAAAAACGGGCAAGCCGCTTCGGAGATACGTCGGTCGCTATGGTCTCAGGATAAAGACCCTCCCGCGCCACGGCGACCGCATCCCGATCGACATCGGACGCGAAGACCTGAAGTTTGATATTTCTATCTGCGACGGCGATTGCCTCGCGGAACAGCATGGCTAGCGAGTAGGTCTCTTCACCCGTACTGCAACCGGTAATCCAGATGCGCAGGGGCTGTTCCTCATGGTGATCACGGATCAGTTCGGGGATGGTATCTTGCGCGAGAAAATCGAATACCTCCGGATCGCGGAAAAAACTCGTTACATTGATCAGGAGATCTTTAGCGAGAAGATCAATCTCGTTTGCATCGCTACGCAAAATCTCAAGATACTTACTCGTGTTGTTCGCGTCGATCGCAGACATGGCCATGCGTCGATCGATCCTGCGCTGCAGCGTTCCCTTCTTATAGAGCGTAAAATCATGGACAGTCTTGGCGCGTAAGAGATCGATAATCTCCGATAGGCAATCCGGGGTGGAATCCTTCGCAAGCGGCGTCGTCGGCCCGTTGGAAATTCGTCGTCCGCGATCTGCAAGAGCGTTGGCAATCTCCACTATCGTTAAAACCGCGTCGACCGAGCCGGTCTGGATGGCGCTACGAGGCATGCCGTCATAGCTCGCCTCATCCGGATCCTGCGCTATTACGAAACCGCCTTGTTCTTTGATGGCTTTGAGCCCGAGGCTACCGTCGGCCCCCGTTCCAGAAAGAACGACGCCGATGGCCCGCGTTCCGAATTCAGCGGCCATCGAGTGAAGCAAGAAGTCGAATGGCAAACGAGCGCCATGGCGTACATTGGGCCGCGAGAGGTGAAGTGCGCCGCCGCCGACGGTCAGATAGCTTCCCGGAGGAATGATGTAGAGGTGGTTGCGCTCGATCGGCATACCGTCGGTCGCTTGTCGTACCGGCATCGCGGTATGATCGGCCAACAGATCCACCATCATGCTCTCATGAGTGGGATCGAGATGCTGGACAAGAATGAATGCCATACCGCTGTCTGACGCAATCGCATCCACAAGTTTTCGGCAGGCATCCAGACCGCCGGCAGACGCACCTATGCCAACGACAGGAAAAACATGCGGCTCTAGGGGTGGACCGCGTGCTGCTGGCGGTTTCGAACCTATTGGCGATCGCGTCGCATCAGGTTTCTTGGGGCGATCCATGGGCATGGGGTAAATATCCTTGAGAGGCTTGCCCCCCGACAGACGCCGAGATTTGGTATATCACGCTCTACGCACCGAAGCTTTTAATTGTCCGTGCGGAATCCGCACACCAGGGCCACCCGTTCTGGACCGTGCCCCGCTTTAGCCTGGCATTTGAGTAGTTTCCGAACCTTCCAGCCCAAGAGCCGAGGCGTTAGGTCGAACGATGATGTTCGGCTCGTCAATCGAGTCCGACTACCGAGGCCATTGGTCCTGGTCGTCTGCAGGAAAACATGAACAAATTTCTTTGGGCTCAGGCGCCATCTGACGAAGACAGTGTGGCGCCGGCCGAGCCAGTTCAACATGAAAAGCGCTGCCTCAGTCAGCGCACCTCAACAGCAAGCGTGCGGCCCGGGAATTGGGATCTGCTCGATCGCATTCAGATCTGGATGAACGAAGGCGGCGCGGGAGATGATGCGAGATGAAACCGCTAAGTGTCCTCCTAGTGGAAGACGAGGTGCTGATCGCAATGCTGTACACACAGGTTCTCGAGGACATGGGTCACACGATCTGTGCAACCGAGAGCACAGAAGCCGGCGCAGTCGCGGCCGCCGCCCGATACGAGCCGGACATGATGATCGTTGACGCAAGATTGCGAGACGGCAGCGGAATCTCAGCCATGACAAAAATCTTGCTCACACGGCAGGTGCCACACGTGTTTGTCAGCGGCGATGTTTCCGGCGTTAAAGCGCTAAGGCCCGATGCCGTGGTGATTCAGAAGCCTTTCTTTGCTTCAGACCTCGCTCGAGCGATGCAACTTGCTTCGGGCGTCGAAGCAACAGCCTGATCGTTTGCTCATGGCTTCGGAACATGCACATGAAGCTGAAAGGGGCCGCGTTGCAGCCCGCTTCAGAAGTCAGCCGAGATCAAGGTGTAAGCTCCCACTTGGCGACCGCGATAAACGCGGCGGGCAGCTGTAAGAATCTTGTCGCGATACTTGTCAAAAACCTTCAGAGTTCCGGATTCGTCTCCCGTTGGGGACGAGCTGATTCTATCGAACACGCCCTGTTCCACCGTGAAGCTGACTTCGAAAGCTCCATCGTAACCCCAAAAACGCACGCAGTGATGCTTGGTGTCATAGCTTCGGGTCGGATTTGGAAAGTTGAGTGCCATGGAATAAATCCTTCGTTTGAAAATGAACTTGGATTGTAGATCTCCTTACAATATCTGAATCGAAAGCCACGCGAACCGGGTACGCGCCTTAGCAGCGGCGAACCAAAGCCATTCGAATATCTGATTATTTTGATCGGCGCCGGGAGGAAGTTGTTTTTGAGGGTAAAGTCTTGGACTGAACCTCGGCAGCCAATGCCAATCGTTCGGCGCGCAGACGTTTGGTTTTGGCGAGAGTGGCGACCCTCTTCATTTCGTGTTCGGTGAGAGCCAGCTTGGCATCGCGCTCGCGCCCCAGCTTTATTGCCGCAGCCTTAGCTTGCGCGGCTGAACGATCAGCAGCCACCTTCATTTCATCTATTACCGCCTGATGTCGGGCGCTCTTATGATATTCCCACACTGGTTTAACATCCCTTGATTTGAGAAAATGCCGGCTCAAGAAGCGTTCACTGCGGCTTTGGACTGCTTACGCTAACCGGCAACGCTTCGAGCCTCTTTAAACCAGCCGATGCTGCGGCCAGCGTTGGATCGAGACCCAAAGCCGCCTGGTAATCTGAGAAGCTGGAGGCGTGATCGCCAAGCTTTTCGTTGACCAGTCCACGGTTCAGAAATGCAAACACCATGTCCGGTTCGAATTCGATGGCTTTGGAATAGTCCGCACGCGCTTGCCGAAGCTTTTGCAAGTCAAAGTACACGTTGCCTCGATTATAATATGCAACACCATTGCTGGAATTAGCAGCTATAGAAGAGCTGAAGTCTGCCAGCGCTTTCGAAGGCTCATGCCGTTCCGCCCTGGCGATGCCTCGGTTCATATAGGCCATGGATATGGAGTCGCTAATCATCGTGCTCTCAATGACTTGAGTGCACGCGCGGATCCGCCGCGCCGCATTGGTCCCATTGTTGCAATCTGCTGAAGCGTCAGCATGAGCATTCGTCGAGTTTGCGATCAACACGAGAGCGACCAAAAGAAAGGCACGCGTGACAGCATGCGCGAGCTTCCGCCCGACAGGGTTAACTCCAAACAAAGCGTCGTCTCCGGCAAATAGCCGACGCCTTTCGATGATTTTTTTAACGTAGACACTCATGACAAAAGCACCACTCGTTCGAAAGCAGCACCAAGCCAGGGAGACCTGGTGCCGCCGCATATGGAAGCGCTGTTTGGGGGTGCCAAGAGAGCGCCGACGCCTGCTCCCGGGAAGAGCTAGCATCATCCATAGTGACCGACCGGCGAGGGATTGAACCGGGGATCAAGGTGATTGAAGCGAAGACGCGGCTCACAAGCGAGACTCGGAAAATACCTAAAATGCAAAGCTGTCTGGTCTTTCCGTGTTGCGTACTCACACAAGGGAACAGTCATTACAAATCCTCATGCCCACGGCGTGTTAAGCACGGTTGCCCGATATGAAACTCCTAAAAGGGGGTCGATTGATCGTTTGGCCGGGGAGCCTGAATACTCTTCTTACAGAAACTTCGATGTCATGAACGTTGGCGATACCCGTATCGGCATAGGCCAAAATCGCCATTGCTATGGGCGCGCGCGTTCTGTCGTTGGGGTCCATGCCACTATGGTCGTGGCCGAGTTCGTCTCGGAGTCGCATGTAAAGCGCGGCCAAATCGATGCCTAATTTGCCGCCATCTTCGAAGTCCATAAGCAAACTCTCCACGCCTGCGCCATAAAGTTATAATGAGCAAACAGCGAGAATCGTTGCAAATCCGCACGGAATAACTTCGATTACTGCGCTTCTGCACGAGACAACAGGCTGTGCGGCCATAGAAAGATGCAAGGCATGCAAATTTACGTCGATGCTGACGCGTGTCCCGTGAAGGCTGAGATCGTCCGAGTAGCGGAGCGTCATGGCCTTACCATCCATATGGTCTCGAACAGCTGGATGCGGCTTGACGAAAGTCCGCTGATCAAACGCATTGTGGTCAATGACAAGCCTGATGCCGCCGATGATTGGATCGCGGAGCGTGTTACTGCGTCCGATATCGCGATAACGGCAGATATTTTACTTGCCGCACGGTGTCTGAGGGTTGGAGCTCAGTGCATAGGGCCGACGGGCAAGCCTTTCAGCGAGGCGAACATCGGCATGGCGCTTGCGATGCGGGAAATGCAAAAGCACTTGCGTGAAACTGGTGGGAGCCGAGGATTCAATCCGGCATTCACACCATGCGACAGATCTCAGTTTCTTCAAGCCCTGGAACACGCAATTCAGGCTGGTAAACGGGGACGGTAGGAAAGGGTTTCGAGATAGGGCCTCGGGTAACTGGACGTCGGGTTCATTTGCATTGAGATCCAATATAGGGCACCGAAATAAGACTCTAAGAGAGAGCGCAGTCAAAGCGCGGGTCGAACGCCAGACCAAATAGATCTGGCGTGGATTCAACGTCGCTAGTTCAGTTGCTCGGAGGGATATAATGATTGGCCGGAGTCCGATCAGACGTGCCGCCCGAAGTATTGCCGACATCCGTGCCAACCGCTCCGGTGGCAGTTGCGTTTGGCGTACGCTGCGGCGTCGCATCCCCCGGAGTACGATCGGAAGTTTTTGCTCCTTGGCTGCTAGCACCGCTGTCACCCGTACTTGATCCTGTACTTGTCCCAGCAGTTGGACCGGCCGTAGCTGAAGTTGACGGCGCGGCGAATGCCAACGTCACCCCGCCTGTGATCAGAGCCAATGTCGCAGCGCTTACCGTTAGGGCTTTGTAAAACTTGTGCATGATGTCCTCGAATCAGAGACCGGGAAATCGGGCCTCCCGTGTTTCAACCACTCTCGATGTGCGTTCGTTCCGCATAAGGACAATTGCCTACCCGCGAACTGCATGGGTTCAACTCGCCGTGCAAAGGAAAAGTCGGTGCGGTACCTCGCTCGCATGCTATGTCGGTGCGCATGTCGGTCCTCGCGCCGCAGCGGGGACATTGCAGGGAATTATCCGCGTTGCCTTCGGGCATCCAGCAAAAAAAGACCAGAGCAAACGAGAAAAATGACGCTTCTGATCTGGAATTTGTCGCCGACGCATCGGCATCCTATTCCGAGATCGATAGCGAACCACAATAACCTACGACTTGAAGAATTGATAAGCTGGCAAAGCCTTCAGCGAGTCCTTGGTCCCGTCGGTGACGATCTTAAAGCTGCTGCCATCACGGGTGATCTTCAGATTGCTGAACGGCACGGCTACGTATTTATCGCCCATTCCCAAGAAGCCGCCTACACTTAAGACAACCTCATCCATTGAACCATCTGGTTTCAGAATAATGTCGTCGATGCTGCCGATGTTCTGGTTGGCGTTATTGTAGACCTTCGAGCCGACGAGCTTACTCGTACGCAATTCTTCCGCCGTCTGCATATTGTCTGCTGCGAAGGCTGGGATTGTCGCGATGCTCGCGGCAGCGAGAACTCCGGCAGTTAGGACGTTTATGGCTAGTCGTGTCATTTTATTCTCCATTTGAGATTGGTGGATCATAACGATTTCGCGAAATGGATTAGTTCCGCGCGCAGACGACTGCAAAGTCCAGCTCCCAGCGACCGTCACAGCAGGACGGCGGTGGACATTTCGTCTGCGCGAGCGGTTATCTGATCAATACGGACATGTCCGTATGAGCTTTTACTCGGCTGCTCTGCCAGAGGCCGGCAACGGTTCTCGGCGTCCTTTGGAGGGCAGCTCTACGGACGCGGACGCTGGTTTTGACTCATCAAATTCATCTGATAGCCCGGTTCGACGTCGCGCTCGCTTTCTGGGTATTGCGAACATTTCAGAATGTGTGGTGCGGAACGAGGGTCGGAAACTACCTACCCCATGCAGCGCGGCGGCACCAAGCGCCGGAAACAGGATCACTTCGCTGCATCTTCGGGATGGGAGCCCTTTCCGAACAATCCCCCAATCCTACTCATAAGCAATTTTGCGGTGATGGCGCCGGACGTAACCAATGCAAAAACACGCCAAGACAAACTCACGGCACCAGCCCGCTTATCCATTTTTTCTAATCCATTTTGCAGCATTTCTTTCGGCTTTCCTCAAACGTACTGGACGCCGGTGTCAACGGCCCCGCGGCTTGTCGAATTGGTCGCACAAACTCGGCGTGTATCTAGCCTCGGCTGCGCGGCAGAGGGATGTGGAGATTGGTAGGCGGCAAAGACCCGCCGCACAATTCCACGTGCATAGCGGGCCCTTCGCAAACGCCACACATCAACAGCATAGCGCTCCTATTTCTAACGGCAGCCGATCCAGGTTCGTTCCCGAAGAACGACCCACGCCGCGGAAGGATGCCCGCCTAGATCTCGCTTTGCGGCACCTTGTTGCCGAGAAAGGCCGCGGCCGCCGCATGCCCGGAACTTTGGGCCTACCGCTGACACGTCACCGCAATACCTGTTCGGCTGACGTCAAGCAGTGTTGATCTCCAACCGCGTTGCAGCGTCAGACTATCGACCACCTTCTCTTTGCGGCGTGTAAGGCGGAGGTGGATCATTGGGGCCGGAGTCAAAGTGGCCGCTTTCTCCAGTACTCGCCCCATTCGAGGCCGAATGCCTTCTGTGTGGAGCGGGCTCATAGCGATCGCGCGCACTTCCGGGATCCGTCCGTGTCGGGTCGATGCTGTCGAAAGTGCTGCTACCGTTTTGATTGTGCCGATACTGATCCGCCAAAACCTGAGCCAAAGCAGGCGCGGCAGTCGCGAGTGCTAATGCCGCCGAACTCGCGAGAACAAACTTGATCATGGTCGCGTCCTTCATCTGCTGCAGAAGAAGACCGGAAGGCTGGTTCGGTTCGAGCTGACCGACCAGACGCGTCAGGCGATCAACGAGTACCTGCGCCTGACTGGACGCAAACCGGGCCAGTTCCTCTCCGCTGGTCGTGGCGACAGAAGGGGCTGACTACTCGCCAGTACGCCCGGCTCGTGCAGGAATGGGTGGCCAGCATTGGCCTCGATCCGGCTAAGTTCGGCACGCATTCACTGCGGCGAACCGAGGCCGTGCTGATTTACCGAAGAACTGGCAATCTGCGGGCAGTCCAACTCCTGCTCGGGCACTCAAAGATCGAAAGCACGGTTCGCTATCTCGGCATCGAGGTTGATGATGCGATCGAGATTGCGGAAAAGATCGACATATAACGCGATACCTCAGTACGTGCGACGGCAGCTATTGGGACCTTGCGGCAACTTCGAGAAGCCGAGAAAGCTGCCGTCGCTCTGCGGTTCTCATCCGCAACAAGATCATCGTTGTGACCCGGTCGCTCACCCCCAACAGCGGACACCCGGCGAAGCTGGTATGATCTCCCATGAACGAATCTAGGTCGCCGCTACCGAAAATGGGCGCGCCCGTCTCGGACAACGAGGCGCGAGCAGCCATTCATGCTATCGGCGGGTATGCCTATCAGCTGATGTGCACGGCACTCGCCTGGATTGATCTGGAGCCGGGTGCGAGCCTGCATGTGGAAGTAGCCGAGGATTACGCAACCGCGGTAAGGGAATGCCTTGAAGCGGTTCAGGTTCGGAGGACTGCCGATAGCATTACACTACGCTCGAGGCCAGTCGTTGAGGCTCTAAGAAATTTCTGGGCTCTCAAGCAGAAGAACCCCAATCGCCATGTGTCGCTTCGCTACCTGACCACGTCGATTATCGGACGCGAGCAGCAGTCTGAGTTGCCGGGCAATGTGCCGGGCCTGGCCTACTGGCGCACTGCCGCCCGACAAGGTGGCAATGTTGGCCCGCTCAGGGCACTCTTGCTGACCCTCCCGTTATCGACCGAACTCAGGCAATTCCTGGAAGGGGCGAGCGACGCCGACGTGCGAGAGCATCTGCTCCGGCGGATACACTGGGATGTGGATCAGCCATCACTCCATGATTTGCGGCGGCAGGTGGAGGCCAAACTGGTCCAACGCGGTCGATCGCTTGTCGCGGGGACGAACGTTGCCGAATTGACCGCCATTCTCGATCCGCTGCTGGCGCGGATACTTGAGATCGCATCGAAAGGCGCCGATCGCGTCCTGGATTCCGTCGAGCTCGATGGGATCATCGAATCCGGGACGTGTACGCCCGTGCCCAACCCGGTTCTGCGGCAACTGCTGGCCGGCCAAGTCGGTGACGCAAGGGTGCAATCGCCAGACCGCATATTCGACGCTGGCGATCGACCGTTGCCCTTGCCTGTCGCTGAGCGAACAGCGCTCGTCGATGATCTTAGAGCAAAGCTGACAGAGCATGGCTGGCTGGTCCTGCAAAGCGGAACCGGGCTCGGCAAATCCACCTTGGCCCGTCTTCTGGCGCGTCGGCTTGGCGGGAAGTGGCCGCTGATCGATCTACGCGGCGCTGAAGCGGACGAAGCGCGGCTCAGGATGGGGCAGTGCCTGGGCCAGATCCGAAGCGGGACGGCGGGCGTGATTCTTGACGACCTGCCGGTCCAGCTGGACGCGGAAATCGAGGATGCGCTGAGCCTGGTGTTTGACGCCGCGCGAGTGAGTGATTGCCTTGTCGTGGTGACCTGCAGCCGCTTGCCGTCGGACCGACTCTTGTCTTTTGCCAGCGGCGATGCGGTGGTGCGGGCCTCCAACCTCAACGAGGCGGACGTGGGTCAACTGGTTGCCGCACTCGGCGGCGACGCGGAAATCTGGGGACCGGTCACTCACACTGTCTGCGGCAGTGGAAACCCCCAGCTCGTGCACGCACGACTGAAACGCCTCGCGCGACAAGGTTGGCCGACGACCGATCGTTTGGCGGGAATCGATCCAAGACTGCCGGCTAGGGGCGCTGAGGACGAGCGTACAGCTGCACGGCGGCGGCTCCAGAACGAGGTCGACGAGCGGTCGCGCGGTCTGCTGTATCGGCTGAGCGTGATCGGCGGGTATTTCGATCGGCCGCTGGCACTCGAGCTTGGCAAGCTGGCTCCGAGCCTCACACAGCCCGGAGAGGCACTCGACTGGCTGATCGGCCCGTGGATCGAGGACCTGGGCCGGGGCTACTATCGACTGTCACCGTTGCTGTCGGGAGCGGCAAGGGATGTCGTCCCGGCGTTGGAGTTCAGATCGGTACAGCACGCGATTGTCAACAACCTGATTTCACGGCGGCCGATGACGGGCAATCTGCTCTCGACGGCATTTCTGCATGCCTTCGCCAGCGCTCACGAGCCGGGGCTGATGATGCTGGCGGCCCTTCCGATAACGGTCGAGGAATCGAAAAAGCGCTACGTCGCACATGAATTGATGGCCCTCAAGTACCTGCGGATTGATCGGCCCCTCTTCGACACTAATCCGTACCTGAGCGTGCTGTTGCGGTTCGCACAGTTCCACGTTCTCGTCGAGTTCGAAGAGTGGAAGCAAGTCAATGAATGCTTTGCCCAAGGGATCAAGGAAGCCGCCGCACTCGAGATTTCAGAACTCGGGTCTGGATTCGAAATGATCGCACTGTGGGCGGGCTTGAGCGAGCAACGCCTGCCGGAACGGGTTCCAAACTGGCTACAGCTGACTCTGCGCGTGAAAGAATTGCTGAGAAGCGGTAAGGGCCGGGTACTGGCAGAGGCGCAGGCACGAGCCGAACAATTGGACGACGCGGAGGGTCTGGCGATGCATCAGGCCCTCTTCGTGATGAACGCGATCAAGAATCCGACAGTGGCGTCGTTGCATTCGGTGTTCAAGGAACTGGACGACCTGCCGGCCGCCGAACGCAATGACCTGCTGGCTGGATTTGAGGGCAAGCTCGCGAATTTCCGGCTGTTCACCGGCAATGCCTGGTTTGCCGACCAGAAGCGCGAGGGGTTCGACCCGAAGGTCGCCGCGTTGCTCTACGCCGACATGGCGACTCGCGCCGGGAGGTGGGGAAAGCGGTCCCTCGCGATCGATTGCCTCGTAGCCCACTCGGTCATCCTGGATGAGTACGGACTCGACGAGCGGGCCGCCATGACTGTTCTCGATGAAGGCGAGAGGTGCTTCGGGCCGCATATCGAGCTGACCCGTCAGAGAGCCAAGGTTCTGCACCGCGCTGGCCGAAACGAGGAGGCGAGCAAGCTCTACGCGGCCATCGCCGAGCAATTACCGCCCGATGACCTCGTGGAGCAGGCGTTTGCGATGCGCGAAGCCGCCATCAGCGCAGCGCGGCTGGGTAACTGGAGCTCGTCGATCGACTACTATCGGCGGGCAATTGACGCGGCGTCGCGAGGCGGCGACGAAATGACGATCATGGCGACCGGACTGTTGGCGGATTTGGCCTGGGCTCAGGCGAACCATGGCCATGTGGAGAACGCGGTCTCGACGCTGAAAGAGGCACTCGCGCGGATCGAGCCCTATCACCTTGACCGAAGCGATCTGGAGCACTGTGCCCGTCTTCTCGTCGGCGGGGTCGTCGGCAATATCGATCAGTGGCTATCGGCAGTGGATGAGGCCGGCCGGAAGAAGTTCGAGGTTTCGCTCGGTATTTGTAGCCGCCTGGAGCCGATCGAAGCTCTGCAAGGGCGCAAGCCGCATCCGATCGAGGTCGACTGGTACAAGCTGGCCCTGCTGGAGCTGAGACACACTGAGAAGGGCTCGATCACGAAGGAGATCGACGGCTGGCCGTCGGAGCGACGGATTCTCAATTGCGAAAGTTTGATGGCGAAGGAGCGCATCGAGCAGAGTGTGCGTCGTCTGGATCTGTCGCGCTTCGTCCAGGAACTGAAGCCCTACGCGGCGTCGATGCTGGCCTTGAGGGACGCTGCAGGCAAACCGGGCAATGGTAATCGACTGCTTGCGCGCGGAAGACTGCGTGAATTGGTGGCCGCGGATTATTCCGACGCCATAGTGGTCTCCAGCATTCAGAATGCCGTGATTGCCTTTGCAGTCCAGGCAGTCTGCAACAAGCAGGGACAGCTTTTGGCAGAACTTGGCCAGCAACTGTCGAGCACGCTTTCGGATGTGCCTGCCTTTGGCCCTCTGGTTGACGCGCTGTCGGGCCGGAGCATGATCAACGATGGATCGCAGGTCTTGATTACTTCGAGGTTGGCTCTGCTGGCGACCCGGCGGGAGAAGCTGTCGCCTAGTCAGCTTCTCGAAGCGCAGTGTCGCATCGTCGATTCGACGAGACAGAACGAACTGAAAGGGGCGGTATCCGCTTCCGTCGGTCGGTGGGTGGTTGAAACCTGGCGCGAAATGACGACGGCGCGGCGGTTCGAGCTCCGCATGCCCATGCGGACGTGCCTCGCCATCGAGCAGGCGTGCGAAAGCACCGAAGGTGGCCTCGGCCTTGCCGCAAAAATTCTGCTCGCTGCTGAGGCCGCAACGAGACAGGAATTGTCGCCGGAGTTCCGGGATTTCCTCGCGCGCTTGTAGGTTGACGTTCGAACTGGTGATTACGCAATCACTCACCTAGCGGACATCGTCGCGAGGATTCCACGCATCACCGATAATGAAAGTGCAATGTCAGCAATTGGGACAATTCGACCATGTGCGGCGCATTACAGCCTGGGTCGTCCTCGGCAGCTTTCTCGGCAGCACAGCCATCGGTCACCGGCTCATGCTGCAGTTGCTTAGGGCCGCTTCTGGGATCGACCGTCGATCGATCATCAGCCGTTCGCATTCTATCACGATGGTCTGAAAGCCGCCGTCAGCCTGTTGGCGCTTAGGGCCAGGAGGAGACATCGATTCAGAACCCCAATTCGGCTGGGTCGACATTCAAAACGCAAGTCTTATCCGCTTCTCAAGCGTTGGGTCGGGCGTAATACACGTGTCCGAAAAACAATGTACGGAAACGACGGCGCATAGAGCACTGCCTCTGCCATTACCGCGGTTGAAAGGTCTTTGTGTAGAATACCCGGCAAAACCCGTCATCGTCACAACGCCCGGTCTCTCGATAGCCCCGGCTTTGATAGAACTGCGAGTTGCCCGTCATTCTGGCTTTGGTAAACAGGGTTACAGCTTTGAAACCGAGCCGCAAAGTTTCCACATCCGCAAACGCTAGTAATTTGCTGCCAAGTCCTTGCCGGTGATGCGTCGGCAATACAGCCAGTGTGTCTATGAACATCTGATGGGCAGCGGGCCAGAACGAGATGTAGCCAAGGACCTGCGTCCCATTGCAGATCAGACGGACCGAACCCTCAATAATTCGCGATTTTAGGTCGTCGGGTAGTGGGGCATCTTCGCTGTCTTCAAATTCGTTAAACGACGCGAACGCCAGATCTAAGCATGTAGCAATCGCCGCAAGATCATCGACAGTTGCAACGCGAATGCGCGCACTGTCGCTGCCGACGGCAGTACTGCCGATAACGCCAAGAGCCTCTCGATTTCCGATAATGCAGCTCCATCAAAGACGCCGCTTTTCGCGTGCGCCCCCCCCGCGAAAGGCAAGCCCCGCCACTGGCATCCAGTAGCGGGGCGTCAAGCCTAAGGCGTTGCCAGTACATCCGTGGTCAACACCAAACAGCGCTTAGACCGCGGCGATGGTCCCAACGGCCATCTTCCCCGAACGACTGTCCTTCTCAGTGTCGAATGAGACCTTCTGACCTTCGGCGAGGTTTCGCAGCCCCGCGCGTTCAAGAGCGGTAGCGTGGACAAACACGTCCGGACCACCGTTGTCTGGCGCGATAAAGCCGAAGCCTTTTTGATCGTTGTAGAATTTAACGGTACCAACTTGCATAGTTTTCTTTCGTTTGAGAAATGGAAATCAGCAACGCTTGCGCGCGGTTGATCATGATCGTCGATGTTTGGATTTTGTCTATGAGCGCCCATGATGACTGGGCAAACGGCGTAAGACGCCAAAACCGATGTACCTTACATAATCCCTGTTCCGACAATTACAAGGGTAGACCGTTTCAAAAAGCTCTAACCGCAGCGCCGTTCATGTCACCAAGCAGAGTATCTCATCACGAATACCTTCGCCGCTCTCGCGATTTCCGATTTTGGGTCAAAATCGACTTTCAGCTGGATAAGGAACTCGCCCGGATTTGCTCGGAAAGCGGACGTCGCCGAAAGCGGCTAGGCACGATGACGAAACCTCGTCACAGCCCGCTCTTGGCATCGACCGTCGATCGACCTTCAGCCGTTCGCATTCTGTCGCGATGGTCTGAAAGCCGCCGTCAGCCTCATGGCGCTACGGGCCATAAGCAGAAAAACTGAAAGATGATCGAGCGTGGGTTGCGTGGGGTCTTTTTAGCATCCACCAGGTTTAGCGCCTCGGCGCCAAGCGCATTCATCACAGTAGTTCAATCGCCTGCGATCGCATCGCCGCCTGACGGTTTATCGGTCTTTATCGCGCGACTAAGTGGGCCAGTGGTCCCGTGGAAAGTTCGATCTGCGCGTCATGTTCCTGGGCAGCTTCGAGATCGTTCGGGTCTATAGTTATGACTTGTCGAGCACCCGGGCCGTATCCCTCGGCAGCCGTGACTATCGTTGTCGATACGCGCCGGTAGGCGACAAACGACAGTCCTTCGATAACTTCTTCGAACGTTTCGACGATGTAGGTGCCCGGCTCCAGTATTTCATCGATGGCTGCGAGCGAGAACGGATGCAGAAATGTAACCGACTTGCGCGTCGTTCGTTCGTTCACGATCAGCCTCCTACAATGACTATTTTTCTATTATTCATCCAAGCGATGAGCTTCGGGAAAACGCCAACTTTTAAATTGTTGGACCGCAAAAGCCTTAAGTTTTTCGATTTCAATATGTCCGTCTCTCGCAAACGCGATCATCATCGCGGATACGTGTTCACGGCTTTCGTTGTCCATTTCGCCAATGCATAGCTCTTTGCAGGCAGCGCTATGCGCGGCCTGGAGAACACTTGTCTGGTGGTCGTCATAGCGATCGGGGGGAAACTTCATCGCTGTCCCACAGGTTAAATAGGCGGGAGCAAAGCGCAACTCTCAGCCACCGACGCCCGGAAATGCAGGCCGGTGATGTGGGAACCATACGCGCAGTCACCTAGCAAAGATACACCTGGTACCTAGACATCTCTCTAAACTCGCGGCAAACGGGCTTTAGCCAGCAAATTCAATAATAACGTCTGCCCAGATCGTTCGCTTCGACTGCTTTCCGAGAGCCGCTAAGTTTTCTTAAGTTTTGTTCGGAGACGAACCTGCACTCGAGCCCGATGACAGGTTCCACCAGAGCGTGCTCTCCGACGATGCAGTTGAGGCTATCGAGGCGGCCGAGCGGAGCGTGAAAGAAATGGTGTTGCTTCGATGCTCCAAGGTGCTCTCGATGGTTTGCAAAGACACGGCCAGCAGCCGACAAGGCCACGGGTTTCCCGGATGAGAGCACGGACCGCATAAGATGCTCTGTGAGTCTATTCACGCTCAATGGCGTATCAAGTCGGCAAGCACAAATCGTTTGAGACGCGAAAGATCGCGCACTCCATTTGCTGGCGCTTCAATATTTGTGGTCTCTAGCGCAACATCAGGCTTCGGCCCGATGGGCGTCCAGATCTATGACGCTGTCGTCTGGGCCGTTTACCGTGGAAAAATCCGACACCTTGGTTGAGTCACAG